>CAZCHT010000038.1:0-31803 GCA_964498705.1 uncultured Bdellovibrio sp. | reverse complement strand
GGAGACCGACCGCGGAGAACGAAGAGTTTGGCGTTTTTCGAAACGCGACTCTCGAAGAAAGGGACAGGATGTCTAAGATTTCGTCCATGATGGACGTGGGAAAAAGATCTCTATCGAACGCCCAAACAGCCTTACAGACTGTATCGCACAATATCGCCAATAAAAGCACAGAAGGTTACTCTCGTCAGCGCGTTGATCTAGTTACGAACGAGCCGATCGGGTCTGGTAATTTGCGCATTGGTATGGGCGCTAGAGCCAGTCAGGTTTCCCGAGTTAACAATCCTTGGTTAGAAAAACAAATCCAACGTGAACAAATGAATTTAGGCCAAGCAGAAACAAAGGCTGATGCTTTGGGCCGTGTTGAGCAAGTCTACAATGAACAAGGGACTAAAGGCTTAAATCATCAAATGAATGAATTCTTTAACTCATTCCGTGAGCTTTCAAATACTCCGGAAAGTTTAGCCTCGCGAACTATGGTTCGCGAATCAGCGAATACCCTCGTGGGCACGTTCAAAAACATGAACAAGCAACTTAAAGACGTACAAACGGATTTAGATGGTCAGATCAAAACAACGACTGAAGAAATCAATCAGATTACAAAAGAAATTGCCTCTTTGAATGAAAAAATTCAGTTAGTTGAAATTCAAAACGTTCCGGCCAATGACGAACGCGATCGTCGCGATCTGTTAGTAAAAAAATTGGGAGAAAAAATTGATATCACTTGGGGTGAAGGCAATAACGGTATGTTATCCATCACTGCTGGAAATACTGCAATTTTAGTTTCTGGGAGTTCGGCAAACGAACTTAAAGCAGCACATACCGATGAACGCGACCGAGTCGAGTTATTCTATCGTTCATCTGAAAAAGGCAGCTTATTTAATATTACTAATCAAATTCGTGGTGGTAAAATCGGCGGAGCTTTGGAAGTTCGCGATGATATTATCGAAAAACATTTAGATACAGTTGACAACCTTGCTTACAAATTAGCTGACGAAGTAAATACAGCTCACGTTGCCGGATATGATCGTTATGGTAAAACAAATAATACATTCTTCGATTTACCAACCGATGTAAAAGGGGCCTCAGAGACCTTGCAGCTCAGCGAAGCGGTTCAATTGGATGCCGGCAAAGTGGCCGTGGCTGCTCGTCCCGATAGTCCAGGGGACAATACGATTTCAAATATTATTGGCTCCCTTCAATACCAAAAAGTTATGGATGAAGGCAACTCGACGATGGACGACTACTACATTTCTCAAGTCGGTCAAATCGGTACGATTTCTCAACGAGCCGTAAAAACATTTGAATCGCAAAAAAATATTTTAGATCAACTGGTTAACATCCGCGAAAGTATCAGCGGTGTTAGTTTAGATGAAGAAGCAACGAAAATGATCGAAATGCAGAAAGCGTACGATGCCTCTGCCCGCCTAATCAGAACTGCAGATGAAATGTTCGATACAGTGCTTAACTTAAAACGAATGTAATTAAAGGATTATTAACGTGAGAATCGCAGATAAAATGCAATACAACCAAGTTCAGAAGAACATCAGTAAAAATCGTACTGATATGGCTGATTTGCAAAATCAAGCGGCGACTCAACGTCGAATCAATAAACCGTCAGATGATCCCCTAGCGACGACTCGTGTTCTAGCCAGTCGTACGGAAGAGAAAACAAATACTCAGTTCGTAAAAAACATTAATCAAGCCAAGTCGTTCCTAGAATTCTCGGATCAATCTTTAAGTGAGCTAACAGAGCTTCTGGTTCGCGCTAAAGAGCTAGCGATCAGTCAATCCAATGATGCTTCGGCCAATCCTCAATCCCGCGCCATGACGGCAAAAGAGATCGAGCAGATTTACAATCAGGCTGTGCAAATTGGAAATCGTAAAATGGGCGAGAGATACATCTTCTCGGGCTTCAAAACTCAGACGATGCCTTTTAATATCTCGGGTGAATATGCCGGAGATGATGGTGATTTGAAAATTCAAACGCAAAAAGATCAATTCCTAGCGGTCAACTTGCCAGGCAGTAAAGTGTTCATGGGTAAAGGATTTGAAGTCGACGGCTTGGTTCGTCCAGGACAAATCACACCACAATCGATTGATGATTTAGAACCGATCAAACAACGCGAAATGGAATCGAAAGAAATTTTCGAACAAGATCAAGAAAGCAAAATTTTGCTTCGTGGACCCGCAGCCCCTGGCTCACCTAACCAAATTGGTGAAAAAGATCCCTCCAACGGCGACAGCGGCGTAAATATTTTCCAGGTCATCAAGGGCCTAGAGATTTCACTAAAAACGAACGACAAAGAAGGCATCCAAAGCGCAATGGATCTAATCGATCAGTCGGTATCTCAGGTCGTACTCGGTAGATCCGAAGTCGGTTCGCGAATCATGGCCATCAATGGTTCTATGGATTCTTTACAAAAAGCAGTTGTGGACAACAAAATCGTCGCATCTCAGCTAGAAGACGCCGATGTTTTCAAACTGGTTTCCGATATCAATAAAGCCGATGCGGCGCTAAAAGCAACGCTAGATACCTCTGGCAAAATGATTCAGCCAAGCTTGCTGGATTTCTTGAAATAAATTTTCTTCACATTTTTTACGGAAATTTTTTCCAAAGTAAGGCAGCGACCATTGCCCTACCGAATACTTCTTTCAGCCTATGCGTTTTTTTCAATTTACTTTCTCCCTTGTTCTTACTAGGACCCCTCCTGTAAGGCATTTCTGCCTAAGGAGAATTCATGAAATTAATTTTATCGATCGTTTTATTAGCTAGCTTTTCATTCGCTCAAGTTTGGGATGAAGAAGATGATTTTTCACCTCGCCAGCCAAAATTATTTTGTGCTAGCAATTTATTGAAAAATACAAATGGTGATACCGTTCACCAATTCACATTTTCTTACCAATGTGACGAAGCTCTTAAAAAAGTAACTGGTCCGTTGTTTTGCGCTGGCAGCGAATTAAAGAACACACGTGGCAAAGTTATTAGCACGTTCACTTTCTCTTACCAGTGCGAAGAGTCTCTTAAAAAAATCAATGGACCTTTATTCTGCGCAAACAACGTTCTTAAAAACATAAATGGCAAAGACGTTCACCAATTCACATTTGCTTATCAGTGTGACGAATCTCTACAGAAAATTTCTGGTCGCGTTTTCTGTGCTGGCAATGTCTTGAAAAACATTAACGGTAAAGAAATTGAAACATTTACTTTTACTTACCAATGCGACGAAGCTTTGAAAAATATCAAAGGTTTATTATTCTGCGCTAACGGCAACTTGAAAAACATATACGGCGAAACAGTCCACAGCTTTACATTTTCATATCAGTGTAACGACACTCTTAAGAACCTTAAGGGCAAGTTGTTCTGCGCTGACAATGTTCTTAAGAGCATCCGTGGCAAAGTGTTAGAGACATTTACGTTCTCGTACCAATGCCAAGAAAAACTAAAACAAATTAATCCATAATTGTTAGTCGGTGGTTTTTAATCCACCCAGCTAAACCACTTGAAGGCGACTTTTCCCATCAAGTGGCTCTTGGGTAAGAATCCCCAGACACGGCTATCGGCCGAGTTGTCGCGGTTATCACCAAGCACGAACAACTGGTCTGGCGGGACAGTCACAGGACCATAGGGAACTAAGCTTGAGCCTTCTGGCGCGTTCCCTATTTTTTTTGCTGTGTAGTCTTCGGTCTGCGCAACACCATCGCGAAACACAGTTCCTTTTTCATCCACATAAATTTGCTCGCCGGGAAGACCGATCACACGCTTCACATAATAGGTCGACTCATCTTTGGGGTATCTAAACACAACGACGTCGCCGTGGTTTACATCTCCGGTTTTAAATAGCCATGTCTTAGTGAACGGGATACGCACGCCGTATTGGGCTTTATTGACGAAAATTTGGTCCCCCGGTTTTAGAGTCGGGTTCATGCTCTCGGAAGGTATTCGATAGGCTTCGGCCACACCCCAGCGAATGGTGAACGCTACAAATATGTACATCGACAGTTTTTTGATTTCTTTTGGATTAAATTTAAAAAATTTCATGTTGCTCCTTGCTTAAAAGTGTTTATATATGAGTACTGCATACTATACTTAATGTACGCTATACTTTACATAAAGTAAAGTATGTTTTACTTAGATTGGATCTGAGGGTGGCGGAATTGAAAAAAGCTGAGTTAAAAAACAAGGTTAGGGGCTATCGCGCGATGCAAGGCGATCTCACTCAACAACAGTTGGCGGACCTAATCGGCTGCTCTCGCCAGACCATCATTTCAATCGAAACCTCAAAGTTCGTCCCCTCAGTCGAATTAGCGCTGAAACTAGCGAGCGCCTTAAACGTAAAAGTAGAAGATATTTTTTCATTAGAAGAGGAATCAAAACCATGATCACCCTAAACTGGATGCAAATCACAATCATAACCTGCACAGCGATTTACATGGTCATCGAACTACTCACAAGAAATGAAATCAAAGACGAACGCTACCAGCTGATTGAGTTAAAAACTCAAGCCTTAGTCAGCAAACTCACAGCAACAGCACTAGTGTTAATCTCCACAGTTTATATTTTTTACCCAGCCACAGAAGGATTATATTTATTATTTTTCCTATCGATGACGTTCCTATCCACAGAAATTCTAGCGAAACAGTATTACAAAAATAAATTATAAAAAGAGCCCAAAATTTCTATAACAAATTCTCTTAATCAGCGTTAAAGCCGCACTCAGTGCATGTTTTAAGAGTATTAAGACAATGACAGAAAAGGTTCCAAAAAGGAACTCCCCTTCCCCAAACCGAACACGCGCTCACGATTTTGGTCTGAATCGAGGCCGCAGGAGGAAGGCGACTGAGGCTTGGCAGCGCCAAGTCGCAGGGAGTCCGACCGACGAGGCTAGGCGCCCCCGAACGAAGAGTCAGACCAAAAGCGTGAGTGCCCCCCTTGACTTTGGGACGGAGAAATAATACCTACAGTTCTCGTTAACACAGCCGATACGACCACATATAAGGTTAGTTAGCATTTATAAGGAGTATATATGCTCGTTCTCACACGGAAGTTGGGTGAAAGCATTGCGATCGATGATCATATCAAGATTCGCGTCGTTCAAATCAAAGGTAAGCAAGTCCGATTAGGTATTGAAGCTCCTAAAGATACAAAAATTCATCGTGAAGAAGTTTATTTAGCGATTCAGGATCAAAACAAAGAATCGTCTCAAGTTTCATCTGATAAATCGAAATCAGTAGCTAGTTTACTTAAGCCCACTTCAAAATAATTTCCGGCTTCGCCCATCGCGAGGCCTACCACTACAGTCTATTTGCCGTTTTCTCTCAGCAACGCTCTTGGAGCGACGCAGAACATTCCGTCAATTCTCTTGAGTTTACCCCTATTTAAGTCCAGATTTTAAGTGTGGGCTAACCGTTTCGCTAGGGTTATGTATCTAATTTTTAGGTATTTGGCGCGTAAAAGGTTAAAATTGGAGTAAGTTGATTTAGTTTAAGTCGTGAGGTGTTCATGGCACTAGGTGAGCTCGAGTGGGGGGTTTAACATGGTAATTCAAACTTCAAGATTTGGTCCGGTGTTGTTTGAAGCCGACGACATTTTGAATTTTCCAGAGGGGTTGCTGGGATTTTCGGATTTACGTAAGTTCGTATTGGTAGATGATCCTGCCGACGAAATCTTCATTTGGCTTCAAAGCTGCGAAACTCCAGAAATTGCATTTCCTGTGTTAGAACCAGAGTTATTCGCTCATACATACAAAGTGAATCTGACAAAAACAGACACAGAAAACTTACGTCTTCAGCCGACAGAAAAAACAAAATACTTGTGCATCATCACTATCCCTGATGATCCCACACAAATGTCAGCTAACATGAAGGCTCCGATCATTATCAATCTAGATAAAAAAATCTGCCGTCAGTGCGTTCTACAAGACAACTCACTAGCGATCAGAGAACCCATCTTCACAAAACTACAACAACGTGTCGTCCAAAATCCAACAATGACAATCAAAGATCAAATCCAAGAATCCGATGTCATCGTAAAGATCAAAAAAGAAGCCGACAAATCCCTATAAGGTGCCAGGGCACGCAGCCCGCGTCCTAAAAATACCCGCACTTCAAAAAATTTAAGTTAAAAACGAAAAGGCTCCCAACGGAGCCTTTTTTTTGGTGCCAGCCTACTTTTACGTAAGCGGTGCGTCCGGAAAAGTAGGCTGGCACCCTTTAGGCTGGATTCAGGACCTGGCACCTTTTGTTTCGAAGGTGCTTTTTTCTTTGTTTTTTTGGACGTTGGGGACTTCGAAGATTTGGTTGTGGAATGAGATGTAGAAGCCTGGTGTTAGGAATCTTGTGGCGTAGAGGGCTTCGGTTACGTTTTGGGTGGCGTCGGAGTCTTCGAATCCCATGGGGATCATGGCGCCGGTGAAAACTATGGGGACTTTTGGCATCTGGATTTGTTTTTGGCAGAATTCTGCTGTTACCGTCATCGTGTCCGTTCCGTGTAGGACGACAATTGGTTTTTGCCCGTCTGCGTTTTCACGAATGCTTTGGCAGATGATTTTGCGATCATCGTCCGTCATATAGAGCGAGTCCTTGCTCATCAGCGGCCTAACTTCGATAAAAGTAGTCGGTAAGCGCAGTTTCGAGACAATGCGGTTCTTAATGCTAGTACCGCGATTCTCTAGAGAGCCATCAAATTCGTTATATGTCTTTTCAATTGTTCCCCCGGTCGCGAAAACCAGGATTTCATGAGCATTTTTTTGCATAAATCTATAGTTACTAACTTTAAGAATAATTGCAATCCCTGACAAGTCGGAGTAGGTTCAGGACCTCTTAAAAAACAGCAGAAAAGGGGTCTCATATGACTACAAATACTACCGAATTCAACCGCGAAGAATATATGAAGAACGAAAGCCGTAAAATCAAAACGGCCGCTGATTGGCTAACTATTAAAAAATACAACGACATCCGTTTAGAAAAAACAGCCGACGGCATCGGTAAAATCACAATCAATCGCCCTGAAAGCCGAAATGCTTTCCGCCCACAAACTGTTTTAGAACTTCAAGAAGCTTTCCATATCGTTCGTGAAGATCCATCGATTGGTGTTGTCATTCTTTGCGGTGAAGGTCCAATGGCCTTCTGTTCTGGTGGCGATCAACGTGTACGCGGTGATGCAGGTTATGTTGGAACAGATGGCATCCCTCGCTTAAATATTTTAGACGTACAAAAACAAATTCGTCAGTTACCAAAACCCGTTGTAGCCATGGTTGCAGGATACGCTATCGGTGGCGGTCATGTTCTACACATCGTGTGCGACTTAACAATCGCAGCTGATAATGCTCGTTTCGGTCAAACAGGTCCAAAAGTAGGATCTTTCGATGGCGGTCTTGGCTCAAGTTACCTGGCTCGTATCGTTGGCCAAAAGAAAGCGCGCGAGATCTGGTACCTATGCCGTCAATACAACGCTGAACAAGCATTGGACATGGGTTTAGTGAATCACGTCGTTCAATTAGAAGATTTAGAGATGGAAACTGTAAAATGGTGCCGCGAAATGCTGGACCATTCTCCAATGGCCTTACGCTGCTTGAAAGCGTGTTTGAACGCAGACTGCGATGGCCAAATGGGCCTTTTAGATCTAGCGGGCAACGCTACTCTTCTTTACTACATGAGCGAAGAAGCTCAAGAAGGTCGCGATGCGTACGTGAAGAAACAAAAACCCGATTTTTCTAAATTCCCACGCTTACCGTAATGACAACGGCAACAACGTCCTCTCCGGTTATTAAAAACAAATTTCAAAGCGTCGTGTTGGCGTTTCGACCCAAGACACTAACGGCTTCGTTAGTGCCGTGCTTGGCTGCCACCGCATTAGCAGCAACGACACCATTCAAATTTCAATGGTGGATATTTGTTTATGCACTTGTGGCTTCATTTTTCATACAAATCGGAACTAACTTAGTTAACGATGCGATGGATTTTAAAAAAGGCGCCGACACGAAAGAACGCATCGGTCCTCAGCGAATTACGCAAGCCGGTGTTCTAACTAGTATGCAGGTTCTAGGACTTGCGACTCTGTTTTTTATCGGTGCGATTCTGCTCGGTGTCCCGTTAGTAAACGAAGGTGGACAGCCCATCGTGATCATTGGAATTCTTTCTGTGATGATGGGTTATGCTTACACTGCAGGCCCCTACCCGTTAGCGTATCGTGGCTTGGGCGATTTATTCGTCATTCTATTTTTCGGATTAGCAGCCGTAATGGGATTATTCTATTTGCACACAAAAATGTGGACGATGGATTCATTCCTACTGGGCTTGCAAATTGGTTTGCACGCAACTGTATTAATCGCGATTAATAATCTTCGCGATATAGAAGGCGATGCGAAAGTGAATAAACGCACACTCGCGGTTCGCTTAGGAATCGACGGCGCAAAGAAAGAAATTTATTTTATGTGCTTAGCTCCGTTCGTTTTGCAGATCTACTGGGCGACACAAGGTCGCTGGGTAACTGCGGTTCTGCCGTTCATTGCTTTACCACTCGCTATTAAGATCATAAAGAATGTTCAGAAGACCCCACCCAGCGCGCAGTATAATCAGTTCCTTGGCCAGTCCGCAGGGCTCCATTTAATATTTGGCGTCTTACTAAGCATAGGATTGATCCTTTAATGTGGATCCACAAATACTCGCTCCAACCCGTGGATTCACTTAATTCAAGGAGCAACAAAGAGCCTCGCTTGGGGTTCTTTATCAAAGATCTTGTCGAAGAGAAAAAACCGTCACGTGGGCCAAGTGATCCCAATGCCATAGAGCCTTCACCGGTTGAAACTCTAATTAAAAACTTCAGAAATTTTTCCGACTTCATTCACTGGCCTGAGCTAGGCGATCCCGCACTTCCCGAGCTAAAAGATTTTCTTATGAAAGCCGCCGATGGTGATTTCAAATACCCGTTTCATTTAAATGAGACGGATTTAATTTCTGTAAAATCAAACGCGCTAGTTTCGCGCTACGATAAGACGTTGGGCCACGAAATGGAAATCTTTCAGGACGGAAAATTTGACGTTCTAAAATTTAAAATGGGCCGCGATTTTAAAGCCGAGCACAAGGCCTTGATGAATTTGAATTTGAAATCCTATTTGGTTCGTATCGATTTAAATAGCTCTTTAAGTTTTAAGGAATCTAAAGAAGCGCTCGAAATGTTAAAGAGAATTCCAAATCTTGAGTACGTCGAAGACCCAACTGATTATGGCCACTACCACTGGTCTGAACTAGAAAAAATAGTTCCCTTGGCATTAGATAACTACGCCGAATTCACAGGGCGTGAAACCGAATATCAAAAAGAATCTGGTGCTAACAAACCCAAACATTTTCAGTACCGCATCGTTAAACCACTGCGCGGTTTTTCGCTGCCGGAATTAATCCAGATGACGATTCAAAAAAAGAAACTAGTTCTGACCAACATGATGGATAATGTCGTCGGTACGTGGAAAACCTATTTTTATTATTGCGAGCTAAAAAAACAATTCCCATATCATTTGATGACTCCTGGTTTTCACACGCACACGTTGTTTAGTAACTACGAATATGCCAGCTTACTTGGCTTTGACGGCGCTCTTTGGACATTTCAAAAGGAAAAACTTCAGAAGCTGATGAACACTTTAGATAGACTGACTTGGCTTAAACTTAACTACACCGACACAAAATCCTTAGAGCTGATTCTGAGCGATGCCGAAAAGGAATTGCGATGACTGCTGATCTGAAGCTTGAGATGACTAATGACCAAAAACTTGAACTCTTTCAGCCCTCTACGTGGACACAAAACTCGAATCACCAAGCGGTCGACATCAGCGCAGTACCTGGTTTTATTTTCGATTCAGAGATTTCGTTTTTATTTCTGAACGAGCAATTACATAGCGAGCGCAAATTGGAAATATTGCGCCAGCTCCAACAACTGTTGCAATCGACACCAATAATTACAGAACCCTCTTTGCTGATCCCCACATCGGGGACCACGTCCCATCAATTAAAAATTGTTGTTTTGAAAAAGCGAAACTTTTTAAATGCGGCAAAAAAAGCAAATGCAAAGCTGAATTCAACTCCACAAGATACGTGGCTCGTATCGCTGCCTCTGCATCATGTGGCTGGCCTATCGATCCTAGCGCGCGCTTATTTGAATAAAAATAAAGCTTACTATTGGACGAAATGGGATCCACAAATATTTGCTAAAAATTTGAATCAGCTGACTATTAATTTCTGCTCGCTTGTTCCCACTCAAATTTTTGATCTTATTACGAACAACGTTCCAGCACCAAAACACTTAAAGACCGTTTTGGTTGGAGGCAGTGCTCTGCCCAATCAATATTGGGCACAAATGGTAGACCTTGGCTGGCCTCTGCTAAAAACATTTGGCATGACTGAAACCGGTGCATTCATCAGCACAAGTTCGAAATCTGACAAGTATTATGATCCACTACCAAATGTTGAGATAAAACTAGATTCAAATGACCGCTTATCTATCAGGACGGATTCTTTGTTCGACGGGTATATTCAAGAGATTGGCACCCCCGGAGAAACTCAAACACCCGATGTTCACTGGCAATTCCAACCGATTCAACAGCACGATGGCTTCTGGTCGACAGAAGACCGAGCCGCCCTCGCTGAAAATCAATTTCAAATTTTGGGACGCGATCAAGGAATCATCAAAATCAAAGGTGAGCTAGTAAATACACAGCTGTTAAATCAGCGTTTGAGCGACGTTTCAGCAGAAATGAGTTTGGGAAATCATGCGCCTATCCTGCACTTTGTGCCGAGCGAACGTGACGAGCACGAACTCTTTGCCGTCTTCGCAAAAAGCCAAGATGAAGCAAAACAGAAAAATGTTATTAAACGGTTTAATGACCTCGTATTGCCTTTCGAGCGTATCAATTGGTATATTCGAGTGGACGAAATCCCCACGACTGATCTGGGTAAAATAAAAACGAGTTCGTTTAGCACTGACTTATTCAAGGAGAGCTATTTTGAAAACAGACAAAGTATACTTTAGTGAGTATGGAATTTTCATCTGTACAAAATGTCAAAAATCGATCACAGCGCGCGCCGCAGACTCAATGCCTTCTACTGACATAGCGGAATCAATAAAAACTCAGTATAAAGCTGAACTTAACGATATGGGCCTTAAAGGCAAAGTCCGTGTTATGACCAGCAGTTGCCTTGGAGTTTGCCCAACTGGATTTCAGGCGATTTCGCAAATTTCCATGACCGATCCAAGCCAAAATTTAAGCTATGTTTTTAACCCCTTCGAAGAAACCAACCAGGTTCTGGAAACGATTAAAAAATCCTTTAATAAATAGCCGTCATTTACGCATTAAGTTATGGAAAGATTTATCAAATTTTGAATTGCCCCCCTTTTATAAATCAGCAAACATAGTCAGCTACTAGGCGTGCTTAAAAACCTTTTTTAAACACGTCATAATTGGAGGATCTTGTGAAAAAATTTATGATCATTAATTTGATGTTGGCTGCAGCTTTTATCTTTTCATCTTGCACTAAGAAAGAAGACGTTATCCTAATCGGAGAATACGGCTCGTTAACTGGTGACGATGCAACGTTTGGAATCTCTACCAACAAAGGTATCAAAATGGCTTTTGATGAAATCAACGCCAAAGGTGGCATCAAAGGTAAAAAAATTAAATTAATTACGGAAGACAACCAAGGTAAAAACGAAGAGACGGCCAAAGTTGTAAATCGCTTAATCACTCAAGAAAAAATCGTAGCCTTGATTGGCGAAGTGGCTTCCTCTCGTTCATTGATTGCTGCTCCAATTGCTCAGAAACATGGCATCCCAATGGTATCGCCAAGTTCTACAAATCCAGAAGTAACTCAAAAAGGTGATAATATTTTTCGCGTATGTTTCATTGACCCATTCCAAGGTTTAGTGATGGCAAAGTTTGCGATCGAAAATTTGAAAGTTAAAAAAGCCGCTATCTTCAGAAAAAATGGTGATGCCTACAGCGAAGGTCTAGCGAACGTGTTCGTGGCTGAGTTTAAAAAAATGGGCGGCGAGATTGTTAAAGATATTCAATACCAACCCAAAGATATCGATTTCAACGCTCAGCTAGCAGAAATCAAAGCTAAAAAACCGGACGTTATTTTTATTCCTGGTTACTATAGCGATGCTGGAAATATTGCCAAACAAGCTAAAAAACTGGATCTAAAAGCAATCCTACTTGGCGGCGATGGTTGGGATTCTCCAAAATTGCACGAGATAGGTGGCGAAGCGATTAACGGTCAATACTTTTCAAATCATTACACCACAGAATCGACTGATCCTGTGGTTGTTGAGTTTATCAAAAAATTCAAAGCTCGTTATAATGACGAAGTACCAGATGGTCTAGCTGCTTTAGGTTACGACGCCGCTAAAATTGTTGCCGAAGCTATCGAACGTGCTGCGGAATTAAAACCTAATTTAATTCGCGACGAAATTGCCAAGACAAAAGACTTTGCTGGTGTAACAGGAAAAATTTCGATGAACGCAGAACGCAATGCTGTTAAGAGTGCTGTTGTTGTTCAAGTCGATGGAGAAAAAAGAAAGTATGTGACAACAATTAGTCCCTAAGACATTATTGTCTTATGGAAGAATTGCTGCAGCATTTGATTAATGGCCTAAGTCTCGGAAGTATCTACGCCCTAATCGCATTAGGGTACACAATGGTTTACGGTATCCTGCAAATGATTAATTTCGCCCATTCAGAAGTTTATATGATGGGCGCATTCTTTGCGTACTACACCGCTAAATATTTAAATTTATCCTCGTCACCCGGTTTTGGTTCTTTAGCCATAGTTCTTGTGGTGACGATGGTTCTTTGCAGTCTGCTAGGACTTACGATCGAAAAATTTGCTTACCGCCCTCTGCGCAAAGCACCTAAATTAAATGTTTTAATCACCGCGATCGGTGTGAGTTTGTTTCTACAGTATTTCGCACAACTTGTTTTTGGTGCGGATCCAAAAGTATTCCCAACGTTAATTGAAGAGCAGACTTTGTTTACAATTGCCGGTGCTCCTATTAAATCGTTCGACGTTACAATCTTGGTCGTTAGCTTAGTGTCTATGGGAGTTTTGCATTTCTTAGTTTATCACACGAAATTAGGCAAAGCGATGCGAGCCGTCAGTCACAACGCATCTGTGGCATCTATCCTTGGTATTAACGTATCTCGAGTGATCGCTTACACATTTATTATCGGATCGTCTCTGGCAGGTATCGGCGCGATTCTAGTTGGTATTAAGTACCAAAAAATCGAACCTATGATGGGAACAATGATTGGCTTGAAAGCATTCGTTGCTGCTGTACTAGGTGGTATCGGAAGTATCGCCGGTGCGGTTACGGGCGGACTGATTCTAGGAATTTCTGAAATTCTAGTGGTGGTTTACGGATCATCACAATATCGTGATGCCCTTGCCTTTTTAATTTTGATTTTTATTTTATTAGTTAAACCAGCCGGTATGTTCGGTAAGAACAGAATCGAGAAAGTATAATGAGAGCATTAAAAAATCCTCTGATTGCAGCGTTGGTAGTTTTAATTGTAGCTTCGGCTCTTGGCTTGCTGACCAATTCATATATTCAATTGATCGTATTGTTCTTATTTGTGAATTCTATTATGGGCATGAGCTTGAATTTAGTTAATGGCTACACCGGACAATTCTCGTTAGGCCACGCAGGATTCGTCGCTGTCGGTGCCTACTTCACTGCTGTGATGACAACGAAGTTCCCGGTACCTGAAGGTTTAGCTGGTCTTCCTTATTTTATTTTAATCAGTTTAGGCAGCGGCCTTCTGGCTGGCGCGTTTGGATATATAGTTGGCCTTCCTTCACTACGATTAAAAGGCGACTACCTTGCCATCGTGACTCTGGGTTTTGGTGAAATTATTCGTGTTAGTTTGAACAACGCTCCTTACTTGGGCGGCGCCTTAGGGATCTCATCGATTCCTTCGATGCCCGAAGTTGAACTTGGTGGTTTTGTTGTATCTAACTATATTACATCACTTCTGTTTGCAATTTTCTGGTCGGTTATTTGTTTCTTTGTTATCTGGCGCTTACTAAAATCAAGTCACGGTCGCTGTTTCTTAAGCGTTCGCGAAGATGAAATTGCAGCGGAAGCTATGGGTATCAATACGACGAAGGCTAAAATTCAAGCATTTGTGGTGTCTAGTTTCTTTGCTGGAATTGCGGGTGCGTTGTATGCCCACTTCACTAACTATGTTAGCCCTGCGAGTTTCACATTTCTAATGAGTATCGATGCCGTTATCATGGTCGTACTTGGTGGCATGGGCAGCATGTCGGGAGTTTTAACATCCGCTCTGATCATCACTGTTCTACCTGAAATCTTGAGATCTTTAAAAGATTACACAGGCGGAGTCGATTTACGTATGATCATTTATTCGTTAGCTTTAATTTTAATTATGATCCTAAGACCCAAAGGTCTTTTCGGAGATAAAGAAATCAATTTAAACTGGAGAAAGAATGTCGGCTCCTCTACTTGATGTTCGCAATATCACCATGCAGTTTGGTGGTTTAAAAGCGGTTGAAAGTCTTTCGTTTCAAGTACAAAAGGGACAACTAGCTGGCTTAATCGGACCAAATGGTGCCGGTAAAACAACTGTATTTAATATGCTGACCGGTGTTTACACACCGACGTCGGGCGAAGTGGCCTTTGAATCAAAAAAAATCAGCGGCTTGAAACCATTTGAAATCTCTAGCCATGGATTGACTCGTACATTTCAAAATATCCGATTGTTCAAAGACCTGACAGTTTTAGAAAACGTTTTGATTGCTAATCATCAGCATGTGAAATACACATGGACCGATGCTTTGTTTTTAACAGAAGCGTTCCGAGTGGAAGAAACAAAACTAGTTAACCGCGCTAAAGACATACTAAATATTTTTGGATTATCTAATAAATTTAACGAGCGTTCAGCCAATCTTCCTTACGGTGAACAACGTAAACTTGAAATCGTTCGTGCCTTGATGACGGAACCTAAGATGATTCTTTTGGATGAACCAGCTGCAGGTATGAATCATTCAGAAACACACTCTTTGATGGAATTAATTGCGAAGATCCGAAAAGAGTTTAATTTAACGGTATTATTGATTGAGCATGATATGAAATTAGTTATGGGTATCTGCGAGCAAATTTTCGTTCTTGATCATGGGGTTAAGATTGAAGATGGCGCTCCAGAGAAAATTAAAACTTCTAAAAAAGTAATCGAAGCTTATTTGGGCGTCGATGCGGACGAGTCACACTAATGCTAAAAGTATCTAATTTAAAAGTTAACTACGGTGCGATTAAAGGTTTAAAAGGAATTTCTTTTAATATTCAAAAAGGCGAAATCGTTTCCCTCATCGGATCTAACGGTGCTGGCAAAACAACGACATTAAGAGCCTTATCCGGCATTGTTGAGTCTGAAGGCCAAATTGAGTTCAAAGGTAAAGAGATCTCTAAAGTCCCGTCTCACTTACGTGTAACTTTAGGTATTGCTCAATCACCAGAAGGTCGCGGTATTTTCCCTCAGATGAGCGTGCAAGAAAACTTAGAATTAGGCGCTTATAGCCGTAACGATAAAGAACAAATTAAAAAAGACTACAATCGTTGCCTAGAATTATTTCCTCGCATTAAAGAACGTTTGTGGCAAATGGCCGGTACATTATCTGGTGGCGAACAACAGATGTTGTCGATCAGCCGCGCTTTAATGTGTAAACCCGAATTATTATTGTTAGATGAACCTTCATTAGGTCTAGCTCCTATCATCGTCAGCCAGATTTTTGAAATTGTGAAACAATTAAATTCTGAAGGCATGACTATCTTGTTAGTTGAACAAAATGCGAAGCAATCACTAACGATTTCACATCGTGCCTATGTTCTGGAAACGGGACTTATCACGCTCGAAGGTCGCGGCAAGGAATTGTTAAATAACGATGAAGTTCGTCGTTCTTATTTAGGAATCTAATCTAACTTAGATCGAGTTTATAAACTAAAACCTTAAATCAGTCCTTTATTAAGTATACAATTTAATTCAACAAACGAATTTTTTATATAGGGGACTGTATGAAACGTAAACCATGGCCGCTAATCGTTTTAGCACTACTTCATTTTTTCGCACCGCTGGGTAACATCGTTGCAAATTCTATTTTCGCTAACGTCACAATTAAAGCGTATATCAATGCCCTATTTAATCCCGATGAATTATTTAGAACATTTATCTTTCTTTGCATCCCTGTTCTGGGCGGTATCTTAATTTATATCTGCAAAAAATGGAGTTACTATCTGTACTTGTTACTGATGATTTTCCCATTCGCCTACAGCTATATGTCTTGGCAGTCCCAACCAACGATTGAACTTGGCATATACTTGATCGCATTCTATTTAATTAATCTTTTAGTTGTTGGCTATTTTATTCTACCACAAGTTCGTCAGGTTTATTTCGATCCACGTTTACGTTGGTGGGAAACAAAACCACGCTTTAAAGCCGAATTTGAAACAGAGTTCACATGGGTCGATCAAAAAGGTCGCGGCGAGATCAAAAACTTATCTGAAGGCGGATTGTTGATCGAGACAGATCTTAAGATGAATACCATGGGACGCATCGATATCGATTTTAAATACAAAGACCAAAACTATGCTTTAAAAGGCGAGATTGTTTATTCAAAGAACTCGAATGGTCGCTTTGGATATGGAGTTAGTTTACTGACTAGTGACGAAGAGAGACAAACTGTAAAACGATTGATTTCAGTCATGAGTGAGCAAGGTTTACTAATCACTGGACGTGCGCCAACACAAGAAGACACATTCTCGTACTGGGTGAAGCGTTTGTTAACTCAACGTAAAGGTTGGGTACCAGAGACAGATAACAAAAGTAGATAGATCGTTAAGGTAAACGACCCTTTCCATTAACGTGTTCTTGAACGAGGTCGGTTACGGTGTCTAATTGTCGCTGAACTCGCTCTATCATACTCAACTCTTGAGGTTTCGGCGTCGAACCAGAAATCGGCGCCACCACCAAAGTAGTCAACAGGGCCATTCCCCAACGACGAGCTAACAGATACTTTATCGACAAATAAGTACCGCCCATATAGATACCCTTAACCGCAGCATCAATCAAAATAAGCTCGGCTACATATCGATTTTCTTTGGATAAGTTATTATCAAAACACTTTTTCATCGCTATCATAAAACCATAGGAATTTAGTAACTCGTATAAATACATTCCCGTTCCTCGCGTTTGGCGAAATACGACCGTGCCTTCTTGCCAACCATTAGAAAGAACCTTCTCTGCAGCGTAATTCACATCCCCGGCAGTACCTAGAAATACATTCACTTCATGCGGGGTGAATTCAAATTTTTTGAAAGATCTATTTTTATAGGCATCACAGGAAACTAGAGCTTGATCAAAAGCACGCTTATCCTTTTCATTTAATTGGGCCACCGCATTTTCAAATGCAGGTGTCCACCCGCCTTCGGCGAGGGACACTGACACAATTAAACTCCAGAAAAGAATAATTTTTAAAATCACAACTAGTTAGAAGCTTGTTTCAACAAAGATAACTGATATTGAAATTGATTATTAATTTTTTCAAGCTCAGACTTTTGAGCATTCAATTCATTCAAAGTCGGAATGTTATGAAAATAGTCTTTAGCAAAACCGATAACACCAGTGCCAAGTCCTAAAAATGAACCAACACCTAGTATCCCAACAGCTAAAGGTGGAGCCTTAGAATTAAAAGCGATTACTGTACCGGCCGCAAGTGCAAGTCCGACACCTAATGAAACTTTATTTTGGATCGGTGTTAACTTGCCTTCCATTTTATTGACACCTGCATCTAAAACCGCGACGTGGCTTTTATTTCTTTCTATTGTCTCTGCCAAGAATGTCGTTAAGAATATTTTACGAACAGCTTCGTTACAAACATTGGGATTGGCTAAGACATATTTTAAGTTCGCTTTTCTTTCTTGAATACCCTCAGCTAAAGTGAAATGAGTTTTGATATCTTTTTTACCTTCGTCGATGGCTCTTTTAGCGTAGATGGCTGCCGAAATTGCAGAAAGACCGGCTTCTAAAAGATTACCTTTTAATGCTTCAGAGACGGCATCTTGACCTTCCATCGCAGCTGCAGCCGTGCCAAAACCGACGCGTAATTTAGAATCGCTATTAATTACGTCTTGAGTCGATTCCATGATTTTAATTTGATCTAATTCTAATTGAAGCTCGCGAGCACAAGGATGCACACTTGGAACTGTAATTTCCGCTTCTTTTTTAAAAAAATCTGTAATGGAACCGGCCGCTGATGCAGATTGAGTTAATAACATCGCTGCTACCATTGAATACGTAATAACCTTTTTCGATATTTGGGCTTTCATTTTAGTCTCCTGTTGAGTTATTTGCACAAGGCTTCCTTTGCAAGGCGTGCCAGGTACTTTTTACATTGGAGACTGTCTAGAATTTAGACGATAGTAACATTTATGGGTTTACATCACCCTCAATGTGCTTGAATTGAAATGGCTTAACGGTCATCTTTTTCCCACGTTGCATGATTACTTCTTCGTTCTTATTGGCAGCTGGGGCCGCACTTTGAATTTCAGGAGCCGCATCGAAGAACTGTGCGAATGTATTGATGATATCGTTGTTTATTTCTGTCGCTCGTTTAGAGAACGAGCTTGGGGTTCTAGTTACTGGAGCTACGGGGGCACTTTGAGGAGTCGCCGACGGCACCATATTTGTTTCCATTTTTACCGGCGTTTGTGCGGCCATAGCGGAACGGAATTGATCGCCCAGTTTTTTTAAATTTTTGTTATCTACCTGTGGAACCTCAAATGCCGTTTCCAAATTTCTTAGTGGGTTATTAATTTCCCCTCTCGATTCGAAAATCGTTGGCACATTCAGGTCTAATTCCTGCATGTCTTCCGCATCCAACTCTTCTTTTGCCCACTCAGGCAACTCACTGGCTTCAAACTGCAAATGGTCGCGATTTAGTTTTACGATTAATTCCACTTCACCGCGAGTTAAATCAATGACGCTCGCAATTTGTTCCACAGACTGACCAGCATGGGCCATCTGTGCGGCTTTCACGTATTTCTTAGTATATTGGCGTTCTAAAATTTCTTGATGAGGAATTTTATCTTGAAAAATATTGGCTACCTCTAAACTTTTTGAAATACTTTTATCAATTTTTCCAATCATTTTATCTGCATCAATTAGTTTCGCTTGAATGTCTTTTATTTTACCCTCAAGTATCGCAATCAATTGATTCACTTGTATTTCAGTTCGATCAGAGAGATCTTCCAGCACCGCTAACTTACTTTGTAAAAGTTGAAGACCTTTGCTCAAACGTTGATCTTCTTGATTTTGAATTTTGGTAATGCGTACCCAAAGCGTCGCGATCGCCGCTACGGAAACAACTTGAAAAATAATCAGAATCAAATACGTAATACCCACGATAACTCCTTAGGGCTTTCAACTGCATTTCACTGCCCTACTCTTACTATTTTAAGGAAGGACCGGATTCGCCACAAGTCTGGTTAGTTTTATGGTTCATTTAACTAGTAATAGGTTTAGAAATGCCCTACCTCGACTTTCGTCATCCGTAAATAGCTGATAACATTAAAGTTGTAGAAAAAATAAACGATAAGGTCTGTATGGAGTTAAAAACGTTATGAAAATATCAAAAATATTTTTTTCCTTAATCTCTGGATTTATTCTTTTGTCCTTTGTTGCCTGCGGACCTGTGAAGTTTTCTTCCAGTTCAAACCAAACGCCTCCGGATGATACCGCTAAGGAACAAACGCCACCAGCCGGAACGGATCCTGATTCTGGTACCGGTACAGGCACAGGCGCTACTCGCGACGTAACAACAACTCATGTTGTGCAAGCCAACCAAGACAAGGTCGACATCTTATTAATCGTTGATAATTCAAGTTCAATGAACGCAGATAACATTAAGTTAGCCGATCGTTTAACAACCTTCGTAACTCAATTAGAAAGTGCATCGATTGATTGGCAAATGTGCTTAGTTACAACGACGTATGCAACTGTAAATAGTTACAACTATTGGGGCCTATCAGTTAGCTGGGGTGTTACAAACAATAGCGCCGCATCTTACTACTACAACCCAACAGAGAATTGGATTTTAAAACGTCAAAACGGTGCTAATCTGCCCGCTATCTTTAGATACACTCTAGAGAACAACGTAGCGACGGGTTCTGCCAATACAAACGACGAACGCGGTATAAAAGCGGCCTACTGGCATGCCAATTACAAAGACTATAATAAATGCTATCGTGCTGGTGCGGCCCACGCACAGATCTATATCTCTGATGAAGACGAGCGCAGCGTAGGTGGTCGTTCGGCGGATCAATACTACACTGGCGAGTACAGAGCGCTAGAAGACGACGACACTCCAAGTGCGTTAGTTGATAAAGTAAAAGAGAAACTAGGTACTGATATCCGATTCCGTGCAAATTCAATTGTCGTGAAAGCAGACGATACAACATGTTTAACGGCGCAAGATGGACAAGGTACTAAAGCTCACTACGGCCGTAAATACGCTGAACTTTCAGGTATTACAGGCGGCGGTATTGGATCAATTTGTGATACAGATTACTATAACAATTTGAATTTCTTCAATACAGTCATCAATGACTCGCTTGATTCAATGCCTTTAGAGTGTAACCCAGTCAGCAACAATGTATCGGTGACTATCACGCCAACTCAGACAGTGGCGACAAGCATTCAAGGTCAAAGTTTGATTTTTAATCCGAGTGTAAAAGCGGGCTCTACGATCGTAGCTAAATACAAATGTAGCGTATCTTCGAACAACCGAGTTCCTAATTCAGTGGAAACTGAAGAACTCGGCTTCTGGGCTAAGATTACTAACTGGTTTAAATCTTTGTTCTAGACTTCAATTTTTGAAGTGAACTCGACCATTCTGTCAACTGCGGCTTTCATTTTTTCAACGGAAGTCGCAAAACTCAAACGCAAATAACCTTCGTTACCACATTCAATGCCTGGCACTGTCGCCACGTAATATTTTTCTAGTAGAATACCACCGAACATTTTATCACTTTCGATAGTTACGCCATCAAATTTCTTACCTAGGTAGGCTTTGATGTTTACCCATAAGTAGAATGCGCCGGGAGGATCACTTAATTTGAATCCTTTAACACGAGCCAATTCTTTCATGGCTTTCTGTTTACGATCTAATAATGTTTTATTGGTCTCTTCAATATCAGCATCACATTCTGCTAACGCCGTTAATACAGCATGCTGAGAAATGCTAGATGCTGAACCTGTAGACTGACTTTGGTAATCGGCCATCGCCGTAATTAGTTTTTGTGGACCCATGGCCCAACCTATACGCCATCCCGTCATCGAGAAAGATTTCGATCCCCCATTGATAGAAACTAAACGTTCTTTCAAATCAGGTGCAACATGCAACAAGTGCGGAGCCACGCCATTCACACGGTCGCTGGGCGAGAATACAAGTCGATTGTAGATATCATCAGAAAGAATCACTACATTAGGGTGTTTTCTGAAGACGTCAGCAAATGCTTGAAGTTCTTGTTTTGTGTACATCAACCCAGTTGGATTACTTGGTGAGCAGAACAAGAATGCTTTTGTTTTTGGGGTAATTGCTTTTTCTAACTGGGCTGGAGTCAGTTTGTAATTTTCTTTTTCATCGCATGTGATGATAACAGGAACGCCATCAGCTAGTTCCACCATCGTTGGGTAACTGACCCAATATGGTGAATGGATAATCACTTCATCGCCAGGATTGCACAGCATTTGAAGAGCCGCGAAAATAATAAATTTAGCGCCTGAGCCAACAGTCACTTGTGTTGCCGCGTACTCAATTCCAAATTCCTTCTTTGCATTGTCAGCAATACGTTTTCTGAGCTCTAAAGTTCCATTAGCCGGTGTGTATTTCGTGATATTTTTTTGAATCGCTTCAATACCTGCTTCAGATGGTTTTTTGAACGTGGCCCAATCTGGTTCACCGACAGTAAGTGAAATCACATCGTGACCCTTGGCTTGCAATTCTTTAGCTTTAGCAACCAAAGTTAATGTTGGAGACGGCTTTAAATTTAACGCACGCTTGGAAAGCATAGTTAATCCTTTTTAAATTTTTTTAATTTCTCGTTTAATGGTTTTTTCACGACGTCGGGAACCAGGCCTCTTAGGGATCCCCCGTTTAAAGCTACTTCCTTCACGCCTCTTGAGCTCACATAGTAGTACTCGGGGCTAGCGAAGACAAGCAATGTCTCGATGTTCGGAGCCAGTCTGCGGTTGATGTTGGCCATTGTCATTTCGTATTCAAAATCCACAACGGCACGTAACCCTCTGACAATTTTATCGATTTTTTTAGATTTCATATAATCCACTGTCAGACCGGCAAAAATATCGACCTTTAGATTGCTCGTATTTTTAAGCGCTTTTAAAATTAGGGCTTTACGCTCTTCAGCAGTGAATAAAAAACTCTTCTGTGCATTATTAGCCACTAGTACAACTACTCTATCAAATGATTTGGAAAGGCGTTTTATTATATCCACATGACCCATCGTAATGGGATCGAAACTACCTGGATAAACTACTTGGTTAACCTTCTTCATTGGATGACTCCTTGGCTTTAAAAAACGAAAGAACTTTGTCACCGTAGTCGCGAAAATCAAAACGAGTCAGACGACTGTATTCTGTCTCCATACGTTCTTTTTTTTGAGATTCAATAGAGATAAAAGTTTCCGGTCCAAAGATATTTGTTTTATCTAACGCTTCCATTACATCATGAGCCATTTTTTGTGTGAACGGTGGATCAATGAAAATAAATCCAAATTTGCGATCCGTCGCTTTTTTTAAAAAACGAAACGCATCTAAAGTGACTATCTCGTAACAACCTTTTTCGACTTTCAATTTTTCAATGTTCTTTTTTAAAATCTCGATGGATCTAGGATTCTCGTCGACGAACACTACTTTTTCGGCACCGCGAGAAATCGCCTCAAGGCCCAAGTTCCCCGTTCCAGAAAAAATATCTAACACGAGTGATCCTTCGATTTCGAATTGAATTTTGTTAAACAAGGCTTCTTTAACTCGATCGGTTGTTGGTCGCAAGTGATCCCCTTTGAATGGGACTAAATGGTGACCTTTATATTTTCCGGAAATGATTCTCATGAGTTTATCCTGCGGCTTTCTCGATTAAGTCGCATATATCAAAGATATTCTCAAAAGGTTTTTTTATGAATAGTTCGATTTGTAGCGAGGGCGGCTTTTCAACCGTCTTTTCCCCCAAATAGGCCGACATAAGTATCACTTTCGTTCCACCGCGATCCCCCATCTCGGCCAGCACCTGATCGGCGTTCATGTCCGGCATGATAAAGTCCAAAACAACCAAATCGGGCTTTATACGACGCCAAGCCTCTAATCCCTGCACGCCTCCATTAGCAACCTCGACAGCGTGTCCCCGTTTTTCCAAGGCGCGCTTCAAAGACATCGTAATTAGAACTTCATCATCAATGACTAGTATTTTCATTTCTGCTCGCTAATGGTAGTTCAATATGAAATTGGGTACCAATTCCCTCTTCAGAGGTAAAATAAATTTTTCCATTAAATGACTCCACAATGCTTTTTACTATGCTCAACCCAAGGCCATTGCCTTGAGTTTTTTCTTTGGTTGTAAAAAATGGCTGAAAAATCAAAGCTTGGACTGATGGAGGAATTCCCTTACCCGTATCAGAGATAGAAATCTTAAATATCGCTGAACTTGGATTGTACGTTTCAATTGTGACTCGGCCTTTTTCGGACATCGCCTGGATCGCGTTCTTGATCAAGTTAAACAATACTTGCTGAAATAAAGGCGGATTCACTTGTGCCGTATAATTTATCGCATTCAGGTTTTTCATGACCACATGATTGCGCAAAGATGTTTTCATTAGTGGCATCGTTCGTTCAATCAGACTGTGAATATCTGTTGCTTCGATTCGAGTGTTCTTATTGTCAGAAAATTCGATAAAGTTTTTAATTACGGATAAACTGCGTTGAGCCGCTGACTCAATTTCAATTAAATCTTTGTGTGTTGGTGTCGCCGGAGTTGCTTCTTTTAACAAGATCTGCGCCATCGATCGAATTCCTGTTAGAGGATTATTCAATTCGTGTGAAAGGTGGCCCGCTAACCGGCCAATCGTAGCCATTTTCTTTTTTTGAATTATTTCCAATTGCAACATGTTGCTTTCCGTTTGATCTTTATAGGTATGCACAAAAGAACGCTTGGCACCTTCTACGTTGCCTAGCTCAAAAGCCATGACATCGAACGCCGAATTCGCAACTATTATGTTTCCATTTTTCATTGTGCTTGAATTCTTGTTTTGATCTAAAGGACACCCCGAACATGGTTGATGTGCTCCCGCAAATACCTCGTAGCATTTTTTTAAATTGCCTTGGCGATGAAACGCATCGTTATGAGCAATGACATTGTAGTCTTCATCAACAATCGCGATGGGATCTTTGATAAAATCAAAAATTTTCTCCCAACGAAAAGAAAAGCTATTCATTTTCTCTTCATTGTCGATTTTATCAAAAACCATTTTTAAAATTTCTTGGCGGTCGTTGAAGAATTCTTGAAACGGAACATTTTGAATATCGCTTAAGTGACTTTCTACAATCAAAAAGTAATTTCCTTTTAAATTCATAGAAACGACTTTACCAAAAGGTCTCTGCAGTAGGTTAGCAAAGAACGTGGATAGATTTTTTGTACCTTGAAAATCACTAATAGGATTTGACTGACCCATGGGAAATTTGTGTTCACGCCATAAATCAGAAACTTTCAAATTCAAAATCGCCAAATCGCTATCTGACTTAAGTTCAACTATAAAAATTTCACCCAGCGCATGGAAAACTTTAAATTCATTTTTGATGCTTCTTAAAAATGAATCGTAGAAATCAGCCAAAGCGATATCTTTTAAAAATTTCAACAATTGTCGTTCGCGCTTTAGCTTCTGATTTTGTTCTTGGTTAGAAAGCTCAATATCCAAAGTCTTAGCGATAATTTGCTCTTCTTGCTCTTGAACGACGTTATCTGCCGATTTGCTTTGTTCCGCAATTTGCTTGATAACGGTACGGCGCTGGATGCGCGTTTTTGATAGTTCTACAAGCCGAGATAGGACCTCGGGTTTGTCGTCTTGTATGAAGTAATTGACGTTACGTTGGTTGATCCATTCGGTGATATCAATGTCTGTGCCATTTAAAACCAAAACGACCGGCGTAGATAACAAATTAAAGTCGATACGACCGGCGACGTATTCAAGGTCATGTTTAGGTAGATTGATTATTATTAAAGAGGCAGATTCCAAGTCACCGGCTCTGAATTGCGGTGACTTGATTTCACTTAAAGAAATATTGGTCGTTGAGACATTTTCTTGCACAAGTGTTTGCGCAAAGGACTGCTTGGAGACTGGATTAGTTGGCCAGTCTTCCCCCAGAACTAAAATTGGAAATAATTTTGAGCCCGCTATTTCGGGATAAATGTTCAACTGATTTTTCCCCTCTAAGAACAATCAACAAATCAGACAACAATTTTTCCCAAATTTGCAGACTTGTGATCAGTTCATATTCAACGATATCAGCTAAACATACAAAATCTTTTTTCTCAATGGCAGTAATCGCTTCACTTAAAGTTGCTTTCGTTTTCTCTTCGGCTTCAGATAGCATCGCAAGACCCGCCGCAGCAGAATCACCTACTAAGCTTTTGATCGAAATGATACTAGAAATCAGATACTCGTAGTTCTCCAAAAGGACTTGGATATTTTTGAATGACTTTTGAACACCATCAAAGCGAATTTGACTCGAAATCTTCTCTGTATTCCCAATCATCTCTGGGAAAGCATCTAACCAACTCGCCAAAACATCAATTAGCAGTTCGTTTATATTTTCCGACAAATACTCAAGCGTTTGAATGTCGTTAAGATTCATATCCTGATATGAATTCTCGTCAACTTCTGAAATCTCTTTGCCGTTAATGATATATTGGCAAACTACCTGATTTGTCGCTTTAAGATCCAGCTCGATGTCTTTAAACACCTGCATCAGCTTTGTCTCTGAGCCGTAAAAACCAACTAGTTTGTCGCCTGTGATTTTGAATCTATCCATGATTCTTAACCTCGTCCTGAGTGTTATCTTCTAGTAAGTATGGTCTCATAAGAAGCTTAAGTTCATTATGAACTTTCAAATAAGATTCTACAATTTCAATTTCGGTTAATGGGGGCACTTTTATTTTTTCTGCTAGACACCAGTCTATGAAAATACTGACCTTAGGGCTGATTTGGCGTATCCCCATGAATGCTTCATCGCAGGACGCTAGAATTTTTACAAACTTACCGACACCATTGTCTAGGGCCGATTCCAGTGTTTCAATAATTAGCGAGTTCGTCTGATTCAGTTTTTCAATGCCCTTGAAGAACACTATATCTTCTGTCAACGGGTACGGCTCGTTTAAATAAACCGCTTTTACTAGGGCCCATTCAAAATCATTGATCAAATTAAACTTCAAATCATAAGCCGGCATGTTTTGAACCGCTTCAATCAGCTGTGGCAACGGCTTTTTGGATAACAGCCCCTTGATGGCACTAGCGACCTCTGTCGATTCGACGTGTGAAGGCTGAATGTTCAGCAACACATAGCTGCCTTTCGCACGTGGACCCGTTTCCCAAAACTTGACGCTTTCAAAAGACAAGTTCAAGCATGGCGTCTTGGTCAGATTAGTAATTTGAACGCAAAGACTGTCGCCACCTACATGAAGAGCCGCATTTTTAATAATGGGGAACAACTCTGGAATCGACGTCTTTCCTACCAGGTTAATAATATCTGTGTGCGAGTTAAACGCGTAAATTTCAGAAACTAAATCTTGTTCTTCTTTTGAGCCAATCAAAACAACTTTATAGCCCATGTGGGCGCTTAAGAAGTTTTTGATTACTCGTGCCCAAATGAATGGCGTCAGCGTTTTGTTGGCCGTGCTAGCTCCTAATTGGACGGTAATATAACTATCTTTGATAGGAGAACTAAATGTGAAATCCACTGGGTAGGCGAAATCGTCGCTGTCTAGATCGATTCCTATCATGCTGGCAAAAATATCAATCAAATGGAATCGATTGTGTTTCTCTACTCCTACCTGCGAGAAATAATATGCCGAAATAGCATCGGTCAGCGCAAAACTAGAGTCTGAAAAACGAGTGTAACCAAATGTCTCTTTCGCCGTTTGACCAAGATAGTAAGTAAAATAACTGGAAACAGGGGAAAACGATAAGTTCACCACTGTATCAAATTTCTTCGCTTGAAGCGCATCCAAAAATGTACCCAAGCATTCCACACCATCTTCAATAGACTCCATCAGCTTTTCGAAAACTGCGGGGGTGTTAAGCTTGTGAACCTGATGTACACATTCCAATCCTTCCAGCGCGCTTGCAAAGCGCTCTCGAACTAGAAAGTGTACTTCGGCTTCGGGGTTTCGACGCTTCATTGCCCTGGCAATTGGCCAGGACATATAAATGTCACCGAGTCTTGCTAGTTGGACTATTAATATTTTCATTTAAATTTTGTTCCTTTATGATTTCGAGCAAAGACCTTTGCAAAAGATTAACCTTAGAGAACCCCTCATTTTTATAGGTCTCTAACATCAAGGCTCTTAGCTCACGTTCTTTTTCAACCAATTTTTCTATAACGACAGATTGGTTTGGTTTATTTTTTGAATCCATTTTTCTCCTTGTTGCGCTTGAACACGCAGAACGCCTAGGTTTCCATCTTGTTTTATCGTCACCATTGGAAAACGCGTAAGTTGGGAATTCTCAATCCATTCACCAACAAACTGATTTAGTTCATTAAAATTAATTTTATCCTGACATTGATTACGGCCATAAGGACAAGCCACCGAATGCATACACGGTCTACAGTCCATATCGGCACTAATTATGAAATTGCCTTCTTGGTAAGCTGCATTTTTGATCCAATGGCTGCTACCTACTGAAATCTCTACCGTTGGCACTTGGAAAAGCGCCGCAAAATGTTTAATTGAAGTATCCAAAGAAACCAGTTTTGTTTCGCTGTTCAACACATGGCTGAGTTCCGTAAAATTACATACGAAGATTTCCGACATTTGAAAGACTTGCTGTAACTGCTTCGCCTCTTTTCTAGATCCTATCACCGCCAAATCAATAGATGGATAGTCGGCGCGTATAACTTCCACTAGGCTTTTCCAACGAGCAAGATCGATATTCTTTTTAGCGTCGCTCGTTGTGACTTGAAATAGCAATCTTTGAGTTCCTGAATTTACAGATTCTCTCGGAGAGATCTCTAAACCGTGGACTGATTTTAGTTTATCAACCAGATGCATGGATTCTGACGGATTCAAGTATTCATGAATCATTTTCTTTTCTACTTCAGAATAGGCAAAGTCGGCATCGACTAATTTCAAAAATGCCAAAGACTGTGTTTGCAGAGACAAATCGACCATTCTGGTATATTTTTCAGACCGTAATTGTTTTACTAGTTTTCTCAAACTCCAAAACGGATAAACCAACGGAGTATTGAATTGATTGATTCTTTTTTGATATTCAAAACGAGGCAGAACAAAGTGCTGGAATTGTGCGTTCATTCGTATCAAGTCCATCGGGATCAAATCGTTAACTACTACATGCACCTCGACCATAGGATGTGCCTTCGCCCATGCCTGAACTACTATCATATGCTGAATGTAATCGCCGATCCGCGATAGCGACGCGAACAGAATCTTCATTTCATGAATTCCCCGAAATAGTCCAACACCTGAGAATCCAAATGTCCTGTGCTAGTATTGGCTAAAACTAAATTTTTAAGTGTTAGAAAGTTCTTCTTCTCGTCCCAAAGTGATGAGTGAAACTCTAACTGGTTGTCAGAATTCTGTAAGTATTGAGACAATGTAGTAACTTCACGCATTAACATCGCACTATGGAGTTTCTCATAGCTAGACTCCATACCCTGCCATCCTGACCGGAACGGCATAATCTCTGGAACTTTTTCATCCAGAAACTGAAACATGTTTTTATAAAACACCGAATCTTGATTGGCATTGATTCCATAGAGAGCTAACTTTTGAGTGCGTTTAAATTTATCTTCCAGGTGCTCTAGAATCTCTGAACGAAACTCAAACACGTGAACGAAAATATCAGGATACTTCAACTTTAAAAGTTCGATATGGTAGCCGCCGCCACCTCCTAAAACCAATACATCTTTGGCTTGTTTTAAATCGAACTGAGCCAGCCATTTTTCTGCTTCCGACAAGGGACGCTGATACGAACACAAAAATAGATTTCCAGATTGGGGAATTACTTTCCCGTTCTTATTTACTAGAAACTGAATCATGCGTAGCCCCTCGCTCTTTAACGTTAATAAACTGTGTTATTTTGTTGTATAGCTCTTGGTTTTTTGTGCTTTGTGGATTCCAAAGGTATGACTTCAGCGATTCAAGTTGCGCGCGTTGGAAATCATTTCGTTTAATAAAAATATGAATTAAGAGATGTGAAATCTGCTCGTCAAAATTTTCGCCTTCTAGAAACGTGATCAGCGCATTTTGGCAGAATTCAAGCTGCGAATCAGATTCTGCCAAATCATTTAGCAAAATAAGAGCCGTACGGTTCATAGGATCCACGTCGATCGCTTTAGTCAAATTAGACCAACTTAAATCTCTATCACCAAATTCCAAATGTGCCATCGCCAAACCTACCCATGCTTTATCGTTTTTTTGATTGTTGTTAATTGCTTCTCTTAGATAGAAAAGACTTTGTGTTATATCTTTTTTTAAATACTCAAGGACACCCAGGTTAACCAAAAGAGTGTCATCCGTTGAATTAATCACGTACGCTTTATGGAAATACTCTTGCGCCAGATCGAATTCTTTTTCTTTCAAGTAAACGCAGCCAATATTTTTATATGTTTCAAATAGTAAGGCTTCATCTTCTACCAACTGAGACAGAACATCGAACAGTTGGGCTAGCGCCATGTCATTTTGTTCGTTAGCCACATAGATCCGTGCTAATTCGATACTTTTTTCTGGAGTGTATTGAATTCGCTGAGACGCCTCTAAAAGATTCAAACTCTCTTCACGTAGTCCAATTTGAAATAGCGTCTTACGACACAGATCAATCAAATGAACGTTGAAAGAATCCATATTCAGGCTTTCTCGAAGCAGAATCAATGCGTCGTTAAAGTCTTTGAAGTTGAAAAGTATTTTTGCATTATGAAATAGCAGAGCTACTGTCTCATTAGCAAAGCGAGGCGATCCACTTTTATAGACGGTGCCCGCAGGAATCACAGTATTTTGACTACGATAATAATTTACTTCCAATTGTCCCTACCACTTTGTGTTTAAAAGATAGAGGAGCAATCGAAGTGCCATTTGAAATCATTTTAATTAAACTTGAACGCTAGACCCTACAATGAACATTGACTCTTCACTACCGAAGTCGGGTCAAAAATTAGACGAAGAAGACTGGACCGAAAGCCCAATCTTCATGCAACAGAACTATAGTTCTTCTTCACCCAAAGCTTGGTTAAACACGGGAACTTTGTAAGCGGAAATTACTTTTTTACCATTACGAACTTCTTTTAGTTCGGCGATAATCGAATTTTTTGCAGCTTCAATGCAAGACAAAATATCAATATCTTGTTCAAGAATCTTCTGAACGAACGTATCTTTCAACGACAAACATTCTTTCAATTTTTGAATACCAAGCATAGATTCCTCAGTCGTTGCGTTGGATACAACCTGAATTTCCTGATCGATATATTTTAAAATTTCCAAAATATTTTCACGAGCATCATAGAACTCATTAATTTGTTCAAAGCGATTTCTTAGAAATTGCTCAAGATGAGTTTCATTGACAGTGTAGAATTTTTCTAAGAAATGATTCTTCTGATCCATCAGGTCTAATAATCTTTTCATTCTCCCCTCCTCTTTCCCTATTTTTGATTGTCTGTATTTTGTTTAATTTTTTCGATCGCGGCCTGCCATCCTTCATAAAGATTCTCTAAAATCTTTAGATTTTCTCGCAAGGGGGCCACTTCATTTTTGAAATTGGCTTTTGTGTACTGGTCCATCATAAAAATATAGAGTGCTTCTAAGTTTTTAGAGATATCGCCGCCCACTTTATGATCAAGCGTATTGTTTAGTTCCATGACGATGTCGTAAGCTCGGCCGATGTAGTATCCTTTGTCAGCGATCTTTTTTTCTTCAAGACCCTTAATAGCTAGCTTAGTAAATTTAATGGCACCTTCGTAAAGCATAAGTAAAATCTTTTCTCTGGATGCTGTTTGTACGGAATTGTTTTTGTACTTCTGGTATGCATTTTTCATTTTAACATTCACCTCGTCGCTGTATGTTGTGCTTTGCTGTTGTAGATTGGTCGGTCCTTATTTCATTTTTTGTTTTCATCTATTGTCCCGGCGCTTTGGCACCGGCGGCCATACTCGCTACGGCGGCGCCTTGCTGATTTATCTGCGACATCTTTTGTTCTAGATCCGCGAATTTTTTGCGCAAAGAATCTTCTTTCTTTTCTAACTGACGCTCTTTCTGATCAATTTGCGTGTTGTAACGATTGATTTTTTCCTGAATACCTTTTTTACGATTTGCCAAAACGCCGAAGGCAGGATTTTGCAAATTTCCTAGTTCGCGTTTAAGGGTTGGAATAAATCCAGTCGCCAAACCATCTCCGCGGAAGAAATTTGAAACGTCTTGCGGTGCTGCACTTAATGTCTTGTTAAATTTTTC
>CAZCHT010000037.1:0-32002 GCA_964498705.1 uncultured Bdellovibrio sp. | reverse complement strand
ATTTTTCAATTTTACATACGATGTCCCGTTCGGACATGTAAGTGTAGGCATTAATTTTCTCTTCAGTGGCTGGATTCCAAGTTTCAAAATGATTCACAATGGGTCGTTTTTTTGACAGGGTCGTATTCATAAGGTCTCGCCTTTTATTCTTTCCATTATAGGCATTATTGAGTTTATGGAAGTAGGCCAGTTTTTCATGCACAAATAGGACCAACTCTCTCTCCGGGCGCTCAAAATAAAGCAGATAGCTTTTTCAACGCATCACCGTCGTTGAACTTAATTTATGACCAACAATGAGACGATTAACAGTTTTACATTATTGATACACTCCAGAAATCTTGAGTACTTCCGATAATATGACAGTCATCAAAAAGGGAGTATAAATCTATGAATCACCCATCTAGATTCATCAAAAATAATGATGGTTTCTCTTTCATTGAGATTGTTATTGCTATCGGAATAGCCGGAGTCATCATGGCGTCTCTTCCTGCGATGATGGGCGTGATGAACAAAAGCACAACCAGCATAGCCGCCAATGTCACAAAAACAGAACTCATCACAAAAATTCGGATGAATTCGATAAATTTATTTAACATGGAATCCTCAGGACGGTTAACTCAAACACTAGGCGATGCCGGTATGGTTCCCAATGTGGGAACTGCAAATTCAAATCCGCACTCGAATATGATGGCAAAGTGTATGCCGAATATTTCAGGAATTTCTGGATGTGATAAATCGACAATGGATGATCCTCGCGGATTTAAGTTCTATCTTGCGGGAAATAACTCCACGAATGTCGCCGATGCAGTCGCTGGTGAAGATATATATTATAATACCCGCGGCAATAAGTGCACTAGTGCCCAAGCGGCGAATGTAACCGAATGTCCGATTAAAACATCGGTGTGGGCAGAACCTTTTTGCAATGGCTTTAGTACGACCTGCAGTAAAGCCATTTCACTAACTGTACGATATAAAATTGAAATCCGGCCCGAGTACTCTGGTAATTATTTATTTGCCCCCCAAGAAGGGGAAATTTACGTAACCCTTAGTAAAGGAATTCAGTTATCACGCGTACTCAGCCAGACCGACAATCCAATTCAACTGAATTCTAGCGGGATTTATACCGTACAAAAATACTATGGCTATGCCGATCAAGGCGCCCAACCGCAAGGACTCCGATTCGAAGCTATCTTAGGAAATCCTACTGGTTTAGTTTCAATGCGAATTCAGTATCGTGCAAGCACTGGCACAGACGTCGATTCATTTTTGGATGACTCTATTCCTACCGACCTAACAAATTTGGATTGGACTGATGTCGAAGACCCGATTTCTGGTGCTGGCTCCAGCTGGAGTGTGCAGCTGACAGGTGCTAAATCGAATCAAATTATAAATTTTGGAACTCAAACGACTGCCACGGCTTCCAACAACACAAGCAAAGCGTATCGAATCGGCGCCACCATTTTTGATTCTGTCGAACTTCAACGAAAATTTCGATGGACTTTGAATGGCTCTAACCAACTGGTAGCCCCAACATTTTTATCCGGATTTTATCAATTTCGCGTATTAGCGACAGACTCTAACGGCGGGTCGATTGAATCCATGAACTACCTCACGGTTCGCATCATCCCGCGACCCCAATTTTTAATTCCGACAGTTCAGCCGTCTTATATTCAAAATCGTAACTGCATTTCGGGACAAGATTCCAATGTCTACAGTGTCGGTTTGGCTGATGATGAAAGCCTAGGGGACCAAACCCTTAAGCTCAATGCCACTGACAGTCTTTTTACGGCCGTCACAGGTCGCAGTGGTTTCATCACGATACCATTTAGCCTAAGCCAAGATCGCTATGCCTTCCAAAAACTTCGCCTACACTTACACTGTAAAAAATAAATTTACGGATAAGTCGGTCAACGGAGCCGTAGTTCCTATTTCCGCAGGTTCTTTTGGTGTCACGTTGAATGAAAAGCCAATAACCTTTCAACCATTATCCAGCACGCCTTCTAAAATTCGCATCGGCACAACGGGTGCAGCTAACGGCGCCATCGAAATGGGCAGCTGTTGTAGTGAAGTTCCCACAGTTAGTTGGCAATACCCCGCCGTACCGGAAGCCGCTGCCGCACTCCTATCCGGCAATGCCACATCGACCGCTACCTGCACGACTGACAATCTCACGAATGTTCGCATGTGCTTCACTTCCGTACCAATTACGGGAATAAAAGAGTCGCCCAACTCGACATCGTCGCCTGATATATCATCACAATTTTCGTTCTCCACTGGATTAAACGCTTGCACCGGCGGTACGGCCACCACAAGCTATCTGAATAACACTTACATCCCCGTCGTTAAAATTCCGGGTATTCAATTCTTTATGTCCGAATCCCTGTGGTTAAATCTACCTTCCAGTGAAATTGGCTCACTAAAGTCATTCAGCCCAACGGCCTACGTTCGCGCTGACTTCCAGCCTGATGAAGATGTAACCGTTGGAGTTTACCAATCCAGTGATAACTCACTTATATGTTCAATTACGTTTACCGCTGGTGCCGGTACCGCTGCGATTGATCGCCCCTGTGCAATTCCAGCAAACTACAATGGGGACCTAACCCTTCAAAGAATCAGTCCCAACGTAATGATCGACACGGATCCCCCGGGTCCATCGTTCCGCGCAAAATTAATTTCTGGAAAATTAAATCATCGTACGTGCCAACCTAACTTGCAGACCGTACCTGATTTTGCCAACTATACATTGCCCGCAGATCAACCGATGCTTAACTCACCATGGGGATTCACAACCGATGGTATGGGAAACGTTATTCAAGACACTAAAAATGACACCGGACTCTGGACATCGTCTTCCGTTAAGAGATACCGCTGCTATGATAACTGGAGTGGCACACTGAACGGATTGCAAAGCTATAATAATTCGGATCACATGGCGATCACTGGCATTGGCGCTGACATTGATATCAACGTTCAAGATATTTATAATTTGCATCGTTACAATTCGGAAATTAAACCCATTGGCTACGGGAACGTCCATGTAGGAATCGGTAACATTACGCCTATTTACAGTAAAGCCCGCTACCAAACGTACGTCTTCCCCGACAATCCAAATTTAGATTTCGATCCTAAAAATGCTCCATGGGTATTTGCAGTCTACCATCAGTCCGGTGCCCCTGGTGCAGCCGTTTGGCAGTTTGCTAATCCAGTGACAGGCGCAACAAGCACGACCCCACCAAAATCGTGGATGAATTACACTCCACAATTGTGTACTGGCTCAGCCGCACTTTCAACGATTCGACTCTTCGGCATCAAAACCGTTGGTCACTCAACAGCAGAGACAGTGATGAAGGCGACGAATAATGTATATTCCGGAGGAACAGGATATTATTCTTATAGTTTCATGTGCTCATATGGACGTTGGAATCCTTACTCAAAGGCAAGTACGACATGGTCAAATTGATTTTAAGTAATCAGCGGGGTGGCAACACTTTATTGTTTTTGCTAGTAATGAGCTCAGTGCTCTTTATTGGTGAAACTTTCATGATTATGGGCCATCTGAATACGACTAAAAACGTTAGGTACACGCAAAATTTAGAAGTCCGCAATTCACTCATCACCGATTTAGAAACCATTCTTTCGGAAGAATTAGCCATTCGTAATTCACGATTCAATACGAACACCAATTTATTTCGCTGCCTCTATGCCACCCCGTCCCCCTGCAACGAGTTAGAAACGTACGATTTCGTTCTGTATTCCCCCAATCCTCCCGTTCTCTATTCCGGAGGGGCGTGGCCTGCGCCACCTAATGGTATTGCTTCCATTGCGGGGGGCCTGACCATCAATCCAATTTTTTACACAAGCTCCGCGGGAATTTGTAGACAAAATTTGACATCGCCAAGCACCGCCTGCCCGTTGCAAGCCATCGTTCAATTCCGGCCTCTTTGCGGCGGAACGATTTCCATGCCGATGCCTATGGCTTCACCGGGAGTTTGCCCGGGACGCGCGACCGGCTTTGATATTATTATTGGGGTTGGAATCTATAATGGTAGTTACTTCAAATACTCGGGCATTCCCGCACAGAATAGCGATGCTCGAGTCTACAGAGTAAAAGCCAACTCACTATTGAACTAAACATGAGGATTTTATGAATGCAGTAAAAGGGATATTATCTAGAAAAATCATCAACGAACCTAGCCTCCAATACGGAATCACCGCATTTTTCAGTGCCTTGGTGATTATCAACGTAGCTTTTTTTTCGATCATTTTCAAAATGCTTGAATCAAAGCTGCTGAACGAAATCAATCAGCTAGACGAATCGCAAAAAAAATACTTTCTGGCCATCTTTAATGATTTGTCTCAAATGACTTTTTATTCAATTTTAGGTTTCGGCGCTTTCATGATTATTTTTTCAATATTCGGCGGGATACTGCTTCTGCAACATATTTCTGGACCTAGCTATGCGATTAAAAAATTTCTTACTGACTTACAAGGCAATGAAAAACCCCGCTACCCTTTGAAATTTCGTCGCCATGACTTTTTCAACGAACACGCTGAACTCCTAAACAAGGTATATGAAAAATACGAAATGAATAAAAAGAATTAAATGAGCTTTTATCAGAGATATTTCTAATCGATAAAAAAGATTCGCGTTTTTTATTCTACTACTGAGTAGATTTTGTTAGTATCCGGCGTAATCATTCTAACTTTAGATTGATCTAACACAAAAACAATTTTCTGGATAGGATCGTAAAAGGCATCTTTAAGCCGAAGCGAACAGGCCGAATTAGTAACTCCGTTAGCACAATAGCTAGATGCCCAGCTATTCGTTCCAGCTAAAGTTTCCCATGTAGACGATGCGAAATTATACTTTTTAAACTCACTTGTAAATCCACTCTTTGCAAACAAATCAATCCCATTTGGACTTTCTAAAACAAAGTTTCCACCCGTTGCAAAATTTGAAATCTGCAAACTTGTTTGCGCAACCCCGGTTTTATCAAAACCTAAAATTTGGGGATTCGCGCAAATCTGAACTGAAGCCACCGGCAATGTAATCTCACAAACACGCAAATACACATTAAGTATATTCTGATACCGATCATCAAACGTAATCGCTGCGGATCCGGCGCTAATTAAATCCTTACCGACATTAGACGCAATATTATAAACATTTTTTGTATCTAAATATAGAGTTTGAATCTTCTTAGACTCAAATGGCTTATAGATGCGTAACTTATATCGTGAGGCACTGACTGTATTAAGTGCCGCCTCTGGATCAGTCGACTGAAAAACGAGCCAACCATTCGGTAAGCTTTGAAACGTTCCATAGAAAACTAAGTTGTCCGAGTAATCAATTTTAAGATCAGCTCCTGACACTAAAGAATCATCAGTTCCTGCACCGCCGCCAATGACCGTGACAAGTGCGGGAGTACTGTCGTTAAAATCTACTTTTCTGATCACCAGTTCGGAACTGGCTGTTGCTTTTCTATCTAAAATCCACAAAACACCAGTACTGGACAGACTCATCCGCAAAGGCTCAACTACTTTGGCGACACTACCAACAGGCCCGTCGATACCGGTTGAGGAAATCCCAATCCAAATGGAATTACACGGCTCACCTGAACACATATTAACTAAATCAATTTTTCTGATACCCTTAACTCGATCACGGATTAAGATGTTCGCGCTGGGTAAATAGGCAATCGCACCCGGGTCAATTTGCTGCGAGTTACCTTGAAATTGAGTATAACCATAGCCACTTATTGAATTTTGAATCGTCAATCCAAGGTGTTTACTCGTGTCAGCAGATGCCGATGCTTTGTAAAACGCATCGGAGCTCGTCGGAATCGTCACGGCCGTTTGTGTAATAGAAATCTTATCTGTTGCGGCCGTGTCGGTATTTAATCTTTGATTTCCCGCGCGATCTTTTAGCTGCAAGTAGACATCTTGAGTTGAGGATAACATTCCGGCATAAAATGGCATAGTGGAGCTATCGACAAGAGATTTTTTACGCCAACAATCATCGGCTTCATCAATTATGGCACTGCTGGCGTTGAGGCAATAGCCACCAATACCTGACAGATCATCACTGTCACCAGTGACCGACAGAAGTTTAAAAAAAGTAAAGGGAGTTGCTGGCAATGAACTATTTAGAGTAAAACCAGCACTTGTTAACGTGGGCAGCACGCCATCGATAGTAAATGCCGACGTTGATTCGACTTGCTTCGAAGTTGGAATTTTTCCATAGGCCGTGATTCTAATTTTAAAATCACTTCCTGATAGACCCACTGGAATATTCCAATTTACCGCGGTCAACTGATCAGAACTTGACAGCACTTTATCCTGAATTAAGGTCCACGTTGTTTCGGATTCACGTTTGTATTCAATAACATTCTCGTTAACACCCATGACATCATCAACCACTTTAAAGTTAATTCTATATGTCGAGTCTGCGCGATACGCATCCCCACCTTTGAAATTATAGAGTGTGATATCTGGCCGATATGACAAACCGGTTCCGTTAGGCTTATCAACTTTTGGATCCGTTACACTGCCCGAGCAACCCAATAGAAACAACGTGAGAAGAGGAATTAAAACTACAAACTTCATAATTTTATTTCACCCACGCCCATAAGGCCGTCATAACTCACTGGGAAATAGAGTTTCTTTTCAGAATCAGAATACTCCATCGAAACACCGGCACACTGATAACCATTTGGTAATTTGATTTTTACATTACTGACGTTCGTAGCCGCAATTCCGCTGCCTGTATGGGATGTCATCGCGTTATCAAATGTGTATTTGTACAATTCACCGCTAGCGAGACAAATGTAGCCAGTAAAGTTTGGCGTGCTTGCCGCATTGTAAATAAAATGATGACTTCTTACTAGAGTCGGTAGCCCATCTAATAAAGTTCCCACTTTGCCACCACTCGTAACCTGATTTGAAACGTTTCTAACTAAAGATACATAGCGAATGCGTGTTTCATTTAACCACGATTCATTGGCGTACGAAATAATATAACCAGTTCCATTAACATCCAAATATTGAGCTTTAGATGAAAACCTTGGAAACGCACTTGTGCCTCCCAAAACAGTCCCGTCAACACCGTACCTATAATTTAAGCCGGCCCACCAATTGGCCATAGTTAGATTGCGCACCAACAATCCTCCATCGACATTGGTGCGAGTCAGTTTAAAACCACCCTGACGATCATATTGGTACCAAGTCCAAGTAGAAAACAAAAGAAACGGATTCGCAGTGCCTTCCACGGGAAGAATCCCTTGAATTTCATACGAGCGATCAATCGTCTCACACATTGCGGGAGATGTCGCTGTCGCCTCGCACGCGTTTGAGCCTATCTCATAAATTCGCTTCGTTGGAGTCGTGGCCGGACTACCTAGAATAACTTCCCAGTAGTCCTTGTTCGGACCCGCCGTGCGATTCAAACGCGAAAACACTTTCGATCCCGCTCGGGCATAAATGTTGCCGACCGAATCCGAGTAAACACCGGCATTGAAATTAAGATTCGTATCTGTAGCCAGTGCGTTCGAAATCAAACTACCGTTGTAACTTGGAGCGACCGTCTTATAAACGTTACCCGCAATTCGACTAATTTTAAATTTTAATGGATCAGACGGATTTAAAGAGAATTCTCGAACCAACGACTCTCCAGAATCATGCACGATGAGCTTAGTATCTGAACTATGCAAGCTGACGGAACGAATATTATTAAATCGTGCTGACAAACTGTCACCTAAAAGAGGCTCCGCTGGATCATAGTCCCCTTGTGATTTTGAAATACCAAACAAGGTTACAACTATTGAATCTTTATAACTAGAAGATTTTTTCACAAGGACTCTTAAGCGATCTCTATCGAAAAAATATATATTGTCATTTTCATCGATAAACGCATCTTGGATGTCGACAGCGCATTCTAATGCCCGTGTTCCATCTTCACATTGCCCCGTTCCTCCGGTACCTAAAATGCGTTCGAATTTATTCGACGAACCCATATATTTGAAAAGGCCAGCCATATTTCTATTCAAACTGTACAACTCCCCGCGACGAGAGGTTATTAATCGCATGGCATCCCAGCCCCAGTTCTCAAGAACAAATTGAGTACCTTCACCAACGCTGCTTCCAGACTTCGGCGAGTAATTAGATGAAATATAAAAGTCTTTGCATACCGACGAGTAATGTGGACAGCCCCGCGTATGTATGTTGAGAAGTTTATTTGTTTGGTAGTTAAATGTTATCTGTGGATTTGCAAGTGAAGCTACGTTTTCAAAAGTTTGATTCAAGTACAATGTGCCTAGGCCGCTTGAGGTATCACCCGAAAGTTTATAATTTAACGAACCGGCGCCTTTTAACGGGATCAACCGAATTTCAGCCGATTTCGACGACGTAGCCGCCGAATAATACGCGTACCAAGTCGGACCCGCACCACGATTAGCTTGCTTGATATAGTTACCGCGACCTAATCCCAATTCACGCGAGTGAAAGCCTTCGAGATAAAAATCTCCGTTCGGCAGTGGAGTGATCGTCGGCTTCTTGGCAAAACCACAATTCGCAGCCGCTGTAAAATCGATTTTTAAATTTGCAAATTCTTTCTCGTAGAAAATGTTCTCTTTTTTAATTTTGTAATTAGGATCTGCCTGGCGATCGTAATTTTGTTTATCGATGTTGTTTAACAAAAGGTTTCCCGAAGAGTTCACTTTGTAAAAGGCATTTTCCAAAACGAACCCTGATTCGATAAATTTCGACGGATCTTGAGAATAGCCTTGATAGGGACCATATGCTGGACTCGCTAACAGATCAGCGGTATTAGTACGCATACACCCACGAATAGGGAAGAAATTCATTCCCGTAGATTCTGGTCCGCCGCCAATTAAGGTGTATATTTTTCCATTCGTATCGATTCTGCGTATTCGATCATTTTCAACAATGAGCAAACGATCTTGATAGTCGATCGTCATAGTATAAATTCCCTGTGTCGTAGCCGAAGAAACAAGTCCGCCATCACCACTCGACGCTACGTTTGAATCTTTTTTCAAATACACAGACACTGAACCATCATCTGGATTCAAAAGTAAAATACCCTTACGACTATCATTTATGAAAGCGCGGCTTTTTGTGTCGATAACAAAACTAGCTTCGCTGGCTGGTTTAAAGCCCGCCGAACTAGCTGATCCACCTAAGCCTAAATCAAGATTGCCGGCAATTAAGCGAAACTTGTCACCGTTAAGCGGAGGAGAAACGGATGTCGATACCATGCCCAATGCCGATGTCGCTTTTATTCGCACTTGAAAATCAACACTAGAAGAATATGGAAATTGTTTGCAAAAATCATATCCTGATTTTGGCGCGCATGTCGTAGTTGGAATTACGGATCCATAGGTAGTTCCGCCATCTAACGATACACTGAACTCAATAGCACTCGGAACATCGTCTGTCTTATATTGAACATATACGACAGCGGCGCCTCCAGTAAAATTTTGTTCAGCAGTCGTTGGCGGAACTTCAGGATTACTTGTATTAGCAAATAAAACTTTTTGGAATTGAATGGCTTTTGCCGGACTGTAATTGTATTCTTTTTTATCAAACCCCGCTTCACCTAACCCAGATCTCAAAACAGAAATATTACCGGCTTGGTCTTTTGCCCAAATACGGAAAACATAATCACCAGGTAAGAAACCAAGAACGTAAGAAACGTTTTGCAAATCGATGACTTTAGCAGCCGTAGTATTTAATTCAGAGACTTTTTTCCAACACGCATCTGTTTCTGTAGGTATAACTGATTCTTGAGAATTTTTATTTAAATTTTTTGCGCAAATAAATGCAATAGGCGATGTAATATCTGTAAAACCCACGCTATAGTTAAAGTAACTTTTCTTAATCGGTTGGTTATTATTGATTACAAGAGAAGAGTCTTTCACCACTGGTGCATCGTTATCCAAAGTAAATGTCGAATCCGACTGAGTCGACTTCTCTTCGCCGGATGAGTTATTGATAGTGACTCGTAATATAAATTTGTCGCCGCCGCTGATTTCCGGAATTCTCCATATATAGCTGACTGCATAGCCGCTTAATGCAGGAATTCTGAAGGCTCCTGGAATTTGTTTCCACGTTGCACCTAAATCGTCAGAATATTCAACTCGGCTTGAAAATAAACCATAATCATTTTGGCTTTCTGGTTTTAAAATCCAGCGGATCTCTTGATCGCTGCCGGATCTAACAAACTCGCCGCCTTTGAAATTCAACAAGCTTAATCCCGGCGGAGCTAGATCTTCTTCATCTGGAAGAATAGTTTCACCAAAATAATCATCGCCCAGCAAGCCCGTTGAGATTTGTGGGTCGGTGACCGACGATGAGCATCCCGCAAGGCCCATTCCAGCAGCAATAACAATCGAAAATATAAAATGATAAGATAGGAATTTCACTAGAACCCCCTACCGATGCAACGTGCAGCTAGTTTTAAACTTCGTGTTTTAAATGACTTCTGCCCGCTGGCAGACTGAAATGTCCAAGCTTTTGAACGATCGGACGAATATACAGACGCTGTCCATTCTTCATTAGCGTTGGCTCCCGCCATATCCGGAAGTACAAATTTCATCCCATCATAGTGGGCAATTTTATAATCATATACCGTTGGCAAACGCCAATACATTTTCTGAGTAGATGAGGAATGAATACCGGCTTTACCAGCGGCTTTGCCCGACGGTACAGTTCCATGCGCAAACTGAGGAATATCAGAATAGTTATCACTAAACCCAGTGTCTTCATAGCAAGCACTAATAATACTTAAAGAAACATTCTGTTCCTGATTGGCTTGCAGGTTACAAATATTTGAAGGATCATTCTCTGCTAAATCTGGCAATTTTAAATTGTTGCTACTGCCAGAGGCGCGGCACCAGTTTACGTTGGCAGAAACACGCGAACTCCAATACATTTTTGTATTTTCATCGCGCCATACCTCTACATATCCAATGCCGGTCGCATTCACACGTGAAACAAGCTTCCATGTTCCAAATCCAGAGTTACCGACACTGCCATCACCATTCCAAGTCGATGTATTGCGATTTGTTTGAGCGACAGAGGCCCCAGAAAGAGCAGCATTGATGACGGTAGTGCAGTCATTGATACGAGTATCAACAACACCCGTTAAACCACACTGAGATGTTCCCCACGATGTTCTATCTACGAAAAATGCGCTCGATTCACCGTCATGATCTGTTGCAATTACAGGCACCAATCTATGTGCAGCATTTGAAACGCAACCCGATAATTTGGTCCACTTCATATCTAGACCACAATACGATTCGTCTTTGTAAGTACCTTTAGCAACTCCATTGTTTTTTGGAGCTCCGGTTCCCCACTCGGTTGGATTACCATCAAATGTTCCTACCACACCAAAAATATCTATACCTGTTTTAATATTGGCAGCCGTTAAGTTGACACCAATACCTGAACTTTTATTTGCCGAAGCAAACCAACAGTTAGATACATTCGAAACGCCATCACAGGCTACTCCACGACCACCGTATAATTCTGTATATGGATAGTTACTCGCCGTTACATCACATACAACGATGTTAGCCGAATTTATTGTACAGGCATTCGTGACCTTGAAATAGGATTTATCATTAGGAACATAGCACGACGTTGTATTGGCCGAGCCGGCGGGACTGAAACTACAGTTGCCACTCTTTCCGTTGTAAGCGGTTGTATAATAGTACGAATCCATAACACCCGGGTCGTCTTTTGGTGCCAAACAGTCTTGCGAGACCAAGCCCGTTGGATCTACTTTCGTGCTACACATTGGTAAAATGGATGGTCCAGCTAAATACACTCCGCTACCGGTTTGTAGCCAGCATTTGCTCGCATTCATTGTTGTTGCCGCAGTTGGTGTCGCGCAATTCACGGAACGAACACCGTATGCGTTTGGAGCGCTATATATAAAGTGGCTTGCCGTTACTTTACATTTATCGCTGATAGCCACTGGCGTAGCTAGCGATCCGTAACTGCACTCACTAAGGGCTCCACTACCTAAAGGAAACCCAGATATGCCGAACAGAGTTAACGAGACATCAAAATTACCAGGCGAAAATAGACGCCTATCTAAACTCGCAGTCTTGCCCTCATACCATCCTGCCGGTAATGTTTGCTCCAACTGATTGGCTGAAAATACAACATTGTCGCCGTTTTCACCGCGACCGCCATAGGCTTGATCGTATACGTATTGGTTTTCTTTTTGAGTGACACAAACTTCCGCAGTAGGGCCGGTATCAGGACACACTGAGTAGGTTTCTGCGCCTACAATAAAAGATTTCAGGCTAAATGATGTCAGACGATCCGTAAACGAATTAGCTCGCACATTCGAATAAGAAATTAAAAGAAAGATATAAATAATAAATAATTTCATTATTGATATCCTTTTTCGCCCACACAACGAACAACTATTGTTGAGTTCGTGCGAGTTCTAACATCCGTAGAGCCATTTCTAGAATCGAATACCCAAGCTTTTGTTAAATCAGTAGCCCGAGTAGTTCCCGTCCATTCCACATTTCCTGTCGCCGACATATCGGGCATCACGTAGCGAATACCATTGTAGTCAGCTACTTCGTAATCGTAGATTGTAGGGATACGCCATTTTACATTGATTGGATTTGTTGATGTTTTACCTTTTGCCAAAAGATCAATTCGAGAATCCGTTGATGTTTCGCTAGTACCCTCGTAGCACGCCGAAATAGCCTTCGTCATTCCTACTGGCTGAGTTTGATAAGTAGCACTATTGCAAAATCCAGACCCATCGGTCGAGTGCACACCGGCGGCCTGACACCAATTCAAAGTTTTGGAAACAACAGAACTCCACAATAAACCGGTGCGTTCATCACGCCAAACTTCTCGGTAAATGCCATCGCCGGAAACATTTCCTGCACGAGTCACCAATTTCCAAGTACCTTGTCCGGCATTAGCCTTTGTTGAACCCGTCCAAGTCGCATTGAAATCATATTTATTCGCGCAATCTATAATTCTATCTGAAATCGTTCCCGTGATACCACACGTTGAGTTCCAGTTTACTCTTAAGACGCCGGCTTCTGTTACAGACTGGCTACCTTCGTCATCAAGTGCGATACTTGGAATAGATCGATACCCCGCAGGTAAATTCACTTTATCTCGATAGCTCACTGATTCTGTGCTGAAAGAAATTTGAGTCACATCCGATTCCCGATGAGCCGCGCTGGCCCAAACGCCATCACCTTCAAACGAGCCCATAATGTCGAAAATTTTTACGCCGTATTTAATATTTTCGGGCGACAAATCAGGATCAATTTCATCATATCCGCCTTTGAAAAAACACGACCCATTATTATCCGCGATGCAGTTTGCACCACGACCACCATATGATGCTGAATACACATACCAAGTGGGCGCAGTAGTTAAGTTTGTACGACAGGACACAGACGTTGAGAAACCGATCGAACGCGCATCAACACAGTTATCAAGGGTGCCCAGGCTGGATGCCGAATCTGATAAGGTGATCGAACCACTTGGAATATTTAACCAACAGCCTTTCAACGAAGTTGATGCAGTAGCACAATCGGTGCGGCCACCATCAGCTTCCGAGTACCAAAAGTTTGTCGCGCGCGCTGTACAATTGTTCGCAACAGCACCTGAACCAGAACAATCGACATCGTTAATAGGAGTTGTCGTGTTCATCCGCGTATTCAGCGAATCAACCCAACAATCCGTTGTCAGTTTGCCTGAACCATTCAGTGCGCAAATTGTACCGCGACCACCATATTGAGACGTATAGGCGTAAAAAATATTAGTTGAGGTTCCAGACACCATGCAATCGCTGTCTTGTTCATTCACGCATTCGCTAGGTAAGCTTGTCACCATACTGCCATCGATACCTAATATATTTTTTCCCAAACGAATTTTACTTTGATTCGAAGAATTTAAATTGGCTTCAGTGAATGTTACTTTCGTTTGCCCATCGTACCAGCCCAGTGGGATAGCTAATGCCGCCAAACCATTTGCACCTAAGAAAGACTTTCCTATTTGTGTACGACCGCCATAAGCCGAATCATAGATGTAGGAACCCACTTTATCGACAATACACGCATTGGAATTGATATCATTGGCTTTACACGATTTTGAAACGCTTGAACCGGAATCTACTTTTGTTCCAAATGTATTCGCGACTTGGCCGCAGCCAAAATTTAAAAAGCTAGTAAACAACAACGTTGTAATAGCTTTCAGAGTCGTGTTTTTACGTTCAAAAAGAGTAGTGATGGTCATTAGCATGTCATTGATCTATCGGCACTTTTTCAAAATTTATTTAGTCCCGGCGACCGTCTAGAAGTTTATAATTGGTGCCTCAATTCGAGACATTTTTTATGACGTAGATATTCTATTTGCCTTGACCAGCAATCTAATTCAAAGTCGTCGTTCTCATGCCTCGAAAATTACCAATATTAGATTTAGGAGAAGAGTTCTTTTCACCTGTGACTGGCGGGCCATTTGCCGATCCAATATTGAGATACTGCAACCAGAAACAAGCCATTTTTCTAGGGCTAGACAAACTGACTGAGGCCCAATGGATAAATCACTTCTGTAAATTTCAGCCACTCGAAAATAATTTAACTCAACCTCTAGCAATGAAGTATCATGGTCATCAATTTCAACACTACAATTCAGATTTAGGTGACGGTCGTGGTTTTGTATTTGCTCAATTTCTAAAAAATCAACATTTGTTCGAGTTAGGCACAAAAGGCAGCGGACAAACACCGTATTCACGCCGTGGCGATGGCCGATTAACCTTGAAAGGTGCGGTTCGCGAGCTATTGGCAACGGACTATCTAGCTAAGCAAAAAGTGCTTACTAGTCATACATTTTCCATCGTCGAAACAGCCGAAAAACTAATTCGTCATGACGAACCATCACCGACGCGATCAGCAGTTATGTTTCGTTTAAGTCGTGGGCATATTCGAATTGGAAATTTCCAGCGCGCTTTGTTTTATCAAAACAAAGAAAATATTCTCAAGTTAATGGACTATTCTTTAAAGAATTTCTATCCCGAATTACCGACAGCGTCGGATCAAAAAAACAAAACAGAAATGTTTTTCAATGGTGTATCTTTAAGATTGGCTGACCTGTGTGCCTCATACATGGTTGCGGGTTTTGTGCACGGCGTGCTTAATACCGATAACATGAATGTTTCTGGTGAAAGTTTTGACTACGGCCCTTACCGGTTTCTGCCCTACTACGATCCTTACTTCACCGCCGCTTATTTTGATCATGAAGGACTTTATAGTTTTGGACGACAGCCACCGAGCTTTTTGTGGAACCTAACACAACTGCGCGAAGTTCTTAACTTTGCTGAACCAGCGGCTGATCTAACTAAGCTGAATGATTCCTTTGCGATCCAGTTTAACGTGTTTTTCACAGCCCGTTTTTTCAAGAAACTAAATTTAAAACCAAATGCTGCTAGTAGTGAAGTCGACCTATTGAATTCCTTTTTGAATCTATCTCCAGATTATTACAGTTCTTCTGAGTTTCCAGTTTTAGATATGAACTCGATGAATAAGGCTCCTATCAATGAAATCAGCCAGTCTGTATTTTTCGCTAAAATTCAAAAAATTATTGAAAGTTTTTTTCAGGATTTATATCAGAATAAAATTAAAGATTTCGAGACGGCATTCCTACAAATGCTGAATTGGACTCAAAACAACAAAGCGACGACTTACTTTTCAGATGAAACGTTGAACTTAATTAACGAGCATACTTTGCCACTCCGACAATTAAATGAAACTCAGATCAAATCGCGAGAGCAAAATTTAGTAATTGATGAGATAGAAAAAATTTGGGACCAAATTGACGCCAACGATGATTGGACATGGGTCAACCATCGTTTGTCTTAATTAAGCGTCGTATTTGAATTATTCTTAATTACTTTTTATCTTCAGTTTTTTTATCATCGACTTTTTTATCGTCGCCATGATCATGGCCACAGCCACATTCTTTTTTATCTTTATGTTCCATTTTGCATGATCCATCTTTACAGCCAGCGTGACCCTTGTGAGCGCAGGCGCCAAATACTAAAGACATACCTAATACACAAACTAATACTAAATTCTTCATATTTACCTCTTTATACACTTAAAACGTCCGACGTAATTACGCGAACACCTTTTTGTTTTAAATCTTCCCAGCGGAATTCTACTTTATCGTCTGCTAATTTATATGTCGGACACAGATCTCTAATCAAGGTCATTTTATAACCCAGCTCAAGACCATCGAAAGCGGTTTGCGTGATGCCCAAATCAATGGCATTGCCGACAACGTAAACTTCTTCAATATTTTTAAATTTTAAATACTCATCGAATAAAGTTTTTTCGCCTTTTCCTTTATCAAAAAATGCACTGCCCGTATCATACATCGGGTTCATACCTTTTTTAATAACGTAACTAAAGTAGTACACATCCAGCGCCGGATGAAACGCTGCACCCGGGGTATTTTGGACACAGTGATCGGCCCACAGAATTTGTCGATCATGGTGCAATTCGATTTTGTCTTCTACTTTTTTTCCGGGGTTGTTTGAAGCAAAGGCATGATGCTGAGCTTTGTGATAATCTTGGGACGCTACAATCGCATCGAATTTCTTTCCAGTCAAACGAAGTAATTGATTGATTTTATCAACGAAGTCTAACGACTTGATTACCGGAATCGGCCCATGAGAGAAAAAATCATTTTGTAGATCGTGCACTAACAAACATTTCACTCATTTAGTTTATTTAACTCTGCTAGCTTTTTAAATACTTTTCCTGAATCTCCTGGATTTCACTCTCAAATGAAGACATTAGTACAGGATACCGACACCAGGTTTTGGGATCTAGCGATTCATCGTCTAAATGAAACGCCGGTGCGTAACGTTCTCGTTTCCATTGGTTACGCGACCAAAGGGTAAGGAACTTGATCGTATATTTAGCCAAGTCTGTAACAGAATGTGCAGGAAAATCGACTTTTAACACTTCTACGATATCTGATGGTCGCTGACGATCACGTATGAACTCTTTTTCGATCGCATTCAAGACATCATAGGGCATCAGATCGGATTCATCAGTTTGTTGCATTTTTGCAGGACGCAATTCTGCAGTCGGCGGTTTCATGAATACGAATTTCAAACTCATCATTGAACCCACACCATGTGGCCCGATTTCATTCATCCATTTTAGCCATTTATTTAGGAATGACTTGTCGACTCCGGCAATAGGACTAAACCCACCCGACGTATCACCATCCATTGTCGCATAACCAACGGCCGCTTCAGAGCGGTTGCTGGTCGCTAGCAATAGAGCATTTTTAATATTTGCCATCATCCAAATACCAGGAGATCGAACGCGGGCCTGAATATTTTGAAGAGCGATATCGTCGGCTTCCCAAGATAGTTTGCGCTGGACAACTGTCTCAACGATTTGTTTATAGTTTTCTTGAACAGCAGCGATGCTCCAGTCATAAAAACTAGTGCCCAATTCTTTTGAAAGCTCCTGAGCCGCCCGTTTTGTTTCAACAGATGAATTTTCTGAACTTTGATAGACCGTAGTTACCAATGATTTCACAACATGCTGGATATCCCAATCTGTTTTAAACACAGCGGGCCCCATGTATTTTAATTTCTGAACAAATTTATCTTTCCCTAGAAATTTAAAAGCTTCGGCAATACACTTCACGGCCATTATTGTTACAACGGATGAATCCACCCCACCACTTAATGAAACCATAAATCCATGCGAGCGACTTTTTCTAAGGTAGTCAAACAACCCCAGGCAAACGGCACGATAAAACTCTTCGTTTTTCAAAGGCTCTACATTTTCCCAAGCTGGCAGATCTTTTTTTGCGCGGACGGGAGCTAAAAATTTCCAGTTAAAATCAGTCGTAACTTGTGAATCTTCTGTTACGCCCAATTCCGGTTTAAAACTGGCAGTTTGCAAACGGCGAATGCGATTGGCATCGACATCAATAACCGCGTCATACACTTCAAATTCATTGAACGAGAATCGGGGACTTTCCATCACAAGCACACCGTTGCTGGCAATCAGAGCCCCGCCATCAAATATAATTCGACCGGATTCATTACCAAGTAAATTTGAATACACATAAGCGACGCCAAAAGCACGCGAACCTTCGATCACGAAACGTTTACGAACTTCCTGCTTTCCAAACGCAAAATGCGAAGCACTTGGATTTAAAATAATATCAACGCCTTTGCGGGAAAGGCTGGCGCCCACACGTTGAGCGACCCAGGCTTCTTCGCAAATTTCTAAACCAATTTTCAATCCGCCGATTTCAAAAAAATAATCACCAATTTTTACGTCTTCAGTGTTTGCGCCGACTTTTAATGTTACAGTCTCTAACGCTTGATTTTCCCATGGACGGAACCAACGATTTTCATAATGTACACCATCACCTGCCAAAAACTTTTTAGGAACAAGGCCTTTCAAATGGCCATCGACAATAACTGCATTCACATTAAATACACTGCCTTTAAAAAATAGTGGCAAACCCAACGTCACTACTTTGTCGCGAGTGTAAGGCAGCAGAGAGTATAGAATTTCTAATGATTTTTCGCCAACAAATGGCGAGAAGAAAGCATCTTCACAGCCATAGCCAGAAATGCAGAGTTCTGGAAAACAAACGATTTGAATGCCTCGTTTGTCGCAATCAAGCAGCGATTGCTTAATATTTTCAAAATTATTTTCCCAAGCTAGTGGTGTTTGATTTAAACTAACCGCGGCTACTCGCACATTTTTCATCTCTGACTCCTAAAACAGTACACTCAATCGTAAAGACGGGCTCAATACAGATACATTTTTCTTTTGGTCGGATGATTCAGTAATACCGTCGAAGTATTTTTTATACTCGATATTTAAAAAAGTGAATTGAAATCCAATTATCATCCAGCTCGAAACACGATCCAAAATACAAATCGAACCATAGTAACCACTGCCATCACGCCACTCGCTGGCTTCGTTCAAGTTCACTTTTTCGGTCGATTTTGAAATCGGGCCGCCTTCTAATAACAAAGGTCCCACTAACAAACCAATATTAGGCGCCGTCGATTCCCGATGCCCACGAATATCGCTGCTGGCTGTCGTTTGAGTCATGTGTGTTGCCCCCACCAAGACGCTTTGGCCCATGATAAACTGCAAACTTAAATCGTACGACGCTACCCGCGTTTCTGAGTTCACACCGGCATTTACTTTGTCGTCTTTTGAGTATTGAAAGTAATTAACGCTGGCTAAAATTTCAGCTTGGCAAAGTGGGCTTAAACTCAAAACTAGCATGATCCACTTGAACGTATTTAAACGACTGAAAATCATCATGGAATCCCCAAACAAACTCTACGTTATCGCAAAGTGTTATAAATTTTTTTTGACTCTATCTTCTCTACTGTGATTCAAGAGGTCATGCAATTGGTTCTTTTAGTAATCACTTTAATTTTGACCTCGATTTCTAGCTTCGCTGTGCAGACATTTTCTGGCTACATTGTACAAAATGGCAACCATAGATCGTTGAAATCTGGCAATCAGCAGTATGCTTTGGTGGCTTTTAATAGCGACGTTAGCAATCAATTATTCAAATTAAGAAACAGAGACTTTATCTCGGGCATTGGCACCGCACTCAACGGCAATACAGTTCGCTTAGAAACAATTGATTTTGTGGGCTTAAGTAACTTTCTAGGATTGTGGATGTCACCCATGGGCCTATTCCAAGTCACTGACTTCAGCAGCCTTAGTTTATATAAATCAAAGTCAAGTTCGGCTAAGTCAGCACTTAATTATTCGATTACTCCTAATGATGGCGCGTCTTGGGGTATGTTTCTAACGGATTCCGATCAAATTTACTTTTCTAATTTAACGATAACTGAATCAAAAGCGTCGATCCGATTTTTTGACACTCAGACTGGCGCTTTCCAGAAAGAAGTTGCACTAAGTAAAATATCACGATGAGCCTCTTCGCTCTTCCCGACAAAAAACTATTTTTCTCTAAAAATGATCCTGATGATTTACGTTTGGGCGATGTTGTTGCTGCTGAAGCTAATTTATTTAGCGTTAAAAACAAACTGTGTGTGGTCGGCTACCCCGATGATCGCGGCATCCAAGCTAATGGCGGTCGTGTGGGTGCTAAAGACGGCCCCAGCGGCATTAGACAAATTCTCTACAAACTCGTAGCTCCCATTTCATTTCAAAATAAATTGGTCGATATTGGTGATTTTTCGAAACCGACGGACCTTGCGAATGATCAAGGCGAGGTTCTAAAAGCTTTAAATGCGCTCAATACAAATAGTAACCGAATCCTATCACTCGGTGGCGGCCATGACTGGGCCTATTGCGATGTGAGTGCTTTCATCACACGAGAACTAAATAATAAACAGCGACCATTAGTTATAAATATCGATGCTCATCTAGATGTTCGTTCTGACAAGAACGGCGTTAATTCGGGCACTCCCTTTTTTAAAGTGCTTGAAAGATTTCCTGGTCAGTTTGATTTAGTTCAAATTGGTATTCAACCTCATTGCAACTCAAAGAAACATTTGGACTACGCAAAAAGTAAGTCGGTTGAAATCATCATGAAAGATGATGTGGAAAATAGTGGAATCAAGTCAGTGATGGATTCCATTCTGGCTAAACACAAACAGCAACCGGTTTTTTTAAGTTTAGATATTGATGCTATCACGGCAAGCGAAGCTCCCGGTTGTTCACAATCGTGGCCAGGTGGTTTAACATTCGATTCGGTAAAGTATATTTTGACTCAATTGAATCGATTTTCTAGCTGGAACCATTTAGGTATTTACGAAGTGGCACCTGTGTTAGACGTTCAAAATATCACGCAAAAATCAGCGGCTCTAGCGGCCTATGAATTTATGATTCAAAGCTTGGGGTCACAAGGAGTTTAATCTTGGAATCAAAGCCGGTACAATTTGAGCCCAAAGGATTCGGCAGCGATAATCACGCCAGTGTTCACCCGGCCATTATCCAAAGCCTAATTACTGCCAACGTGGATCATGCCCACAGCTATGGCCTTGATCCCATGACTGAACGAGTAGAGAAAAAAATTTCGGAACTATTTGAAACTAACGCAAAATCATTTTTTGTTTTCAATGGAACGGCCGCAAATATTTTAGCTTTGAAAGCCTGCACGCGCAGTTACCAAACTGTTTTGTGTTCAGATGTGGCCCACATACATGTCGACGAATGCGCCGGACCTGAAATCCATGGTGGTTACAAATTAATACCGGTTAAATCAGTGAATGGCAAAGTCACGCTCGACACGCTAAAAAGTCATCTTATCCGTCGAGGTGATCAACATTACTCGCAAGTAAAAACAATTTCACTGACTCAACCGACTGAACTAGGCACTGTGTACACAGTCGAAGAACTTAAAACCATTTGCGACTGGGCCAAATCTGAAAAATTATATGTTCATGTCGATGGATCACGATTTGCCAACGCGTGCGTAAGTCTAAAGAAAACATTCGCCGAAATGACCACAGCATTCGGTGTAGATGTTGTATCGTTTGGTGGCACTAAAAATGGATTGATGGGGGCCGAGATCGTCGTATTTCTAAACCCAGATCTGGCGACTGATTTTAAATATCTACGCAAGCAACTCGGTCAACTGCCGTCTAAATCTAGATTCTTGGCCGCTCAATTTGATGCTTATTTCCATGACGATCTATGGAAAGAAATCGCTACAAAAAGTTTGAAATCAGCAGCGTTTTTCGAGAACGGACTACGTCAACTGACAAAATTTAAACCAGAATACCCTGTGCAAAGTAATGCGGCGTTTGTTAAATTCCCCAAAGCCTGGATTAAAGAGCTTAAAAAAGAGCGATTTTTTTACGTTTGGGATGAAGCTACTTTTGTCTGTCGAATTATGTTTTCATGGGATACAACGGAAAATGAAATTCAATCGTTTCTAAATAAAATTATCCAGCTAGAAAAAGGAACTTAATCTATGAAATATGAACCGGTTCACTATCACGATTACTTGGGCCTTGATAAATTATTAAATAGTCAGAAACGACGTTCTGAAGAATTTGGTAAACCCGCGCATGAAGAATGGTTATTTATTTCCGTTCACCAAGTGTATGAGGTTTGGTTTTTTCAAATTCTAAAAGAAATTCAATCTTTGGTTCCGTTGTTTAATCAACCAGTAATCCCCGAGCGCGACATGGGAACGATTGATCATCGCATCAACCGTATCTTAACGATCTGCAAGAATTTAACAAGTCCTCTAGATATATTAGAAACGATGACGCCACACGAATTTCTAGATTTCCGTGACTATTTGTATCCCGCAAGTGGATTTCAAAGCGCGCAGTTCCGTATGATTGAAGTATTACTCGGACTGAAAATGGAAAATAGAGTCAAGTTAACTGAATCGCCATTTTACGATCACTTGAAAGAGCCTCTCAGATCAGAATTGATCGATCTAATGAAAGGAAGCACATTATTTGATGGTCTTGAAAATTGGCTGAGTCGAACTCCATTTTTGAAAACGGCGAAATTTGATTTCAATGCGGAATACAAAACGGCTCTGATAAATGTTTACAAAGAAGATCTAGAAGTCATTAAAACTAATCCTCGCCTAACAGACGCGGACAAAGAACGTAGCTCGAAAAATATTCAATCGTTCATGGATCAAATTGACATCGTGTTTAACGAAGAAAAATACAACGAGCTGAAAGCCCAAGGCCAGTTCCGCTTTGGTTTCAAAGCGTTTCAAGCGGCATTATTCATTTCGCTTTATCGAAATGAGCCCATCCTGCAAGTTCCATTTAGCATCTTAAATTCGTTGATGGATATTGATGAAGCTCTGACTACATGGCGCTATCGTCATGCTTTAATGGCTCATCGAATGCTTGGACGAAAGATTGGGACCGGTGGATCTAGCGGGACTGACTACCTGAAGGACACGGCTGAAAAACACAAAATCTATACGGATCTGTTTAACATGAGCTCATACCTGATCCCACGCAGTAAACTACCTCCGTGCACGATCTAAAGTGACTACTACCTAGGTCGAGCTTGCGTAAAGAAATGCTCAGAAAAGCTAAGTCTTTGAGCTAACTTGACTCTACTTCTTTGGAGTCTTTCCGATACTGGAAGATGCTAAAGCGCACTCTCATTTTGTTTTTTACAATTCTAATTGCTATTGGTAGCGCCGTTTATTTTTTGGGTCCTGCTTATTTAAAGCGAAAAATAAACCTGTTCGCCTACTCGTCAATGCGTCTTGAAGCTAGTTATGACAAAATCAAAATTGACTCGCTTGATCCCCTGAAAATTGAAATTTCCAATATCTCCGCTAAGAAAAACAAAGACTTTTTTTTCTCGATCAAAAAGCTGAACGTTGAATTGAATTTGAAAGACATACTTAAAAATTGGGATAACAAGTCAGTAAAGTTTCAACTTTTTGTCGATGGCTTTAATGTTTTCTACAAAGATGTACCGGTGCCAGGCACTGAAAAGCCAACAGAATTACCAAAGAACGTTTCGGCCGAAGCCGCAGCCAATATGCGAGACTACCTGAAATCTAAATACGGTATCAACGAGCTCGATCTTTTGGTTAAAATTGGAAAATTTGACTACCAAATTCAAATGAGCGCAGGCACATATCGTCTGTATGGCAACAACACGACTTTAAAAATTTCAAATTTGGAAACACCGATTGATTTTTCACTTAATTCGTATTTATACAGCGATGCTAACTTGGGCCCCCTCAGCAAAATGTACGTACCCATCAACATCCAAACACAGGTCACTGTTAAAAATGCCGTGGCCAATATTTTGAAAAGTGAATTTCAAATTGCAGGAATTAAAAACACATTCAACGGTCTTTTAAGTTTAAAGAACATGGACTTTGATACGACTCTAAAGACTCACATTCCAAACATAGAGGCTCTTGATTTTTTAAAAACGTATAAAGATAAATTCTCAGTTAGCGACGCTCGCGGAGCTGTGACACTAGATATGGTTTTTCGTGGGAACGTAAATAACTTACTAGCGACTCAAATAAAAGGTATTTTGAATTTAACTTCATTTGAAGCAAAGGCCAAATACAAAACTGCGGATGCAAGTGCTCAGGGTCCTATCAACTTGGAGATGTCGACATCATTCGTATTAACAAACTTGATTCCTTCGATCACTACAGCGTCCTGGAAATTAGGACTTGATAATTGCTCTCTAGCTTACAAAGATATGTTTCTAAAAGAAGCGGGAGTTACACTTTATTCCGAAGGCACAATATCGTATATTACGAACCTTAATATCGATCGTTTCAAACTTTTGTTTCATACCTTAGATATGTCAGCTAAAGGTTTCGCTAGTTACGAACGCTCGTCAGATATTTCTATCACTGTTAAACCGTTCAAGCTGCAAGACTTCAAAAAATTCCTTCCTAATAATAAAGACCACGATATTTCTGGTGACGTCGAAGTCGATGCTCAAATTAAAGGATTTTTAACTCAGCCGAAAAATCTTTCTGTAAATATTAAAAAAGTTCAGGCGAGCAATGTAAAATACTTTCTAAAATATAAAAATGATAAAGTGGCCCTTGAAGGCCCTGTATCTTTTAACTTCCTTGGCGTATTAGCACTAGAAAGTGCACAAGTTTTAAAGGGTTCTATTACCGGAAATAGTGACCTTACGTCCTTGGTGGTAACTCAAGACGCAAAAGTACTGAAAACCAACACCGATCCATTTAAAATGAACTGGGTTATACAAGCGCACAATGGTCGTTTAAATATTGATAAGCTAAATGTGAATACATTCTTATCTTCATTTGTAGTAAGTGGTCGTCCGCCGATTGCACCTGATGACACTTTTGATCTGAAATTAAATTTAGAAAATCTAAATTGGAACAAAGCCAAGGCCTATTTGCCGACCAACGAGTGGCTTAACACGGTCGCCGACATGAGCAACAAAGGAACTATCCAAGTCCAAGGAAAGCTAGACCCATTCGAGATTCAGCATTCTAAGTGGCATCTAAACTCAGATCTTGAAACGACGATTACTGCTTTGACTATGCCATTTAATTTTCATCTATCCAACAACAAGCCGACAGGCACCGTTGCGACTCCTGAACCCCATTTAACTATCGCTCCCGCATTTATAAAAGATAAAGAATTATTGAAAACAGTTCGCTGGAATCACAAAGTAAATATACAAAAAGTTACTTTTAAAGACTCGCCGGCCCAATTCCAAAACATTGCTCTGACTGCAAATCTACATAACAGCAAGCTGACGATGGCTGGCGAAATTGGTTATATCTTTAAAGGAAAAATGGCCTTTTCTGATGTCGTCATACCTTTGATCGAGACCGATCCCAAAATTAACTTCAAAATGACATCAGCTAATTTGTCATTCTCGCCGCTGGTGGAGTTTGTTCTACCTGAATATAAAGATCTGATCTCGGGTGTTAGTAACTTTACGATCGATGGCCAAACAAAATTGCCTGGAACCCTGAACTTCAAAAAAGATTTGGTAGCTCAAGGAAATTTTGTAATACCGGCATCTGAAGTCCATACCCTTAAATTAATCAACGAAGTAAAGCAGCAGTTTGCGGCTATTAAAGATTTCGGTGTTCCATCTATGGTTCCCGTGAGTAATCTAGGTGCATCTACAAAGTCTGAATTCGAAATCAGAAATCTGACTCTTCAGCTGAAAAAATTCAACGCAACCATTCGTGGTGGTGATGAACTTAACTTAGATGGCCAAGTCAAATTTGATTTAGATAGCAAAATCAATGCGATTCTAAAACTCGTCAGCGTTCCGGTACACGGCGAATTCATGATGGCCAACAAAAGCCCATCGGGACATTTGGAAATCCCCATCATAATCCAAGGCAACTTAATGCAACCAAAATGGAGTTTTGCAGGCAATACGGTTGAAAAAATGACTCAAAATTTTATCGACTATCAAAAGACCAAAGTTAAGCAGCAAGTGGACAGAAAAGTGGCCGAGGTCAAAGACCAAGCTCAAGCTGAAGTGGAAAAGAAAAAGAAAGAAGCTGAGTTAGAAATCGAGAAGAAGAAAAAAGAATTAGAAAACGAAGCTATGAAGAAACTTAATGGGTTGTTTAAATAATATCTCTTTAAGTTTGTAGTCCTTTAAAAATCCCCAAGTTTTAAAAAGTGAATACTCACAATTTCAAATAGACCTGATGCTGCTCTGCGCAACCGCTGTGGTTACGCTCCTCGTTGCAAAAGCCCACTGCTGTTATTCAAAGAGTTCGATCGTTTCGAAATCAAATTTCCGCGTAATTCTATCTGGCCAAAGGCTCAGAACATAGCCACCGCCGCCGCTACCCGTGGGTTTTGCGGCTAAAGCGCCTTGGGATTTAAGATAGTTGATGTGCGTGTCGACGTTGCCGCCAGTTAAGCCCCATTCTTTGAAGCACTCATAGCCCAGGTTTAGAATCGGAATCAGCTTTGCCGGATCACGTGCGGATTCAGGTGCTGAGAATAACTTGATCGCATCCACTGTTACTTGAATCATTTTTTCATCCACGCGTTGGCCGCTGATTGGGTCGGCTTTTATAAAATCGTTTACCTTGTTCACGCAGTCTTTTGTAATTCCCTTCTGATCCGTGTGACTCAGATAGAGTTTGAAGGTATTTTTTACGTTTAATGTTTCGATAATATTAGGGCGTTTAAAAATAAGCGGTTTTTCGTGAAGAACCACCGCGATATCTACGCCGCTGCTTTCGCCGTGGAAGATGTTTTCTAATTGTCTTGCGAATTCATAAATCTCGGAGTCTGTCACTAATCCCAAATGATGAAACCAGCGACTGAAGGCTACGCATAGGCTTGAGCTTGCGCCCATGCCGGAACCAAGTGGCAGCTCGTTTCGAAATACTATAGCACCCGTAAGTTTGTCGTTTTTGCGGTTCAACAACTCTAATGCTTTAGCTAATACACCAGGAAAGAGCTCTTCAATTGACGAGGCGTTCTCGCCCGATGCCGTTACCGACAATGGCGATGATGTTGGTGTGTATTCCAGTTCCAACTTCTTTTTAAATAACGGAAACACTAGTGCGGGACCGCCACGCAATACTGTGTGCTCACCAGAGAAAATCCATTTTCCAAAAGTCGTCGTTTTGAAACTAGACACGTCTGGCTCCTGCAAAACTCCATGAGTTAACAAACTGAGCTTTTGGGAACACCAGAGCCAGGCGTTCTAGTTCGTGTCTATGCTCTGGCAATGTCATCAAATGGATATTATTACCAGCGTCCATCGTAATTAACATTTTGCTCGACAGTCCATTGTTGATATCTATTAGACGCTTTAATACGGACATTGTTTTTTCATTACGATAACTAAAACTAGGCACACTCGTCTCGAACAACTGATGCATTTCTTCAAACTCTTCAATCGCTAGATCACAGAACTGGTTCCAGTCGTTAATCGCATTAGCGATCTCGATTTTTTCTAAGCGGGTTTTTACATTGGCTAATCGTTTTGGAAACAATGGGCTGGTCGTCACGCGCACGTGCGCATCGGACGAAGACACATCTTTTTTACCAGAATCTAGCAACATCACACTGTGATTTAAATCGATGAAATGGCCCGGCCAAGGTTCAGCGCCATCCGTTTCCCAGGCTGCCCATGGTTCAAAAAAACTACGGCAAGACGAGCCTGAACCAAGACGCGAAATTTTCGACATTGCTACATAGCTGGTATCGCCGCCTGGTTTTATCTTTTCAAGTTCAGACACCGCCGCTAGTGTGAGCGCCGCAAAACTCGAACTCGAACTCGCGATCCCGCAATCCGAAGGGAAGTTGTTGGCTGATTTAACTAAAAACGATTGAGAAACGCCCCACATTTCTTTGATGCGTGCGAGATGATTTAAAAACTTAGTTCTGCCTTTGTCACTCAGCTCAATCGGCAGCAAGCCCTCTCCGACCAGAGGCTGCCATTGATCGTGATCGCCAGAAATGGGTTCTAATGTGATAAACGAACGCAAATGATCCAAGGTATAGGAAATCGATGCATTCGTCGGCAAGTTTTGCTGAGTACTGGTTTTGCCCATGTATTTGATAATTGCGATATTTGACGGTGCTGAATAAACGTGAGGTTTTAACATAACTGTACTCTAACTTCCTGTTCCCATAGATCGCTCTGATCGTAAACTTCATTTAAGTTCAATTCAGCTAAAATCGACTTAACTCGTTGTTGATTGCCGCGCTTGTAGGCCACAAATAAAATATCAGCACCCAATGCCCCGCACCCTTTTGCAAAAACAATTTCTGAAAACTGAGCTAATTTTCCAAGCAAATCCAGAGTGTGAGGATGAACTAACTCGAGCGACTTCAGACGCTGGTTCCATAAGCGCAATCCTTCTGTGAATCCATCACTGTCTTTATCATGCAGTGAAACCATCATCTTGTCAGACAACTGCGACAGCCCTTTCAAGGAGTCTGGATTTAACGTCCCAAGGTGTTCATGTGTTGCGACTTTGAAACCAGTCGGAACGATAAAAAATTCAAGCTCTGAAAACGGCCATACCATACGCTGGTGATTGAATTGAACATCACCATCATTAGTTGAAATTCGTTTCAATGTGCTAACAGATCCTATTAATTGCGCCCATAAATCATAGCCGCTCGGCAATTGAACCGGTAATAAATTAGGGTTAAGCTGCTTGTTTACATCCTGATAATCTTGCCAGATCGATTTATAAAATGAGCTTTGCGAGATGGTTGCATCATATGCTTCGGTTTGGCGTTTAAAATACGAGAGTCCTATAAACTGAGCGGTGCTAGCGCCAAAGCCGCCGCGGCCTTGATAGTGATCTTTAAAGGTCACCTGCCAAGACGAGAAAAACTCTTTATTGTTTTCATAATACGTTCCCGCCGGGGATTGTGGATGAAATGGACACGATTGTTTTTCTGTCGACGCTTCAAATTCTATCTCAAAACCAGGTTTGGTTGTGATCAAAAATGCAGAGCCGCCGACCAGAGCTGCGTACTCTCCGAAACAAAATGTTTTTCCTGGAATTTGAAGGTGGTATTTCAAATCATCCTACTAACGGCTACTGAGGCGGTGATGTGCGCATCTCTCTGAGCGCATCGACGGCATTCGACAAGGTGATACGTTTTTTAGAAACCAAAATTTCTTCTAGTTTCTTTTGCAGAATAGGAATTTCTAAATCGGTCGCTCCCGCACCTAACGACAAGTTTTTAATATGAAGTTTCATGTGTCCTTCAATAATACCCACTGTTGTTAAGGCTCTCAGCGCGCCCAGATTTTGAGTTAAGCCCACAGCACCACAAATGCGACTTAGGTCATTTGATGATTCAACATCTAGAATCTTCAACGCTAATTTCGATGTGGGATGCAAACGAGTCACTCCGCCCACAGTGCCTAGAATGATCGGAGCTTTTAATTCCCCGCTCAAGACACCTTGGCTATAACGCCATTTAGAAAGAGATGTGTAGTGACCAAAACGCGCTGTGTACGCATGCATACCCGCTTCAACCGCGCGCCAGTCATTACCGGTAGCAATAACAATCGGATCTACGCCATTCAAGATACCTTTGTTGTTGGTCGCGGCACGATAGGGATCAAGTTCTGCAAACAAACTGGCTTCTTCGATTTTCTCGCCCAGTTCTTGATCGACTTTAATGTTGATATTGATTTGAGTTAATTTTGAATCCACCAAGTTTGAAAGAATACACATAGTGACTTTCTCACCTGTTGATTCTTCAATCGGTTTTTTAAGGTATTCGCAAACTTGATTTATTAAATTGGCACCCATGGCTTCGCATGGATCCATATACACGTGAATGATACCCATGAACAGTCCATCAGGACGTGCTAGTTTTCTAACTTGAATATCACGTACACCACCACCACGAGTCACAAGTGATGGAACCGCATCGCGGTTAGCAGAGGCAATAAACTGTTCTTTATTTTTAGAAATTGTAGATTCAAAACGGGCGAAGTCTTTTACTTTAGCTAACTGAATCTGGCCAATAATGTCCGAACCCGTGACTTTTGTTTTGATCTCGCCATTTTCTTTTACCCACTTAGCTGTTTTACTAGCGGCTGCGATGATTGATGTTTCTTCAACAGCCATCGGGATCAAACGATCCACACCGTCGATACGAAAGTGTGTGGCTACGCCTAGAGGCAGCTGGAAATACCCGATAGCGTTTTCGATAAAATTCTCACCCAGAGAGATATCTTTTACCCCGCCGGTTGATAAAAATGTGATGTCTTCGTCTTGAACAAACCCCATGTCGCGCAAACGAAACAGACGTTCTTGATAATCAAGCTTTGAAAACCCACCAAACAACTTGTCTAAATTTTTCTCATTTGACATAAAATGCCTTACTTTTTCTAAACGATTCTACGTCGGTGTAACCACAACAGAACAAGGCTATCTTAAGCTCTCGGTATGTTTTTTCAAAAAAACTAAACAGATTTTCTGGACTTAGTTTTTTCTTTTTCATATCGATGACTAAACTATTCAACCAAGGTTGAGCCATTCCGACTAGATGTGATCCCAATGCTAACATTTTAGCAGTATCAAGGCCGTTACGGACACCCCCGCTACCCCAAAACTGATAAGAAACACTGTCCTTATCATGAAAATCCACCCACTCCGTTATATCATAACCCCAGTCAGAAAACACAAATCCTGTATCTAATTCTAAAGATTTTTTCGGATACCGAAGAGCTTCAATTCTGGCCCAATTGGTTCCACCCTGCCCTGAAAAATCTACTGCATAGATTCCAGTCTGATTAAGACGAACCAAGTCCTTTTGAGAAAACCCAAAACCGACTTCTTTGACTATGACGGGTATTTCAAGCTGAGAGGTTAATTTTTCGATCGTTTTTAGACCATTTTTAAATTGAGGCGTGCCTTCTTTTTGAATGCACTCCTGAAGCGCATTACAATGCACAATCAGACCCGCCGCTTCGATATTATCTGTGATACGCTTGATCTGATCAATAGGTGTCGAGATCAACTGACTCAAACCCAAGTTCGATAGCAATAGAGCTTTCGGGTATTTCTTACGAAGACGTTTCCATTCATTCAACGCTTTATCATCAGTAAGTTCTTTACGCTGAGAACCGACACCCATGACAATTTGTTTTTCCTGGCTCAGTAGAGCAAACGCTTCATTGATCGGCTCACCCAGAGCCGTCCCCGACGTCATAGAACTAATAAAAAAAGGTGCCGATAATTTGCGCCCATTAAATTCCGAAGAAAGATCCACATCCTCAAAATTAATTTCCGGAAACGCCGTCGATCTCAAAGAAACGCGATCCAAAAATCGATTATAGGTAGTTTGTGTAATACTATCGAGAGATAAAGTTAAATGATCAGATTTTCGAGAATCAAAAGAAGGATCCTCAGAAGATTTCGTAGAAGATTTTTTTTTGAGAGAATGACTAACAGATTTTTTCGAATTTAATTTCTTAGAAGTAGATTTCTTCAATTTCATATCCCCAAAATAAAAAAGGATCTTCGAAGAAGATCCTTTTGAAATTTCTGGTCCCGATTACGAGAATCACCAGATGAAGGGTGATTAAAAAGGTCGAAATCGAGGCCGCACAAGGTGCCCGACTGAGGCGTGGCATAAGCCACGTCGCAGGGAGAGGCGCCGCGGAGAACGAAGAGTTCGCCCTTTTTAAGCGCCCGCAAACGAGTTACTTAATTGCGAATGCGCAGACTTTTGTAAATCCCGCTGGATCATTTAGAGCCATTTCCGCTAAATTTTTACGATTCACTTCAACACCCGCTTTGATTAATCCACCGATTAAACGAGAGTATGTAGTTCCATTCAAACGTGCACCTGCATTGATACGTTGATTCCAAAGCGTACGGAAGTGACGCTTGTTCATCTTACGACCTTTGAACATGTACGCCATCGCACGGTCTACTTTTTCAGTAGCGTGGATGAATGAACGAGAGCCGGCTGAGT
>CAZCHT010000036.1:0-32307 GCA_964498705.1 uncultured Bdellovibrio sp. | reverse complement strand
GTTCCGCTCTTTCCTTGGCTACACACCCGGCGAATGGGCTTACGATCAAAAAATCCAAGTTCGCGGAGACAAGGTTGATTTCTTTACGTTAACTAAAATTGCTCTGCGAAGTATTTTAATCATGATTAGCGGCGGATTTATCGTTCCCTTAGTATCATGGGCTTTTGATCGTGATTTCTTGGGTGAGTTTTTAGATTTACCCCTAGTTCGCAGAAAGTAGCCGGATAAATACCTGTGGGCCAATTCTATTCTAATTCTAAAGATCTATTGGAAAAAATAAACGCCATTAGAAAAAACAAAAAAGTTGTTTTCACTAATGGTTGTTTTGATTTATTGCACATCGGTCACGTGAAATATCTAAAAGAAGCTAAATCTAAGGGCGACTTTCTAATTGTTGGAATCAACGCCGATGCATCGGTAAAACGTTTAAAAGGTCCGACTCGTCCTATTCAAAATGAAAACGATCGCTCAGAAATTTTAGCCGCACTTGAATCGGTCGACGCCACTGTTATCTTTACCGAAGACACACCAGAGAACTTAATCAAGATGGTTCATCCAGACGTACTAGTTAAAGGCGGCGACTGGAAAATCAACCAGATCGTTGGCGGGGAATTTGTTCAGGGCTACGGCGGACAAGTGCTTTCGTTAATGTTTATCGATGGAAAATCAACTACATCAATCGTTTCTAAAATCGAAAAAAGCTAATTCACATTATTAATTGGAAACACGTTCCATTCATTGGTCGCGCTATATTTTTGCGTGCTCACTACTACGATCACTACTTTGGACGCGCAGACGGCTCTAGGTGCTGGTGGTAATATGATGGAATGAATCATCTAAAACAGATCGTATTATTTGCTGTTTTCATGGGTATCCTTTCTTGCCAAAAAGGAATCAGCTACCCACCCGGTGTACCTACTGAAAAAGAAGACGTAAGAAATTTCATAGACTATGGCGACTACCGGATAGATATGTCATCGGAAGTTTCGGAAAAAGGCGCCACCGGTTTTCAAGCCTACTCCTCTACACCATGGAAGAATGGGCTTGTTCCCGTTAAGTTTCATTCGAACATCACTGAAGCACAAAGAAGTCTATTTTGGAAAGCCTGTGAAGCTTGGGGCGCCGTCGCAAAAGTCAGGTGTCGTGCAAAAAGTTTATTTGAATCGAATTACCTGTATGTAACTAACACCAAAATGGCTGATCGTTGCTGGACGGAGTTAGGTGCGGGGGCATCAGGAGGCGAGCGCGTTTTCAACTTCGCAGCCGCTTGGTGCTGGAATTCTGTTTCGTTACTACATGAACTAGGACACGTCTTTGGTTTAATGCACGAACATCAACGCCCCGATCGCGACACATACATAGAAGTCTTCCCAGACAATGCGGGGATAATGGCGTACTCGTATGATAAGCTCACGCTAGGCACAATGGATAACAGCGGACCTTACGATTTCTTATCTATCATGCATTACTGGAATGCTGCATATAGCGTGAATGGAAAATTAATCATGGTGCCTCGCCCAGGTTATGAGGCGATCGGCGCCTTGATGGGCTTAGCAACTTCGCTCAGCGCGGGTGATAAAGCGTTAATTCAAAAAATATATGGGACAAAAAAATAAGCTACGTGACCAACGTTTTTTAATTTTTCTGTTTTACTATTAAAAAGAAAAAACCCCGCTGGGGGAAGCGGGGCTTTAGGGGGGATGAAACAACCGTCTTTGGGGGAAAAGACTTTGTGGCTGCTTCTGTCTTTATACTAATGCAACGACCAGACCAACCTACCCTTGCCAGATTCACCAATAGCTACGATTAAACGACTCGCGCCATCCGAGTTACCTTTCTCGCTCAACCAAAACTGCGAAGTTTACGTACCAAATTTGGATGTCTCAATTTGAAATAGAAAAATTAACCTCCCCCTCGTGATCGCAATCAAACACCGTAAATAAAAAAACAGGCCACCGCTAGGCGCCCCCGGCGTGGGTAAACTTTTTTGAGAACGACTGAACGTCTTTTTTAAGAAGCGCAATTCAAGCTCGGTCTTCCTTTTGAGGGATCTTTCTTTAAAACACATGAAAAAAACGAGTTCCGCAGACAGGCGTTCAGCGCCGGCGAGGACTGCCGAGGCTTTTTTTATGTGTTTTAAAGAAAGATCCCTCAAAAGGAAGATCCCCGCCCTACCCAGAACTAAAGCTTCTTAAGAAAGACGTTCAGTCGTTCTCAAAAATGCCTGGGGTTTTTCAACAAATTTCGGGAAGGTAAAATTAGAATCTTTTGCCAATCTTCAAAACAACAGCCCCTTCATAAAATCTCTCAACCTCAAGCCCCATTTGGAAATTCTGAAAGTCGTACGACAATCCCACAAACGTGCGATTCTGAGCAAGATCCTCTGTCGCCGACATATGATCATCGGTCAAACCATTGTTACCACCGATAAACGAGCCGATAATGCGAGCTTGGCCAAAGCCACCATAGAATGACCAGTACTTAGTGAAGTAATTAATAACAAAATCTACACCCGTACTTTGCACACCCAACAAGTTACCAAAATTAATGCCGCCCCCATGAAGTAGTACGTCGATCGTCACGGGCATTTGCTCGTCTTCGTAAAATGTATATTTCAAAGATCCACTGTAACCAGACATTTCAGTCTGCAAAAAAAATGGAATAAATTGAAACGAAATTTCGACGTTGTGATAAAAACCCTTAGCAATGCCAAATCGAGTGAGTACTTGATTCTGCTGATCTACTGATGTCGCACTTAAGGAGTTTATATTAGAAAACGCAACGGACTCTACTTGCGAAGAAATCTCGACACCGTCATACCCACCCAGCAAATAGCCATTGGATACATATTTAGTTGTCCCGACGAAGCCGATAGTCTTCATTACGGTTTTCCGTTTTTCTGAGTCTAAACCATTCGGTAATTTTAATGAGGCGAAAACTGAGGGAGCTAGTAACAACAACAACACAAGAGCACCTATGTTGTGTAGATTTACGTTTTGAAAATTAAGGTGTTGAAGCGATTGAGGAAAGCTGTTGCGAAAGAGCTGAACCAAGGCTCGCAATTGTTTGATTTTGGCTTGATTTAAGACTTTCAGCGATTGGTAAAAAGTAATCCAAAAAGCTGGATGATTTAACTTCATTCGTTCCTCTGTTACTACGAGCTCCATAATCTATAGTTTTGCCATTTTTAATATTTTGCAATCCTAAAATAATAACTTCGCCCGCTTTGACTACAACCTTAATGTCGTCTGACTGCAGTGCCTGCGCCAATACTGGCAGCTTAGCCGCTTGGTTAAATGAATTCAGGAATTGATCAGAGTAGGTTTTTACTTCACCAGTCATTTTGTCTTGATGACTTGCTACCAAACTAAATGATTCATATGTCGGTACGTAATAAGCTAAGTAGATGCCTACCGATTGAACTTTAGGCTTATCTGAGTTCATCATTTTTCCCATAAAGTCATACAATTCACTTTGATTAATTTCACCAGCCTGAATAGCAGTCACAAGCTGACCGATACGCTCAGTTTTTGGATCTGTTAATAAATCTACGAATTCTGATATACTTCGTTTAGTATTTTTCTCAGTTTCTTTCTTTTGAGGGTCTTTATTATTATCTGAACCATTCGCAGTTTGAACCGTGCCACCAACACCGCCATTGTCATAGTCAATATCAGAATTCATGCGCTGTTTTTGATCTCGCGAAACAACATTAACTTTCATACCCGTTTTTTTCGCTTCAGTTTTAGCCGTGTCTTTCTTTTTATCTGCGGCCTTTTTTTGAATAGGTACTAAATTAGGCTTAACATTCTTTTTATCAGCGTGTTTACCTAAGTCTTTTTTAACGAATGGATTTTCAAATCGTGAATCGATTTCACGACCATCTAAAGTAAATTCATTTACGATATCATTATGAGGACGGATCATTTCAAATGAAATCTTATCACCTGCATTTACGTGTTTAGGTTTAATCGTCATCAATTGATGGAACATATACACTGATGCTAGTGCTAATGATGATCCGACTAATATTTCTAGTTTGTATTCCTTGAAAAACATAAACTCCTCTTAAGGATAAGAGGAGCATTGATTGTGCCAAGTTTTGATCGATCTGAAGGCTAAACTGTCTCAGGGAGAGACGGTTTTCTATACCACTGTGAGACAGTGACAAAAAAAGTGATACACCCTTTAAAAAGTCGCTTATTAACGGTTAGGGCTTACTTTTTAAACGCTTTGATTTTGGTCTTGGCTTTCTTAGCTTCTAGGGATGTTGGGAATTTAGCTATGACCTCTTCGTAGAATGTTTTTGCTTCTTCCTTCATTCCTAGCTCACCAAATGCGTAGGCGATTCGGTAAGTACTTTCAGCTACCTTTTTGCCTTTTGGATTGTCGTCTCTGTATTTTTGATACTGGATGATTGCTTTTTTCCAGTCGTTTTGCTTGAAGTGTTCGTCTGCAAGCTGAAGGGGAGTCTTTTTTTCTGTTTCTTTCTCTGCTGGTTTGGTGGCTGCGGCAGCTTCAGCCTTCATCGCTTCCACTTCGTGAGTCAGTTGCTGAATCGTTTTTTCTTGTTTTAATAACTCTTCCTGATAAACCGCTAGCTTTTTGTTGGCTTCACCAACTTGCTCGTTAACGTTTTTCATTTGCTTATCATTTTCAGGATTTTGTTTACTTAGTTTATTTTCTAAAACTTCAACTTTGCCATTCATTTCACGAATTTCTTGTTCTAATTCAGCAATTCGGTTGGCTGTGTCTGCGTTCGTACGTTGCAACGTGGTTACTTGTTGAGCCATTACTTGTTTAGTTTCTGTTTCTTTAACATCTGTGCGTGTTTTCAAACAACCCGTCATCATCGCCATTAGAAATAGACCGACTACTAGCTTCTTCATAATACCTCTCCACTTTGCTGACGTTTTAATCGCGCAGAATTTTCCGCTTTTTCAGCAGCTCTTCGAGCGGCTACGAATTCCGCTTTCGCTTCATCGTAACTTTCTTCTTTATACAGAATTCGTGCTTTTTTATATGACTCTTCGGCCTGGTGCCAAAACCCAGGAGAGTATTTGGCAGCCTGAACAGAACGAGCGGCTTCGTAGGCCGCTCTTGCCAAAACCCATTCCTCAAGAGGAGGCTCAACGGTTTGGCATCCGATGGTAAGGAAACTAAATACGCTGATTAAAAATAAAAATAACTTTTTAATCATTACCTACATTACATTGATGACGGAACGAAGTTAGCTCTTCTGTTTTTCTTCCAAGCTGATTCATTTTCAGAAGATACTAGAGGTTTCTCTTCACCGTAGCTGATAGTTGCTAAACGGCTTCCAGAAACACCAAGGCTAGCCATGTAATCTTTTACGGCATTAGCACGACGCTCACCTAAAGCAACGTTGTACTCGATTGATCCACGGTTATCACAGTGACCTTCGATTTGTACTTTAGTATTTGCATTCTTTTTCATCCATTCTACGTTACCAGCGATTACTTTTTTTGCTTCGCCAGAAAGGGTTGCTTTGTCGTAGTCAAAAAACACTGTTTTTAGACCATCAATTTTACCGCTGTCCGAACCAGATGGATCAAATGACATCGCAGTTGAATCAACAGCTGAATTTTCTGCTGTCGGAGCAGTTGATTCAGTTGGAGTTGCATCTGAAGGTTTTTCTTCTTTGCCTCGGCAGTTAACAAAAGTGACCGCGATAGCTAAAATACAGATTAATTTTGTTACGTTTTTCAATGTTGTCATTTCATTCTCCTAATGTTTCTTCACGACGTGCTTTTTTCTAACACTATAAAATCTATTGCATGGCTTCTAAAAGTCAAACGAGTTTGATGTTGCAACGCTTTAGGTATTACCCTCAATGGATGTCAAAAATATTTTTATTAGTTCTTTTCCTTGTCGTTTTTGCCCAAAGTTTTGAAGTTCCTCCTGGTTTACGCTTCAAAACAATAGAAACTCCCCATTTTTATGTCGTTGTAGACGAAAAAAAAATGGACACTGGCTTTTTCATTGCGGGCAGCTTAGAGCGCGCCTACAGGGCACTAGACCCATATTTTTCCCAAAAACCGAAGAAAACTACTGTGGTGATCAATGACAAAACAGATTTGACTAATGGTTATGCAACTCGCATCCCTTATCCCCATATCATGATCTACCCAGTCCTACCGAACACCAGCGAGAGTCTAGCCGACTACGGCGATTGGGCGTTTGAGCTTTTAGCTCATGAATATGCTCATATTTTAACCTTCGAAGGGGCGCGCAGTTTTTATCGTTACCTACGTCCTGTTTTTGGCTCAATTATTTCCCCGAATGGTTTGATGCCACGTTGGTGGAAAGAAGGTGTTTCAGTTTATCTTGAAACACAACTCTCGAACGGTGGTCGATTACGCTCTAACTACCAAGAATCTCTGCTAAGATCGTTTGTTTTAAGCGATACTCTAAGCGAATTCAAAATTTTTGAAATTAACGAGTTTTTACACACATGGCCTGAGGGCAACCGTCCCTACTTGTTTGGCTCTCTAATTTGGGCCCAAATGGCGGCGGAAGAAACACCCACGATTGTAAAGCAATTGCATGATCGCCAAGCGGGCCGTGTTCCATTTTTTATCAATACCCCCGCTGAAGATTACTTAGGCAGCGATTACGAAAAATTCTTCGAAGACACCCTGTTTACGACGGAAGAAAAAGTCCTGAAACAAATTGATGTCATCAAGCAATTGCCAGAATCGATTGCTCAACCGATGGATCCAAAATCGAAATATTCATCTAGCCCCTCGATTAGTTCCGATGGAAAATATCTCGCTTACCTATCTGTCTCAAAACGTGATGTAAAAGAAGTTAAAATCATCGAAAAAAATAAAAACGGTAACTTTATCATTCTAGATCCAAGCCAGATCGAAAACGCAAATCAGATTGATGATATTTACGAAGAAGGTGATGAAGATCAAGATGGTCCTATCGCGGGCAATATCCAGCGTATCTCTTGGATTCCGAAAACTTATAAAATTGTTTACGATAAAATCGATTCGTTTAGCCCGGCCGAATCGTATTCTGATTTATTCCTTTTTGATTTCACGACAAAGAAAACAGAACGTCTGACCTCGGGTGAGCGCGCTCGCGAAGCGTCGCCATCTCCCGACGGCGATCAAGTTGTATTCGTAAAACTCGACGCTCTGAAAACTCGCCTAGCAGTTTTGGATTTAAAAACAAAGAAAGTAAAAGTTCTTTGGTCGGCTCCTTTGCAAGAACGGATCTCGAGTCCTAGCTACGTGGATGCCACGACAATTATTTTTTCCTTAAGAAAACCAACGACCGAAGAGTTTTTAGTGTCTTACGATATCTCTTCTGGCGCGATGAAGCCGATGCTGACCGATTTCCCTGAGGCTCGCTACCCAACTGTACTTGGTGGTAACTTATATTTCTCTTCAACAAAAAATGGGATTCGCAACGTTTATGTTAATAATTTGAAAGATGGTAAAGCCGAAGCGGTAACTCATATCTACACAGGATCTTTTTCGTACACTCTAGATCCTCTGACGAAAGATATGTACTACACAAAGCAAACATCTAAGGGCCCCCAAGTTCATTTTTCAAGTCAAACCGATTTAACTAAAACTCCCGATGAACTCCCAAAAATCGGCCGTCTTTATGCCAATCAGTTTCCTGACAAACCGAAAACGCCGATCACTCCAGAACCTAAAGGAAATTTTCCTGTACGAGACTATTCACCGTATTCTTACCTATGGCCACGATACTGGATACCGTTCGTTGCAACCTCTAGCAGCGACAATCGTTTCCTTTTACAAGCACAAACGAGTGGTTTTGATCCACTTAAAAAACACACTTATTCTTTAGATTTAGTTTTCGATTCGGCGACTGGCAAAACGGCAGTCGATGGGACTTATCTAAACCAAGTTTACAAACATAAATTTGGATTCGTGTATAACGAGTACACGACATACTTTGTATTTGCATCCAATGCTGCCACCTATTCAACACGTTCCGTTTTTGTTCAGCCTAACATATGGCACATGAGCAAAAACGCAAGCTTACAAGTTAGCGCAAAACAGATCGACGCGAAAACATCAACCACTCAGTATAGCCGTGAGGGCGCCGGATTTATGTTTAACTATGCTGATTTGGAACGCACCAACTCGCTATCAACTCCCTTCTCGGGCCAAAATTATTATGTTGGGATGAATCAGTATTTAAAAAGTGGCGAGAAAGTTCAGCAAACCCAATTTTTGCTGGGCACATCTCAGTATTGGCCAGATCTGCTTGTTGAAAATCATGTCATTTACTTCAAGTTAGATGCTCTTTATTCTAGCGATCGCATCAGTCCGATTTTGGGTATGGCAACGAACTCATTATTGTTGCAACAAGATCCACTGGTTCCTTATTTCTTGATGCGCGGATACCTTCAAGGTCAATTTGTTGGCGAAACAATGATCAATCCAAAATTTGAATATCGTTTTCCTATGCGTGAAATCAATCGCGGTAATTCAACTCATCCGATCTTCTTACGCCGCTTACATGGCGCTCTTATCTCTGATGGTGTGTTTTTGGACGGCCGTGCTTATCATAAGACCGACAACGTATTTAAAAATGTATCGACGAATCAAAGTTTCTGGAACATGGGTTTTGAATTTCGCTTTGACCTAAACATCGCGTATCAAATGCCATTAACGGCTATAATCGGTATTTATAATCCCCTGGCCGGTTCGTACACGTCTAGCTCATCAGCTACGACAAGCTTTCAAGTCGGCTCTTTTTTCTAAGAGCCTTTCCTCCCTACATCTTTTATGTTGCAAACCTCTTCACTAAGCCCTTATCCTAAATAAGGACTTAGTAGTAACCATTGGGGGCATGGATGAATCAAATGGAATGGATTAAGGAACTCATCGAATCCGAAAATAAAATTTTAGAATCAGGCATAGTTGATTCTAATCCAGAATACAAAAAGCAGCGCCTAATTGTTAAATCTACTTTAGATTTACTTTATGACTTAAAAGCACAGTTCACGGAAGCTACTCAGTTATACAACGAACTAAAGCCAACGCCGCAAAGTAAAATCAAAATCTACACCATTGCTCAGACCCATTCCGATTTCATGTTGTTTCGCAATGGGTACAAAATGATTTTCACAATGAAAGAGCCGGGAAATATTGAAATTCGATTTAATTTTATTGGATCCCAATTAATCAGTTCTGTTCACGCCATTGAATCCAAAGTTAATTCAAAGATTTTTGATGACCAAAAATTGCAAATTCAAGTACGCCCGTTTGACGAAGTCATTTGGACGTTTAACGGCTCTGAATTTAAAGTCGATTTCTTAGTTAAGTTTTATTTAAATCTTTTCGTGCGAGAAAGCCTGAACTAGTAACGACACTACTTTCTCTGTCTTCATGCCACGTGAACCTTTAATAGCAACAAGGTCACCTGGCTTAAGATCACTTTTAATTTCATTAATAATAGATTCGTCCATTTTTTCTGTCGCCCACACACGTGGTTTGGCACTGTTATTATCAAAGGCCTCTTTGAATTGCTTCCACGAAGGTCCAAAGAACACGACCTGATCATAATTTTTAGATTTAATTTTTTTAGCTAATTCAAAATGAAACTTCTCTTTGGATTCACCTAATTCTAGCATTTCTCCCAAAACAAGAACTCGCTTGCCAGTAACTGGAGTTTCGCTGACATTTTCTATCAAGCTCTGCATGGAATCGGGATTGGCGTTGTAACCGTCAAATATTACCTGTGCGCCCGCATCCGCTTTTAACAGCTGATTGCGCCCCCAATTTGTCTTTAGCTTACTTAAAGCGCTCCAAATCATTTCGGGCTTCATTTCGATAGATAACGCTAATGCCGCGGCTGTTAGTATATTCGTAATATTATGCTTTCCAAATACGGGAACTAAAGCTTTGCCGGATTGACCAGCGATTGTTCCTTCAACAGATAGGCCTTCTGATGAAACTTTTTTCAATGCTAAGTAGACATTGGCCTTTGAATCAATTTGCGAGAATTGCAATACCCGTTTACCAGGCTGATTTTTCAAAAATGCATCCATCATCTTGCGAACATTTACATCATCAATATTAAAAATTCTGAGCGCATCCGGACGTGAGAACTGATAGATTTCATTTTTTGCTTTAGCAATATTTTCTTGCGAGCCAAAATGTTCAAAATGGGCATGGCCAACCATCGTGCAAACTACAACATCGGGATCTGCGATTTCTACTAGGCGTTGAATTTCACCGTAGGCATTCATGCCCATTTCAATTATTCCATATTCGTCCGTTGTACGCATGTTCAACAATGAAAACGGAACCCCCCAATGATTGTTAAAAGAACCGACGTTCGCGTATGATTTTTTATACGTATTAAAAATTTGCGATGTGAATTCTTTCGCGGTGGTTTTCCCAGCGGAGCCAGTAATTGCCACGATCGTCTTGTTTAATTTTTTACGATAGCCATGAGAAATGTCTTGCAGGGCCTTAAGAGTGTCATCCACTTGAATTAGAGTTACCGCCGATCTATCAAAGGGCACAGGACCTTTAGCTTTCATATCGAAGATTACGCCACTACACTGCTTTTCAATCGCCATCTTAATAAAGTGATGCCCATCAAATGCATCCCCGCGTAAAGGGATAAAAAGTTTCTCCTTTAACTCGGCTCTAGAATCCGTACCGATAAAATCAAATGTATCTTTCACTCTGTGGACAAGCTTTCCACCGGTCCATTTTAGAATATCATCCAGTTTTAGAGATTCACTTTGCATACTTTATAACCTCTTTGTAATCGTCAAAAGGGCGCTTTTTAACACCGGTAATTTGATAGTTTTCATGACCTTTACCCAAAACCAAAACAATGTCGCCCGGTTTTGAAATCTGCATAGCTTTTTGAATAGCTAAAGATCTATTCACTTCATATATTTTGTCGCTTTGAGTGCTAAATCCGGCTTTGATTTGATCGATAATTACATTGGGATCTTCTGTTCGTGGGTTGTCTGAAGTCACAATTACAACATCTGATTTTGCTTCGGCGATCTGACCCATGATTGGTCGTTTAGTATTATCTCGATCGCCTCCGCAACCAAACACCGTGATAATTCTACTATTCGATTTCAATTCGGCTTTGAGCTCCCGCACCGTCTCGATTGTCTTCGCTACCGCATCAGGGGTGTGCGCAAAATCCACAAATATGTTTTTGTTTTTAACTTCACGGACTCGCTGCAGCCGGCCCGGAATCCCAGCAAATGACTCCATTTTTTTAACGACTGAAACCATCGGTATTTTTAAGTAGTCGTAAACAAACAATGTTGAAATAAAATTGTATATATTGTGATCACCCAGCAGTGGAAATTTCATTTGAAAACGCTGATCAAAATAGCCAATTTCTAATTTCTGAAACTCAAAATGCTTTTCTTTTACTTCAAACCAGATTGGAAATTTTTTATCTTTACCAAAAAAATGTTTCGACACCGTCGAGTGTGTTTTCAATTTCCTTCCGTAGGAATCATCACCATTAACCAATGCAAATTTTTCGATCTTGCTTGATTGAGCTAGCAACTCTGTAAAAAGCTTTTCCTTCACGGAAAAATAGTTCTCCATCGTTCCATGATAATCCAAATGATCTTGGGTCAAATTAGTAAAAATACCGATATCAAAATTTACGGAATGCATGCGCTTTTGATCAATACCGTGACTAGTAATTTCAACAGCCGATGCCTGCGCTCCGTGTTTGTGGAAATCTTTGTAACGGCTGTGCACTGTCCACGGATCTGGCGTCGTGTGGCTGGTCGGCCATACTTTTTTTCCAACTCGATGATTAACAGTTCCTATAACACCCGTGTTTATTCCATGGGCTTGCAATAAATATTCGATGATATACGTAGTTGATGTCTTACCATTTGTACCCGTAATTCCTACGTTAAACATAGCTTCATCTTGGCGCCCAAAAAATAATGAGCACATTTTTTCATAATAACGTCGGCTATCGCTGACTAAAATATACGGGACAGATTTTACATCACGGATAAAAGATTTATCTTCCAGCACCACCATCATCGCACCTTTTTTGACCGCATCTTGAATGTATTTGTGGCCATCGCTTGAATTTCCTTTGATGGCAAAGAACACACTGGATTTGACGACTTTGTTGGATGAATCTACCAACTGGCTAATTTTGCCAGTACGCGATGGTTTACGTGATTTTTTAGGGAAAATAACCGAGTTAGGAGGAAAAAAATCCATGAATTCAGAAAATTTCATCTTTCTACAATAATCGTTTTAGTGATAAGATGTCCACCATGAATGTATTTGATAGAGACGCTGTAGAAATATTCGAAGACGACAAATATGCTAATGTTATTCTGTTTCATGGCTATGGTGCTGACGCACAGGATCTGGCGCCACTGTCACGAGCTATACCAACGAAAGTGAAATGCAATTGGTTTTTTCCGCAAGGTCCGCTCAGCATTCCACTAGGTGCACACTGGATAGGAAAAGCATGGTGGCCAATTCCTATCGATCGCTATCAAGAAGCCGGTTCTACTTTGGATACGTCGGTTGAAGTTCCTAAAGGTATCGAAAAACTACGCAGTGAATTTCAAAAGTGGCTAGCTATGAAAGACCTAAACCCTAAAAAGACTCTGATTGCTGGTTTTAGTCAGGGTGGAATGCTAGCTCAGGATTTATTTTTTACATTTCCTCAGAATTTCTGTGCTCTTGGATTATTGTCGACAAATTTAATCAACAAAGCCTATTTAAAAGCGCAACCTACTGAAAATTTGAAAGGTAAAAGCGCTTTTCTAAGTCACGGCCATTCAGACCCCGTTTTACCAATTGCCGGGTGTAGAGCTCTGGATACTTTTCTGAATGAAACTGGACTAAAGACGAAGACCCACTTTTTTAGTGGTGGTCACGAAATTCCCCAGGGAGTCCTGACACAATTAGGTCAGTTTATTGATCAGGTTCTAGACTAAAGATCCCTTTTTTATTTTATGTAAAGACCGATTTTATGTACTGAAATGAAGTTTCAGAAATTGGGTAAATATACACTTTTAGAACAGATGGCTGCTGGCGGTATGGCAGAAATCCATTTAGCTATCGGCTCTGGCGCTGAAGGTGTGCATAAATTTTTCGCAATCAAAAAAATCTTAACGGCCTATTCTGAAAACGATGATTTTATTTCAATGTTCAAAGAAGAAGCTAAAATCGCTTCGCAATTGAATCACTCGAACATTGTAAACATCTTTGACTTCGGGGTTGATAAAATCAGCCAATTTTACATCGTCATGGAATTCGTTCATGGCAAAAATTTAAAACAAATTGTTCAAGCTCTTGGGAATGAAAACAGAAAGTTACCTATCGAGTTCATTGCCTACATCATCCGAGAAGTAGCTAGCGGTTTAGACTACGCACACAATGCGCGTGATATATATAACGGCCAGCCTCTCAATATTATCCATCGTGACGTCAGTCCTCAAAACATCATGGTTAGCTATAACGGCGAAGTGAAAGTTATCGATTTCGGTATCGCAAAATCGACTAGTAAAGGCGAGATAACTAGCTCAGGTACTCTAAAAGGCAAATTTGGCTACATGAGTCCGGAGCAAGTAAAAAGCGATACAATGGATCACAGAACAGATATTTTCTCGTTAGGTGTAATTACTTGGGAACTTGTGGCCAATCGCCGCTTGTTCGCTTCAGAAACAGAAATCGAAACGTTAAATAAAATCAAACACGGATTTGTTCCTGATTTGGGACTACACGTAGATCCAAAATACCATGAACTAGTTCAAATCGTAAATCGCTGCCTATCTAGTGATAAAAACGAACGCTATCAATCGGGTCAGGACCTTTCAAACGCTGTTAGTACATTTTTGAACGTCCATTTTCCTGAGTTCAATAAACATATTTTCAGCGATTATTTAAAGAATACATTTTATCATTCATTTGAAAAATCTCAGGATAAGTTACTTAAATTCAGTCAGCTGAAAGTTAGCTCTGAAGACTTTTCTGAATTATCGTATCACCCGGAAAACGAATCCTCGGTCAATCAATCGGTAATTGTTGCAAATCAAAACGATGGCAAGACGTCAAACTCACGTATATCTACGTCTTTAAAATCCATTAATTTCAAAGTTCAGGATCTAAGTGAATTCAAAGAACTTGAAACTAAAAAAGATTTAAAATGGATCTACGGCGCGTTTGTAGCCATCTTTCTACTGATGGTGTATATTGTTGGTTTCGAGATGCCTAAAAATAAAAACAAGAACAATGCTGTGATTGTTTCTAACTCTGAAATTGCAAAAAGTAAGCTGAATTTATTCAAAAACTTTGAGATGCCGTTTGAAAACATAACTGAAATGACAGCGATTGGAAATCAAGGATGCATTCAAACTTCAGGCAGAAAGACATTCTGCTGGGGCGACAATCGATTTCATCAACTTGGTGCCAATACAAGCAGAGACTATGTACAATTATTAGAAATTAATACGTTTCCAAAATGGGAATCTTTGCAAGTAGGACTATTCCATAGTTGCGGTATCACTATAGTTAAAAAAGACGATCAAGACTGGCGCGCACTAAAATGTTGGGGCGATAACAGCTATGGACAAATCGGCGATCCAACTCAGCAAAATGTGCCGGCGCCAACTACTGTAGATCCCAACAATCAGTATAAATCAATCAGCGTCGGTCTATATCACACATGTGGAATTAGCATGGACGGTCTTGCTAAATGCTGGGGACGCGGCGATTTTGTTCAACTAGGACTAGGCCATATCAAGTCATCGAAAGTTCCACTTACCGTCGATCCAAATACAAAATTCAAATCAATTTCATCTGGCGCATATCACACGTGCGGCATCAAAGAAGACGATACGCTAAGATGCTGGGGACGAAGTGACTTTGGGCAACTGGGCACAGGACAAGCTCACTACCAAGGCACAATTCAGAATATTGATCCAGAGACTCGGTACAAACAAGTTTCATTGGGTGATTTTCATTCGTGCGGAATTACAGTTAATGACCAAGTTAAGTGCTGGGGAAAAAATGATTTTGGCCAAATCGGACTCGGTCACCAAGAACCTACATTGAAACCAACATTAGTTTCAAAAACGCTGAAGTTTAGAAAAGTTAAAGTCGGTAAATACCATACTTGCGCAGAAAGCACGAGCAACGATTTATTTTGCTGGGGACGCAACAACTACTTCCAACTTTCTTCAAAAGAAGTAGATTTCATCGCTAACCCAGAGATTACAACGAAACTTAATCCAAATAGTGATTTTATGTTAGGTGAATTTTCGACGTGTTTTTCACACCCAAGCAAACTAGGTTGCCGCGGTTATCACTGGATTCAAAATACCAGAGCTCCTGCAGAATCAAACTAGTTCGCTTTCAAATAGACTTTTACTTTTTTCGCGCCAGTCTCGGCATCTTCTGATTCCATCAATTCCACTTTAGAACCACGTCCAACAAATTCCAGATCGTCCGTTGCATGGGAAGACTTCAAAACGTCGCGCAATGACAACATTTTTGTTTCTGGAGTAAATCCAGTTGTGTCGACTTTCGGTTTAGAACTTGGCTTGCGCGTTTTATCAAAACCAGCCACTAAGTTTTTATCAGATATTAAATTGGGAACCATTCCTTCTTTACGCGCCAAAAATGAAGCCACTTTTGCGAATACAGGTGCTGCTACTTGCGATCCATAGAAGGACTTTTTGGGAGTATCCACCATTACATAGATAACATATCTCGGTTCATGCACAGGAATGAAACCGATAAAGCTTGAAAGATATGCGTTCGGTTCATACCCACGGTATTTCGAACTCGCTTTCTGAGCTGTTCCTGTTTTTCCACCGATTAAGAATCCCGGTACGCGTGCATTAACGCCAGTTCCGCCTTCGTGAGTGACCGATGACAACATCACTTTTAATAGATCCGAAGTCTTTTTAGAAATCACCCGGGTCGGTTCTGCTCGTTCTAATTCTGTGTAGTCCAGAGTCTCTGTATTTCTGCGACCCTTCACCATCGTTGGACGATTCAGCATGCCGCCATTTACTAAAGCCGCAAATGAATTAGTTAACTGCAATGCATTGACTGAAATACCCTGCCCAAAAGAAATATTAGCTAGTAAGTGAGTATTCCAAGGCGTTTCATGTAAAACACCTTTGGATTCACCAGGGAAATCGACTAAAGTTTTTTGCCCAAATCCAAACTTCAACAAACCTTCGCGCAGTTTATCTGTACCAAGAAGAAATCCAACTTTAGCTATACCAATATTTGAAGAAAACGCCAAAATTTCGGATGGACTCAGGTAAGAAAATTGATGATGTGAATCTGATTCCTTGATCCAGCGATCGGCGACCTTCATCTTTCCGTACTCGCAAAATATCTTTGAGTTAGCTTGAATTAAATTTTCTTCTAAACCAAGCGCCATCACAAATGGCTTTAATGTCGATCCTGGTTCAAAAACATCCGTAATTGCTTTTTGCTTTAATACCAAATCATGTTTGCCTGTATTCCCTAGGGACACCATTGCGCGAACTTCTGAGGTAGCGGCTTCTAGTACAATCCCGATGGCCCCTTCGCCTTCAAACGTTTGCATTGTTTCTTTCAATTGAGTCTCAAAATAGAATTGCAAATCAGTATCAATCGTCATGACTAGGTCGTTGCCCATTTGATTTTCAGTTACGATCATTCCGTCTATGTTCAGTGGTCGTCCACGCGCATCTCGTTTTACATTTATTTTCTCACTATCTCCAGAAATAGCCTTGTCATATTTAAGTTCAAGGCCTTCTAGTCCGGCACCTTCTTGGCCTACTAGGCCGACAATGCCCTTATACAGATTCTCGAAAGGATAAACGCGTTTCCATTCTTGAACAGACGATATTCCTTCTAATTCAGCATCTTTAACACGAGCGAATTTGTGATCATCGATAAAGCGTTGCAACCAAACGAAACGGCGATTCTTATCCTTTATTTTGGAAAAAATAGATTCATAGCTAACACCTAAAATTTTGCTTAACTGGCGGGCAGTTGCTTTTGGTGATTTAATTAACTTTGGATCTGCATAGATAGAATACGAGATCTGCGACATCGCGATTTCCCGTTTATCTTTATCTAAGAAACTTCCACGTTGAGAATTCAATTTAATTCGAGTTTGGTATTTTCTTTCTTGAAGCTGAGCCAACTTTTCATTTGGCCAAACCTGAATGTAAAATGCTCGTGATAGGACAAGCAACCAAACTGTAGAAAAGAATAAAAATATTATAATGATTCTAGCTTTCAATCGTACGACTTCCCTTTTATATCTGCTTGAGGTGTTGGTGATGCTAAATGAATAATCTGGCTTAATTCTGGATTACGCAAAGTCAGTTTATGTTTTGCAAATGACATAATCTGCGATGGAATCGCAAGCTTTGCCAAATCGATTTCCTTAATTTTTCGCTCAATTTCTACTTTTTTATTTTGCTGAGCTAAATAATAAATTTGATATCCCAATCGACGCTCTTCCATATGCAAGAATGCGATTAGAAATAAAGTGCCCACCAATATCATAATGCTTAAAAAGGGATTAATATCTTTACGATTGCGTTTATAAAAGACCGAGTTCATCCATGACCTCTTTCCCTAATTAGACATTATTGTAGCAAAAAAGGGAAAACCTAAGACGATAGCCGCCAGACCTCTGGACGCGACTATCACTAAGTCGAGGCTAGACTATGTTCGAACAAAGACGCGCAATTTAGCACTGCGACTGCGAGGATTCGCAAGCTCTTCTTCACGAGTTGGATGTGTGACTTTACGGCGAAGTGGATCACCAAGTTCTGGATAAATACGAAATATATTTTTGACAATGCGATCTTCTAACGAATGAAACGTGATCACAGCCAGACGACCATTCTTGTTCATTTTTTCCATTAATTTCGGCAAAACTTGATCAACGACCTCTAACTCGCGATTGATTTTCAATCTTAACGCCATAAAATATTGAGTCGCCGGATGAAAACCTTTCTTCCTCCAGCCATCCACGCGCTCGATCAAACCCGATAATTGTTTTGTCGTCGTAAATGGTGTGGTTTGTCTGTCTTCAAGAATCGCACGTACGACACGGAATGGATTATGAATCTCTCCAAAGGTCTTGAATAAAACAATAAGGTCGTTTTCACTCATGTTGTTCACAAGATCTGCGGCCGTTTCACCTTCCAAATTATTCATTCGCATGTCCAGTGGACCGTCATGATAAAAACTGAAACCCCGCTCTGGGCGGTCTAATTGAGGCGAGCTTACGCCTAGATCTAAAAGGGCGAAATCGATTCCGCCTGTATAGTGTTTATCAAAATTTAAAAAATTATCCTGAAACAAGTTCAACTTCTTTGATTGAATACGATCGGCAAAGTTCTCGTGCGCATAGGTGTGCGCGTCTGGGTCCTGGTCAAAAGCAAAGGTTTTTAGGTTAGGGTTCTTTTCTAAAAGCAGCTTATAATGGCCACCGCGACCGAATGTACCGTCCAAATAAACGATCTCAGATTGATCTACAAAAGGTTCAAAAGCAGTGACTATTTCGTTCGAAAGGACCGGTATATGAAGCATGGGCCGAAAGTAAGAATTTTTTAATTGTGCGTCAATGGCTATTCTCTTATCCTGTAGATATGTTAGTCCGATGTCCGAAATGCCATTTTGAACAGCCCCAAGATCCATTCTGCGCCAAGTGCGGAATTGAAATGGCTAGCTATAAACCACCAGCCGATACATTTGTGGCTAAAATTCTAAAAAATGCCACGGCGTTGTTCTTTATCGTCATCGTAGCCTTGTTTGCCGGTACATTTTACTTTTTTAAAACCAACCGAGGCTCACATGATGCAGCCTCTAGGGATTCTAAAAAATTTAGTCTTTCCCAGCGCCAATACATAAACGATGAATCTACTCAGGTCGAAGTCACTGGTGGCCCTAAGGAAGACTCTAATTCGCCTGCGTCACAGACTCCGTCAAATACTAGCGGAACTACAGCAGCTGCCGCGGGCGCCTCTGGTGCCGCAGACAAAGATATTAAGAACCAAACTCCCGAAGAGATTCGCCAACATTTAGAAAACCAATTGTTCCGAAAAGATGCGGGAGCCAAGGAAGAAACCGCAGTTCGCAAGTATGAACTTAAAGTTTATTTCGCAGAAGTTTCAACAAAAGGGATCGATATTCTATATCAAGAAGCCCGCGCCAATGGCCAAGCCAGCAACACTGATTTTGCCCAAGGTGTGATAAATATGCCGATGACTCGAGTTCTTTCGTACCGCGATGATTTTAACGCCTACACAGAGCTATCTAAAACAATCGAAAAGAATAAACCGACCGAATGGTTCCAGGGGCTAAAAAGCTCAGGTGTCGATAGTGATGTGGGCATCACACATACGGTGACTTTAAAAGACTCGCCGAACGGTCGACTACAGCTAGAAGTGAAAGTATCTAAGCGATTTCAGGTTGGAGGACACGATAGCGGCGCGAAAAGCTATCAGAACTTGGACTATGTGGGCGGAGGCGAGATCGACGTCGAAGCCGGTCGCACACAAACCTACTACATGGCTGAAATACTTTCAAAGTTCCCTATGTCAGCCCAGCAAGAATACCTAACGGCCATTAGTCCTTTTGAGATTTATAAGTCACAAAACTTTCTTGGCGGAAAAACTTTCTCAGTATTTTTTTACACTATCGAAAATAAATAGAGACTTGTTCGCACGCTTTGGTAAAAGACCTCGTAATGAAACACCATTACGGAAAAAACGTTCACTTCTTTGATCAACCCTACCTACTTGGCCTATTAGCAAAACTGTGTCAGCCAACGACATTTCAACCAGAGATTAATCGTTACGTTGATTACTTGTATTCTCAGCTTCTAGCCGAGGTGGTAAATAACTTCTTTCCTTCACACGATATCTCGGTAGCGACTCGCATGCATAAGGACCATCCCGAAGTTCTTTTAAAAACTCAGCAGATTACCCCAGAGGCCAAAGCCGTTTGTATTAATCTTGCTCGTGCAGGAACCTACCCGTCACATATTTGCTACGAAAAATTGCACCTATTTTTAAAACCAGAAAACATCCGTCAGGATCATATCTTTGCGGCTCGTGCGATCAATTCAAACAACCAAGTGACTAAGACGGAATTAGACGGCTTTAAAATTGGCGGCGGTGTTGAAAATAGCTTTGTATTGATCCCCGACCCCATGGGCGCCACCGGCAATACGATTATGTCGACAATCAATCACTACAAACAAAACGTGCCAGGCACTCCGGTTCGATTTATCGCAATGCATTTAATTGTGACCCCGGAATATTTAAAGAAAATCACAGAAACACATCCTGATGTTTTAGTGGTAGCGATTCGCTTGGATCGCGGTCTTTCTAGCACAAAAGCGTTAGCCAGCGAGCCTGGAATGCTTTGGAACGAAGAAAAAGGCCTAAATGCCAAAGACTACATCGTCCCTGGTGGCGGCGGCTTTGGTGAAGTTATGAATAATTCGTTCGTTTAGTTTTTTAAGATTGAGCCGGTCTCATTTGTTCAACTTTTAGATTGAACTTTCACCCAATTTTTAACTAAAATGCTGACATCAGCTTTTAAGGAAATAAGGAAAAAAAACATGGAATTACAAATCAAGCCATTTATCTCTGCAGAAAAAATTCAACAACGTGTACAAGAGCTTGGCAAAGAGCTAACTAAGAAATTCCATAATAAAGACGTTGTAGCTATCTGCGTACTAAAAGGCTCGTTCATGTTTTACTCGGATCTAATCCGTAACATTGACACTGATTTAGCCTGTGAATTCTATGGCGTTTCAAGTTATCACGGAGCTTCATCATCCGGCGAAATCAAAGTAACTCTAGATTTAAACAAACCCGTTGAAAACCGCCACGTTCTTCTAGTTGAAGACATCGTAGATACAGGTTTGACGATGAATTACCTTAAAAACTCAATTTTATCTAGAAAACCAGCGAGCCTAACGACAGTGACTCTTCTTGAAAAACCAGAAGCTCTAAAAGTTCCATGTCAGCTAGATCACGTAGGTTTCAAAATCACGAATGAATTCGTAGTAGGCTATGGCCTTGATTACGAAGGCCAATACAGAAACTTACCCTACATCGGCCAAGTACAAAACTTCCAATAATCCAAACAAACCAAAGATATGCAAAATAATTAGGCTGCCATTGGCAGCCTTTTTTATACAGAATCTCAAATTTTATAGAAATGGCATAAAAGGACTAAATCGAGGCCGCACAAGGGAGGCGACTGAGGCGTGGCACAGCCACGTCGCAGGGAGTCCGACCGCGGAGAACGAAGAGTTAGGCCTTTTAGGCCATTTCCCCGCTTAGTATGGGGGGCCGAACGTTAGGGCTAATATAATAGTTATGGCTAGAGGAATGGCTGCATAAACAAGAAATGGGAGCATTTCTTTGAATGTTTGCTCAGGGCTTGTCGATTTAATTTCTGATGGAGGTAGTTTTTCCATATGCTTTCTCCTAAATATGTCTTCCCTAAATTAATTTTTAAACGCGTTAAAGACAACTGGAAATTTACATCGCCTTTCATCAATTTCAAAAAGATTTTGAAACTCCCATACGGAGTCTATATGTTGGACTATGGAGGCTGGAAATGAAGCAATACCTAGACCTTTTAAGTCATGTTCTAGAACACGGGGAAAAGAAGTCAGATCGCACGGGAACCGGCACATTAAGTGTGTTCGGTCATCAAACGCGCTACAACCTGGAAGACGGATTTCCTCTGGTCACTACCAAAAAACTACATACACGTTCTATATTTCACGAACTTCTATGGTTCGTTAAGGGTGATACGAACATCAAGTACCTACGCGACAACAAAGTAAGCATTTGGGACGAGTGGGCGGATGAGAACGGCGATCTTGGGCCGGTGTATGGCGAACAATGGCGTAGATGGAAGACGGCAGATGGCCAAACGATCGATCAGCTTCAGCAAGTTATTGAGTCGATCAAAAAAGATCCCAATTCACGACGTCACTTAGTGATCGCGTTCAACCCGGGCGAGGTCAGCAAGATGGCGCTTCCACCGTGCCACGCCTTCTTCCAATTCTATGTAGGTAGCGGCAAGCTATCTTGCCAGTTATATCAACGTAGTGCCGATATATTTTTAGGTGTGCCATTTAATATCGCTAGCTACGCCTTGCTCGTACATATGGTAGCGCAAGTGTGCGGATTAGGTGTTGGAGAATTTGTCCATACTTTGGGTGATGCGCATTTATATTTGAATCATGTCGAGCAAGCGAAATTGCAACTGACACGAGCTCCGATGGCACTTCCGAAATTAATTTTAAATCCTAACGTCAAAAACATTGATGATTTCACATACGAAGACATTCAAGTTGTCGGTTATGAATCACATCCAACAATTAAGGCTGAAATTAGCGTATGATTTTATCTCTTGTAGCCGCGATGGCAAAAAATCGCACCATTGGGAATAACAACAAATTAATCTGGCATCTGCCGGAAGACTTAGAGTTTTTCAAAACAACAACGAAAAACAAAGTTATGATTATGGGTCGAAAAACGTTCGACTCGCTTCCTAAAGTTTTACCTAATCGGTTTCATATTGTTATTTCACGATCGGCTCCGGCTCAAGCTCAAGAGCGAGTTCAATTTGTGACGAGCGTAGATGAATCAATCACTAAAGCTCAGCAGCTCATCAAAGCCGGCTGGCCTGATGAGGTCTGTGTAATTGGCGGAGCGGAAATCTACAAATTATTTGTTCCCCTAGCTAACAAAATTATACTTACCGAAATAAACAAAGAATACGAAGGCGATACTCATTTCCCAGAATTCGATAAATCTAAATTCCGCGAAGAAGTTTTAAAACGTTCATTCGATGGCAAAATCGGAATGGATTTCAAAGTTTATCATCGCGAATAGACATCGGAAAAAGGGTCTCACTCTGATACGGTCAAACTGGCGTTTAAGGCAAGACCCTCCCGATTTTGGACATTTTCCCATTTCAAATGACATAATATCCTCTAGAAAAGAAATCTCAAAACGAACTTAATAAGTGCCCAAAAAAGTACGATATACTAAGTAAGTCGAGGGGACGTATGCAAGAAGTTGCGAGAAGATTCACTACCAATGAAATGGCTACCATCGAGGTTTTTGGCCGCATGGAGACCATGAAGGGTACAATGAAAAACCTTTCAACATCGGGCTGCTTTTTGGAACTGACAAAAGGCGACTACGTACCACAAGAAGGCGACTGCATCCGCATCATTTTACCTCTTAAATCTTTAAACAAAACCCGCAATCTTTTTGGTCAAGTCGTTTGGAAAAAAGGGGTCGGTTTTGGAATCACTTTTATTAAAAAAGACGATATTTCTAAAAAGATGCTCTCTCGCTTTCAGTAACCTGACTCTCTCACTTTTCGGTCGCTGCCCGAAAGTGTCACTTTTCAAAAATAGATATCTGAACTCAATTATAAACATCAGCCGTTGTAGCTTTTGTTTACATTCATTTTTTACTCTAAAATCGAGACTTTTTTCTGAGTCTATGATATAGTGCAAATGCTGTTTATATGAAAAATATAATATTGTTCGTACTACTACCTCTTCTTTCCCTAGCAGCCAATCCGCGCGATAGCTATCGCATGTGTTTGAGCGCGTCTAATAAGCTCGAATCACCAGCTGATCGTGATGCCGAAAAAATTAATTGTTTTAATCAAGGCCGTGCTAAAAAATCAGTAGATCTTTGTTTGAATCTAGCTCGTGTTTTAGAACACACGACATCTTCGGACACATTGGTTGTTGGTTGTATTAACGATAATATCTTTAAAATGAAAATGGATGAGTGTGTAGCGACAGCTAAGAAACTTAACTATTCTGACACTCGCGATAGGGCTTTGTGGACTTGCTTAGAAAACATTTCTGTTAAACGATCCCGCTGCAAAGCTATAACAGACGAAATGACATTTCCGCATAATAGAAATATCGGCCTTAATTACTGCCTATCGAAAAATTAATCCTTGTCCTAATTCTTGGCCTAATTTTTACCTATGCTAGCAACCCGTCGTTTGATCCGAGCCATGTCGGACAACGCTGTAAGGTATGATTTTTCTGGAATCAATAACCACGTACCATGTGGAACCGAATCAGACTTAGAAATCAGTTTGCGGCTTAAGTGTGGGTTGTAGATCTGAAGTTTCAACAAATCATTATCAAACCATCGAGTCAGCATTTCAAATGGCAACGCATGCTTCATTTTTAACGGCTCACCCGGAATTCGCTTCGACCACTTTATATTTTTAAAATACTTGGGTGCATTGCTTTCAACTTCCAGAATCGCTAAGAAACTAGCGTAGAAATTTCTTGATGCAAACCCGAAGCTCTTTCGTGAGTTTACATTTTCAATCAATTCTGCCAAGTCTCGAGTTTTATATTTTTTTGTCATTTTCAGTACGCCGGTGGGTCCGTGATTATATCCAGTCACTGCCAATGACCAATCCTCTAGCATACCAAAATTATTTTTTAGAATCTTAGCCGCCAATTTGGTGGCTTCAATCGGATGATTTCGCTTATCTACTAAGGGTCCCATCATACGATAAGGACGGGCATTTGATGGCATAATCTGCCAAAGGCCACTAGCACCTACTTTAGAGCGTGCTAAGACATTAAATGAGCTCTCCACAAACACAAGACGAGTCAGTTGAATTGGCAATTGGTTTTGACGGAAAATATCTTCGAAGTCCTCGATATAGCGACCCGATAGAAAAATAGCGGTTTCGACACGATCCTTTTGCCCTAACTGAAATCGCAGATCATCCATCTTCAAACTTGGCTTTTCCAACAATATAATTTTTTTAAGATTATCGACACGCTTCTGTTTTGCTTTTTCAATCTGATAACGAGTTAGATCTTTATTGCTAACGATATCTCCAAAATCTACCTTTTTGTAGACCTCGCCGATATTTTCAGTGTTGTGAATGATACCTTGTTCAGACGTGTATTCAGTATAGATTTTTTTCCAAAACTCTACCCGTTCTTCCATTCCTTTTGGAACTTTAAACGCGTCTTTACTAGCTCCTATATAGTTACCTTGCGATTCGAAAGCGGGATCGCGCCAATCACGAGTTCCGAATGGGTTAGACGCGCCCAAAATTTCGTCGTGAGTTACAGGTGTGTCGTCAGAATTTGCGGACGCGGAAAACACATTTCCCGCATTGAGAATGAATAGACATAAAAACAAATATTTCATTTGTTTAGTCTATCAAGGTATTCAGGATTTTATCAAAAAAGTTTCTAATTCTGGCCTCGTCGGTACTGCCATTAAATATAAAAGTGAACTGATACACACGACCATCGGCACGTCCGGCGTAACCAGCTAGACTTACAACGCCGGTCAAAAATCCTGTTTTAGCGCGGACCCAGCGTTCTGCGGCCTCACCCTTCATTCGTTTTTTCAAAGTTCCATCAACACCCGCGATCGGCAAGGAAACAAGAAGCTCTGGAAAAATTTTGAAATCTTTGTGAATCGTTTCCAGTAAATGAGTCATCGCTTTTGCGCTCATTTTATTTTCGCGAGTTAGTCCCGAAGGATTCACCATATAGTATTGATCTTTAGGCGTCTTGATACGAGCCAAGTAATCATTTACTTTAACCATGCCTTTTTTCAAATTTCCAATGTCGGTCTCGCCAGAAATGCTTAAATTTTTTGTTAGCATTTCAGCCACGTAGTTGTTTGAAAATTTATTCATGTCAGCTAGAATGGCTTCGATCGGTTTGCTTTCGTATTCGGAAACTATCTTCATCGATTTCGGCATAACGCCAGACTTAACGTCTCCGTCAACAGTGATCCCACGTTGTTTTAAAAACAATTTTAGATTTTGACCACTCCAATCTGCTGGATCTTCAACATTTTTATAGGCAACAAATTCTTTGCTCTTTTTACCGATAGAGCCGCTAACGATAATTTGCGCTCCTTTGCGTTCTACAAATATTTCGGTTTTATCACCCTCGTTTTGTTGAGCTTTGTTTTCAACAATAAACATACCCACGTCAGGATCTAGAAAAACCTTCGGTTTTTTGCCGGCAGAATCGGGACGAACAAAAATATTAATTGAATTCCAGTTAAACGACATTGCTCCCACGGGAGCATCGTAAGCACGGTCGACGCGGTTTTCCTGGCGGCTTTCATCAAAGCGAACGCTATCAAAAAGCAGATCATCCACGATTATAGAGCCTTTGATTTTGCTGATCTGATTACGCTCAAATTGATTTACTAAAAACCACATGTTCTCTGAAACAAATGACGGATCGCCGCCACCTTTTAGGTAGAGGTCACCCGTGTACGTATCTCCCAAAATTTTATCTGGATCTAGCCCCAAAACCGTTTTGAATTTATGTCCCGGAGGAAATTGATCCAAAACTGCGCCAGCCGTTGTTAATTTACTGATGGATGCTGGAATTTTCTTCTCGGAAGAATTGAGCTCATAAATGATTTCGCTCTTTTGATTATCGATATACGAAATCATAATACTCAGATCGCTCTTAGGCACTTTACTTTGAGCTACTACTTTTTCTACGCTTTTTTTAAGCTCATTTGCGTTTTCACTGGCTGTCGCGAAATTCGCAACTGTAAAGCATAACAAGCTGGTCACGACCAAGGTCTTAGATAATTTATTTATAGTCATTCAATAATTGTAGACCTCCCTCTAGTCTTTAAGCAAAAAGTTTATCTTTATTTACTGATTTTTTTTTTGAATTCATACTGACGTTTATGAAACGAATCGAATGGGTGATTGTACTTTTTCCTCTTATTGTATGTTGGGTTTTAGATCGCTTTACTAAATTATGGGCCAATGGTTTAGAGGGCGTTCATTCGTATGGCTACTTGAATTTTGTATTACATCACAATCATGGCGCTATGCTGGGATTGTTTTCGGAACTTCCACAAGTACTGCGTATTGTATCCTTATCTACCGGCGGCGCTTTTTTATTGTGTATCTATGTGATCATTCAGTATTTACTGCCAATCAAATCTCTTGTCCTCAGAACTGGGCTATCTATTTTGATAGGGGGGATTTTAGGAAATGTAGCGGACAGAATTATCTGGGGTTACGTCGTTGATTTTATCGTTCTAGGTACGCCATCACTTTCAAGTCCCGCATTTAATATTGCCGATGCCGTTCAGTGGGTTGGTTACGCCATGATTGTTTCGGCGATCATTAAAGAAGGCGAAATCTTATGGCCCGAGCACAATTCGCGTCGAAAATACTGGGTAAATCCATCGTTCCAGTTGAAGTATTGTTTCGTTCTACTTGGGGTCGGTATTGGTCTAACGGTTATCAGTTTAGTGTTCTCTTACACATACTTACGTGTATCTATTTCTGAACTTGTTGGCGGCAATCAGTTCCTAATAAATAAATTTATCTCGCCGTTCGTAATTACGTTTCTTATTATCTCGGTAGGATTTTGTGCCATTCTGTTTGCGGTTGGAAAAACGATTTCGCATCGTATAGCTGGACCTCTTTATGCATTCGAAAGATTCTTAGATGATACCTTGGCAGGGCGCCCGGCCGTTCTGAAACTGCGTGCCGGTGATGAGTTCAAACATCTAGAAGAGCTGGCTGAACAAGTAAAAGTTCAACTGCTTGAAATCCAAACGAAGACGATGGAAAAAATCGCCTCTATGGAAGACAACAAAATTACGAAAGATTGAAGCTAAACATTCTTTATGTACGGACAAAACCCAGGTCGCGGCCCAATACTAGGAAACTGTCGGCAGACATCAGGGCGCAGTTGATAGCTTGTACAACGACGAGTACGCGAATCTAAAAACACACAATCCCGATTCGCCTTCTGAGTTAACATAAACAGCCCAGTTCCTTCACGATAGGTAGAAACCCATTTCTCTTTAATCAGCTTTTTAGTGATCTTACGAATCCCCATATTCTGAACATCATCCTCAGAAATCAAATTCAACCGAATCAAGTCTTCCAACGTAACTTCTACCGGCATAGTACAACAACTAGCCACACAACTATGACAAACTTCATCCGAACTAAACTTCTTCCAGGTGGAAGGACGATCAACATCCACAAAATGCTCCCAAACTTTTCAAATCTAAATATCAGAATGTTATAAAAATAGACAACTAAATTTATTGTTCCAGTAAAGTTTTTCTTTCAGGTATATGGAATGAAAAGCTAGACCTTCTTAGGTAGCAGTTTGACGGACTTTATACTGGCTTGCTAGCCTTAGGCTCTATGAATAACACGACACCAGAGCACGAAAAACTATTTGATGAGATCTGCAACAAGTTAAATGAACTATCACACCGTGATGACATTTCACTTCCACAAACTAATAAATTTGAAAAAATGCAAACGCAGATTAAAAAGTTTCATAGTGATTTGCTAGATACTCAAGACGAGTTCAGAAACAAAATTAAATCGCTTGAAAATCTTCAGGTGTCTAAATCAGAACACAATGGTCAGTTGCGTATGATTACCGAACAGCTACAGGCTGAACGTAACATCAATACCAAGCTGAATGCTGATCTGGTCAAATCAAACGAAATTGCTCTTCATTTACAGTTAGAAATGCAGGGGCTAAAGACTCGCGCTCAGCAAATTCAAAATGAAGAACGTAAATACAATTTACAACTTCAAGAAAAGATCAAAAATAGCATAAAAGATCTGGAACTGAACGATGCTTTAAAAGAAGAGTTAAGTCTTGAACTAGCAAAGACCAAAAATCAGTATCAAACCGATCGCGATTGTTGGTTTTCTGAAAAAGAACAAATTAGCGCTACAATCGAAGAGCTAAATCAAAAAATGCTAGATAAAGATGTTCATATTAGATCGTTGAATGTTCAAATCGAAGACATGCAAAGCGCTTTAAATGAAATCGAAGAAGCCAGTCACAAACAAAATGAAAACATGAAAAACTTGATGACTGTGGCTGAGAATAAAATCGTGGAACTAAAAATGGGCTACGATAAAAAGCATTTAGAATCTCAAGACTATTACAATCACTTGCAACAAGGCCTGACCCAAATCAACCTTTTGAAGCAAGAAAATACGAGTCTGAAAGAATACGTAACTAAGGTAAATCAATATCTTCAACAGCAACAACAGATGCAAACTAGCCAGCAGCAAGCGGCCCAACAAGCCCAGCAGACGCAATCCAGCGCTAAGCCAAATTAAAGGATAGTCCATGATTTTAACTACCATCGAAGCGATTCCAGAAAAGAAAATTATATCTCATTTCGGCATCGTTACGGGTTCAACAGTGCGATCTAAACACTTTGGCCGAGATCTATTTGCTGGTCTTAAAAATATCATCGGTGGAGAGTTAAAAGGTTACACTGAACTAATGGAAGAAACTCGTGATGAAGCCACAGAACGGATGGTCGCTCAAGCTGTTAAATTAGGTGCTAATGCTATTGTCGGAATTCGCTATGCTACCAGTGACGTAGCACCAGGCGCCGCCGAAGTATTCGCCTATGGAACAGCCGTAAAGGTTGAATAGTGGAAGCCTTAATTCAACTCGGCCTATTCGTTATCCTACTAACCGCTGGATTTTTTTTCGGCAGTTCTCGTGAAAAAAAACATTATAAAAGCATTTTAGAACGGCAGAAAAAGTATGCCGTGATCGCGACCCGCTCTGAAAAAATCCGAGATTTTTCTCCGTATTCCGATGCTATGTTAGTAACTGGTAGCGTAGTCATTGCGAGTGACTACTTTAAAAACTTTGTAGCTTCTATTAAGAACCTATTCGGTGGCCGACTAAATACCTTTGAATCCCTAATGGATCGCGGTCGTCGTGAATCTGTTTTGCGAATGAAAGAAAATGCAAGTCACTGGGGCGCTGACGAGATTTTAGAAGTGCGCTTAGAATCATCGGCTTTAGATGCTATCGGAATCGAAGTGTTTGCCTACGGAACCGCAGTTAAAAAACGTAAAACAAGCGACGCCTCAGCTTAATGAAATACATTCCTACTGAAGAATCTGAAGAAATAAACTATAAAACAGAAAAACATCCATGGCTGAATGCTTTAATTCTGGTGGTGGGTTTTTTTGGACTCTATTTCCTTTTACTCATAGCACTGGGAATCGCCGGCGAAACAGCCGCAACCTCGATCCCCGCTAAATATGAATCTAAAATTTTCTCTTTTTTAGATATGAAGATGGGCCAAAAGCCATGGCCACTGGGCCAATCCCTAGCCGACGATATTTTTTCACGCAATTCTATCGATCCTGTGTACAAGCCAGAGGTTTTCCTTTCGTGCGATCCCTCCGTAAATGCGATCGCTTTGCCAGGTAAAAAAATCATCGTGTTCAAGGGGCTTTTAAAAGACGACATGAAATTGAATTCGCTCTATTTTATTTTAGGTCACGAGATCGGCCACGTGTTAAATAGAGATCACTTAAAAAGCATGGGACGTGCTATCGCAATATCGTTAGGATTATTCTTTGTAAATGTAGGTGCCGATTCTAATTCCTTCTTTTCGATCAATCAGGCCATTGTCGATAGACGATTTAGCCAAGGGCAAGAATCAGCTTCCGATGATCGAGCCATCACATACACAATCAAACGTTTTAAAGGTCTTTATACGTCGAACGACTTCTTCGATACGATTCAAAAGATCAGTCCGGACTCATCTAAACTAGCCAGTTTTCTAAATACTCATCCAATGACTCAAGATCGTATTGATAAGATTAAGAACAATCCTGAGTACAATCCTACAACGACCAGTGTTGAGAAAATTGATCCAGCAACTATCGATTGCCCAGATTCAGGAACCTAACTAGTCACCTGGGCCGTAATCATTTTCAAATAGAAACCCTCTGGAAAACTGAACAAATGCGGATGATCGGGAGCATGGCCACCTTGAGCGACAATTTTAGAAGTCCGGAATGCTTTGATTTGCGCGCGGTTCACAGAGTCTTTTAGATCTTCAAGGGAAATAGCTCCGGAACACGAACACGAAACTACAAACCCATACTTTTTAATACCCTTATAGGCCTTTAGGTTCAGTTTCTGGTAAGCCGATTTCGCAGCCGGTATATGCTCTTTGCTTTTTGCAAATGCAGGCGGATCTACGATGATCAAATCAAACGCGTTCTCGTCGATAGTAAACTTATCATCCATCACGTCAATAGCTTGGCACTGAGCCTGAATGCCGTAGCCATCCATTGTCGCCTTGGCATTAGCTAAGGCATCTTTGGATATATCTACCAACACAAACTCGGCCTCGACACCCATTTGCTTCAATACAAGGCCAAGATAGGCGGTCCACTGGCCTAGGTGGCAGCAGATATCCATGATGCGCACTTTTTTAGGTTTGAAAAACTTTACGTATTCGGTAAAGACTTCGGCAACGCGAAGTAAATTATAATTTTGATCTAGAAAGAATCCTGTTTTTTGCCCGCCCATCAAGTCCGACTGAATTTTCATATCTGATTTTAAAAACCAGTGATCGATCGAAACTGGCATAACCGATAAGTCCAAGTTATCAACGTTATTTAAAATTTGAGCCGGCCCGAACGGCAATCCTTCTTTTTCACGGATTTTGATATCGTTCCGCAGAACCAAGATAGTTTGTTCCCACACAATCGGAATCATTTTTTCCTGATTCATTTTTTCAACTAAAGTTTTAAAAATTTTAAGCGGATCGGAAATATAGCTATTAATCCCGGCCGTTGTTACCTGAACAACAAATACCTGATAGTCTTTGCCATTTTTCTCTGACAGAAATCGATCAATAACTAATCCAGGTAAAAAATCATTTTCACTGAAGCACAAACGAAAGCTTTTCTTGTAGCCTAACGACAACCTTTGAATAAATAACTCATACAACCGAGAACTCAAAAAACCGAATTTATCTTCCAATTTCTCACGGGAATCAAATGTTAGGGCTCGATAGTAGAATAGTGACAGCGAATTAGCATAGCCTCTAGATACAAACTGATTCTGAGCATCTCGCACTTCAACAATTTCATTGGGATTTACGGATTCGCTGGGCTTATCAAATAATGCTTTTGTCATCCACGGATGGCGCAGTAAAACTTTGGGATCGATATTTTTCTTTACGTTTAACGTAATCATTTAACCTCAAGCTCAAAAAAACTAAACACTGTTTTCTCGAATTTATTAAAATTGTCGTCACTGACCATAATTAAATATTTTTTACCGTTAGATTCGTAAATGGCCAAACCTTCATAGTTCTGGTTCAAATCGTCGTTGTCGCCATCAGGATTCAAGGTGTATTTCCCCTTCACTTCCCAGGCATCGTTTTCAGATTTG
>CAZCHT010000035.1:0-32330 GCA_964498705.1 uncultured Bdellovibrio sp. | reverse complement strand
TTTTGGAAACCGATCCCATGGGTCGGTTTTTTATTTTTAAGAGAGGGGATTTACATTAGCATTCAAGTCATTTCATTCAAGTGCATCCTTAAAAACACGGTCGGCACAGTTATCAGTTCAACTTTCAATCGCGATGTTTTAACGGCTGGTCAAAATGATCAAACCGTTATGTTGTCAGGCTTAACAAAAGGTCTACAAAATTTAATCAAGGGCGAAAAGCGCTCGATATCACTAACAGCTGAAGAAGCTTATGGTTTGTACGATCCTAAAAAAGTAGTTTTCTTTCCTAGAAAGAAACTTCCAGGTACTACTAAAAAAGGCGAATTAATCAATATCGTCAGCAAAAGCGGTATTCAACGTTCTTACCGAGTATTAGAATTACATTCTGATTTCGTCAGTCTTGATGGAAATCATCCCTTAGCAGGACAAGATTTGGTATTCGAGATCGAAGCCCTAGAGGCTCGAGACGCTACCAATGAAGAAATCAATGAATCTGTTAATGTGGTAGCGACTCAGCTGCTTAATTAATTATTTCTGAGTAAAGTTCTTTTCGACAAAGTTCCAATTTACTAGTTTCCAAAAGGCACCTAGGAAATCGGGACGTTTGTTTCGGTGATCGATGTAATAGGCATGTTCCCATACATCGCACGTTAGAAGCGGTTTCTTTCCATCAGTCATCGGATTACCAGCATTCGATGTTGATGTAACTTCAAGCCGGCCTTCATTAGTTTTAACTAACCAACCCCAGCCCGCGCCAAATTGTTTGATCGAAGCGTCTGAGAATTTTTCTTTGAAGTTATCGAAAGATCCAAAATCACGTTTGATTGCATCGGCCAGGGCGCCCGTAGGCTCACCACCCGCCTTAGGTGCTAAACAGTCCCAAAAAAATGTATGATTCCAAATCTGTGCCGCATTATTAAAAATACCGCCAGAAGATTTCTTAATAATCGTTTCTAAATCTTTTCCCTCGAATTCAGTGCCGGGAACTAACTTATTTAAATTATCAACGTAGGTTTTATGATGTTTATCATGATGATACTCAAGGGTCTCTTTAGACATATAAGGAACCAAGGCATCATGTGGATAAGGAAGTGGTGGAAGTTCGAAAGACATTGTATCTCCTTTGAAATTTAGCTTTCAATTTTAAAAGTATGATCGCTCACACTAAACAGAGGATACGACCTCAAGCTAACTTGAGGTCAAGACTGATTTTGATTTTTTATTGAGACACCGTTTTAAGGTAATCTAGACCGCCTGTAATCGCTGCGACTTGTGCATCTACACAATTTTGAGCGTTTACTTTAGGACTGTCGGGATAAACTTCCGTAGTCGTTGTGTATTTCGCGTTAGAAAATCCCGCGCATAATGAGAGCTTTTTTAGAGGGTAATTAATCACGCCGTCTTGCTCGAGCTTTTCACCGATTATGTTTCCATGCTCATCAGCGGGCGCAATGTGTGTCACTTTCTTCACGGATTTAATAACTGCGGTTTGAAATTCTGGGCATGGATTTTCAGTATCACCAACAGCATAGAAACCATCGGGAATCTCTGACCACGGCTCTTCCGGTTTACCATCACGTAATGCTTTAGCAGGACGGAAGATCGTATTGTCAGTGTCTGTTGTTTCATGCAGATCGAAATGCGCGTAAAGATCTTTGCTGTATGGAGCTAGTGCTTTTAAAAACAAATCGCACTCTTCAGCCGGGCTGTTAGGAACGAACGATCGATTTGGATCGATCGCTTTTGAATTCCAGCGGTTGATTGTTTCATACGCCCACGGGCTGATACACGGCGTGCACACGAAATTAAATTTATCCGCGTACTTTGAAGCTTCCCGTTCCATGAAGGCAATAGCACCGTGCACGCCGCTGGTTTCGTAACCATGGACTCCGCCCGTGACTAGAATTGTTTTTTTCTTGGGATCGAATTCTTTAGATTTTACTAGATATAGAGGATACAAATCTTTATTCAGTGAAAGAGCTCCATACTGAGTGACTTCAAATTTAGATTTTAATTCCTGAATTTTCCCTACGACTTCTTTTAAGTAAGACCGTTTTACGGGTTGTTGTTGGAACCAAGTTTCTATTTCTGCTTGTCCCCATGGTTTAAATTCCGTCATGATTTTCTCCTCTAACTATATTCAGTTTATTAATCTTTTGTAGTCCACGATTTACCAAAATCATTAGTTTCGATTTTAATGCCTTCCTTATTTATAAATGCGGAAGAACGTACACTAAATGAAAGGTACCCGGTGTCGTTAGCTTTAATATTTTCAAAGGTGAACTTAGAGTCGTTTAGAAAATTCAAAGGCCTGCAATCAACATCGGGATAGTTTAGGCCACGATTTTTATCTTGGATTTTTTGCTCTTCACAGTGTCTGAAGTCCGCTGAGTTTTGAATTTCTAAATCTTTGGGCAAATTCTTATAGTCCCAAAAAACAAACGATTTACATCCGTTGAATGATGCTGACAGCTTGTCTTGCCCAAGAACCAAGACTGTCATCGAATCAGCTAGTATAAAAAATGGTTTGGCCTGTTCCGCCAATTTTAGATGATCGCACTCAATCTTATCAGCAACTAAACATTTCAGTGCCGGAGCCGGAATAATGTTCCAACCGCCCTCTACTTGATCATATTTCCACGCATTAAATTGACTGGTATTAATAGATTTACAAGCTACAGAATAGGCATCCCCAATATAATGCAGTGGCAAGTACTCATGGCGAGTCACCATTTTTATCTCTATATCGTTGGTCTTTAGAAATGTAGTCTCGCCAAGTTTAGTATAGTGAGAGGTTCCATAGCGCCAGTATAGAAACGACATGATGATCACTATAAACAGTAGGCTCAGACCCAGTTTTTTCATGTCGATAGTATTACCCTTGCCACTGGCCAAAGCAATACTGACTTTTCCTAATATAAAGACTCAGTCTTGAATCTCGGACGAATTTTTTCGTCAAACTGCAATTATTTCGAGCTGAACCTTTTTTCCTTTGGTCTACCCATTGCTTTAGTGACTGACAGGCAATCAAGCCGCAACAAAGGGAACTCTATGCAACTAGATATCAATTTTGAAACGATCAGCCTATCTTCAGTAGAATCTGAAAGAATTCAAGTGATCGAAGCCGAATTAGCACAAACAGAATGTCACTTAGTGATGCTGGTTCTTGAGTAAATAACCCGGGCCGGCAGCTACCACTGTCGGCCCTCAATCTTTCAGGGGACCGTATGTACTATACTTTAGGATTCAAACAAAATATCGATAATTGCATTAAACTGATTTCGACTAAAGAGACTAATAAATTCACTTCACTACTCGAGCTGAAAGTGGCGCTGGCCCGATATATTGACTTAGTTCAGCCTCAAAATAAAATTGTATTCCCGATCGATGACTTGCCGGTATTGATTTCTTCTATCGATCAAAAAACTATTCTAGCCAACGCATTTAGTATTCGCTCGCAGCTGAATGATTTAGCTCAGGCTTCGATGATCGAAGATCTTCACTTTGCGGACGAGGAAAAACACCAACAACGTTTGTATTCAGCAATTCGCCTAATTGAATCGCAAAATATCGAACTAGCCACACTCATAAAGATAGTATTCAGATATATCATATTTGGAAAATCCACTAAAGCCCATGGCGGATCTTCATCAAATGCCCTGGGCGTCTTGTGGCTGAACCCCACAGAGAAATGGACACAGCAGGACTACTGCGAGTTCCTTGTCCACGAAGTGACTCATCAGCTTCTATTTATAGATGAACGCATCTACGGCCACTACAGCCAGTATCCGAAACTTTCACTTAAAGAGAACTTTGCCTTTTCAACAATTCTTAAGCGATCTCGTCCTTTGGATAAAGTCATTCATAGTTATTTTGTGGGACTAAATGTTTTGAATTACCGAAAAAATAATGGCAGTGATGAAAATAATTCCTATACGCTTCACCCGCCAATAGATCAGTTGTTGAAAGGATTAGAGGATACCCGTAATTCTTTGACATCAATTCACTGGTCGCTGATGACTAGTCGAGTGAACGAACTTTTCGGAGACGACTATGCTAGAGCTATTTAAAATTAAATACGGAAAATCAATGCTGGTCAGCTTTACCCTGCAGCAAGTCTGTGCGGCGGCGACGTCGTGGGCCCTGGTGGATTTTATTAAAGAAGCCACAAACCCGGAAACATTTCACGTTTCCAAAATTCTGGTTCTGATTCTGATTGCTATCTCGCCATACCTGCCAGGATTTGTGGGAAACTATTTTTATCATATGTGGACCGCATTTGCGCGATCGTCCAATGTGAAACTTTTTACTGATTTGATCGATGGCCGAAAAGCTTGGGTATTTAATACGAAACAACGTGACGATGTGTTTGCATTGCAACGTGAACACATCGGTTTGATAGAAGAAACGACGCGATTCATGTTTTTGAATTTTCCGGCTATGTTAAGTCTTGTTTTTAATTCGATCGCCATTGGATTCTTGTTAGGACAAGATATTATATTTGGAATGATTGCTGGTTTTATTATTTCGGCGCTTCAATTTTTCTTAGCGCCTTATTTTACTGAAAAACTGCAAAAACTGAAACAAGAGACTCAATACGAAACGGAAAAATCATTGCTGGGTTCTTGGCAGACGTTAACTTTGAAAAACAAACCATTTTACCAAACGTCTCTTCAAACTATTTCAGGGCATACGACAACCACAGAATCTTTGGCAGCCGGAATCTATAGAATCGAGGCGCTGGCAAACATATTGGTGTTAATCGCATCGTTTGTTCCTCTGACATGGATACTGTTCGTCAAATTTAACGGCAATCAACTAGATCAAGTGTTTTTAATGTCCTTAGGTGTTTTGCTTCCGCGTATCCTGCAAATTTTTAATATGAGCTCAAATCTGATTCTGGCAGGACAGGCTTTGCAGGCGCTTAGAATTAAGTGGAGATCGTTTGAAGAGCGTCTATCAAAGCATCACCCCATTGAAAAACTAGAAGATAGGAATACCGGAAAACTAATTTCAATCATTGATACAGTGACAAAAGTGTCGTCTTCGATTGAGGATGTTTTAAGGACTAAAACTCAAGGACGGTTTCTAGTATCGGGTCCTAACGGCAGCGGAAAATCGACGTTGTGCTTGAGCCTTAAGGGAGACAAGGACAATGTTTTTTATTTACCGGCCAAATATGAAAATCCAAATTTCGATACCAAAGGCTCAACAGGACAATTGAAACTAGCTGAATTGAAATGGCTGGCAGAAAACCGATTACACTATTCGATGATTCTTTTGGACGAGTGGGATGCGAATCTAGATGCGGATGCTACAGCGATCGGTGATTCGCTGATTCAGGACATTGCCAATAGCTGTTTGGTTTTTGAAGTTCGGCATAAGATCTAGGACTTTTATTCCTAGTTTATATTAATTCTACTTTGAGCTAGGCCCTATTTCCAAATGAGTCTATTCCTATACCTATAAGGTTGAATTACAAGATTGAATAAATCGCTTTCTAGACTAGAATGTATTTATGAAAAACGAAACTCCGATTATTAAAAATGTGTCTGATACCGCGCTGTGGGTGGCTTATTATCGCTCGTTGGAAACTGATCGCCCAAATTCTTTGTTTAAAGATCCCATGGCCAAAATTCTTGTCGGTGAGCGTGGTCAACAGATTGCTGATTCTTTGCAGGAAACATCGACCTACACTCAGTTCAACGTTTTGATTCGAACTGTAATAATCGATAGATACATTCAGCAACTGGTAGAGCAAGGGGTCGACTGCGTTGTTAACTTAGGCGCAGGTCTTGATACTCGTCCCTATCGTCTGAATTTACCTGCAAACTTGAAATGGATTGAAGTCGATTTCCCCAATATTATCCAGCTTAAAGAAGACAAACTGTCTAGTGAAAAACCAAAGTGTCAGTTGCAGCGAGTGTCTTTAGATCTAAGTGATCGGGATGCTAGAAAGAAACTTTTTAGCGATATTGGAAAAAACTCTAGAAAAGTTGCCATCCTCACCGAGGGTGTTTTGCCTTATCTGACTGAAGAACAAGTCGCTATGCTGGCCGAAGATCTTTTAATAGAGAAAAACTTCACGTATTGGATCGCTGATTATATATCCGCGCTCGTTTATAAATACTTGCGCTCAGGAAAGCGCGCCGAAAAAATGAAAAATGCGCAATTTCATTTTTATCCTGCCGACTGGTTTGGGTTTTTCCAAACACGTGGCTGGGATCCAAAAACAATCCAATATTTGCCTGAAGAAGGAAAAAAACTTGGTCGCGGTATGCCCGTGCCGTCAATCATGCGCTTTATAGGTTTATTTTTAAGCCACGAGACTAAAACTAAATACATGCGTACTTCGGGCTATATGATTATGGAACGTAAATAATTACAGAGTAAAACTAGCTAGTCTGACTAATTCTCGACCCGCGCGATTAGCTAGAACATCTTTCCTGTAAGCAACAAAGATTTTATCTTCAAAGATCGGCAGTTTTAAATCGTAAGGAACTAAATCCGCGCCGTCGGCTTTGGCGACCCGTTCAGGAAGAATTCCGATACCTTGGCCTGCTAGGGTCAACGTTCTGATCAATTCTAAACTGCCGCTGTTGATCAGTTTCCAATCACTAAATTCTTTTGCATGCGTCTTTCCCAGAATTTCTTGAATCTGCATTAGACTGCGATCTGCAAATATTCTTTTGGGAATGGATCCAGATCCTTTGGCGCGCCAGAATAAAACACGATCGTCGCCCATTTTTTTAAGCACTAGATCGGGATGTCTGACGGGGTTAACCACAAATCCCAAATCAATATCGTACGACACTACTCGTTCTGTGATCTTTCTTGAAAAATCATGAACTAAATCGATTTCAATTCCGGGTGCTTCTTTTTGCAAGCTCTCTAGAAATATCGGTAATGTATAAGCTCCCACGCTTTGATGACAGCCGATTTTAAAATGTCCCTGAATATTTTCCATCGATTGACCTAAATCATGATGAAGGTCGTTCCATGAATCTAACAAACCGTGCGCTTTTTTATAGAACAATGTTCCTTGCTCGGTCGCGATCACACCTTGTTTGGTTCGATGAAATAACTTGGCTCCCAGTTTTTCTTCTAGGCGCTGCAGGCTCAGAGTCAGTGTAGGTTGAGTCACCCCAAGGCGTATCGCCGACTTTGAAACGTGGCGTGTTTGATAGACTTCAATAAAATATTCGATTTCGTTCGGTGTTGCTAACATTCCCTTACGCTATCATACGGTATTTAGTTTTGGAAATGGACGCCGAATCAACGATGGCAACGGGGCGGCTTTTCGCTGAATTTCACGCAGCAGAGTTTCGATTTTATCTAGTGTAGTAACTGATTCGATATAAGAATCCGGTCTCACTAGGATCGCTTGGTTTTTGTATATAGAACTTTCCGTCCAGTGCCCGCCTTCTATTTTTCTAGAACCAATCTGAATGACTTTTACAAATTCGGGCAAATCCAGAGTTACTTTATCGTCGCCAAAAACTAGCAGAGTATATTTAGAGTAATCTAGTAGCGAATACAGGCGAGTTTTCACGTCCCCTCGTAAAACCTCTAGGTCAAAGAGCCGCGTACCGCGAAGTCCGTCGTCACCGTAACGAATTCCCATCCCTGTGATATTGCCCGACCGCTTTTGAACGATGTTTACGTAGTCTTGCGCATGGGTTCCATTTTCCGAAAACTTAGTAGAGCGAACAAGCTCGCCCGAAGATTCAATCACACTTTGCGCCACGGGTTTACGCTCGGCCTCAAAGGAATGCAAAAGGTCGACAGATGCCCCATGTTTTAAAACCATGTTTAATTTCCACATCAGGTTAAAGGCATCGGCCAAGCCCGTGTTCAAACCTTGGCCACCATTCACAGAATGAACGTGGCAGGCATCGCCTGCAAGGAACACGCGATCTTGAACAAAGAATTTTTCCGCAACGGATTCCTTTACGGAAAATTGCGAGAACCAAGTCACTTCTTTAAATTTTAATGAATGTGGTTGCATAGCGCGATTAATCTTGGCCAAAGCGTCTTCGAACGTAAAATCTTTGGTGTCCATACGTACGTAAAAGCGATCGATGTTGCCTTCCCTTGGAATCCAAGCCACATCAGATGTTTCAGCTTGAAATACTATTATTTCGGGAACTTTTTCAAAGTCTGTTTCTATTACCCCATCCAGAACAGCCCAAACGATTTGCGGGCGAACGATTTCAAACGGAACTTTAAATAGATCACGTACGAATGAACGCGAACCATCAGCACCGATCACATAGCTGGATTGAATTTTCTCACCGTTAGATAATGGCGTGAGGCACCCTTCGCTGGTCACTTCAATATTTTCAACCGACGTTGACCGCGTCACTGCCGCCGACATATTTTTAAGTTTAGTATCTAAAATATTTTCTACAAACGACTGGCCCAGCATTAGGAAATGCTTATGGAAGCAGCCTTCTAGGCTGTCCCACCACGCCGACTGGCGTGAAACAAATTTTCCATTGGCCCATACCGAACTTGTGTTGCACGGTTTTCCTAGTGGATACAGTTCGTCAAATAAACCCGCGACTTCCATCAATTGTAATGTGCGTGCATTCAAAGCATCGGCTCTGCCGACCTCGAGTGGTTTTTCTGATTTATCCACAACGACCGTAGTCAATCCACACAGTTGTCCTAGGTAGGCGCACATCAGTCCCACAGGACCCGCACCAGCAATAACAATGTCTACTTTTTTTAGCGAACTCATTTGTGACTCACTAATCGCGGATTGTTTAACGGAGGATTGCTTAACACGTGCACGCGTCTGAGGTGACGAGGGGCTTTGGTTTCAAATCCTTCGCGTCCATGTAAAAGAGAAAAATTATCAGCAACGACCAGATCGCCCTCGTGCCATTCATGAGCGTAGAAGTTTTCTGGCGAGTACAATGACTCTCTTAACGAGCGATGAAATTCTTCAACTTCATCGCTGCTGACACCCGAAAAATCAAGTGTCGGTGGATTTACAAAATTTCCAAACCCTGCGCTCGGAGGCTCATTGTAGCGAATCACCGAATGGCCTCGAAGTGGATGAAGATCGATAACTGGCGATACCGTAGTACTATCGTAGAATTCCATTTTGCGTTGATATTTACCTGTGACTCTATTCCACAGATCTTTTGATTTAGTGGGCGCATTTTCCAAAGCTTTCACCGTGTTTGAAAATGTGGTGCGACCGCCCTGTCCCGATTTAGGAGCCTTCACGCAGTGGAAAAGCTGAAACTCTGGAACTTGAGGACGGTACATGCCATCCCAATGCAAGGGAACGTAGTTATTATCAAAAATATGATCTTCGGGATTGTTACGCTCGACCAGCTCAAGAACTTTACCAAATGGCCACACACTGATTTCACCCCAACGCTCGCAGTAGGTTGAAAATTCCTCAGCACCCGTGAATGTTTTAAATCCGCGCAACACAAGCAGACGTTCATTCCATACAAGTTCACGAAGCATCGTTATATCTAGGTCACGAATATCATGATCAGCGGTACGCGCCTGAACAACAGCGCCGAACGGTTTATTAGGTGTAATATCAGGCTTCATTACCGGCCCCCTGCAATTTCAAAAGTTCTTCTTTGTTAGTAAGAACGTAATGACTCGGACGACCGAATCGTGTCACTAGGTGGGCACCGATCGCTTCGGCATGCGCGCGTTTCAATAACATATAGTGACCGCCAACAAGCACCGCGACTCCATGCCACGGTGTCGCCCAGTTATCGGGCTCGATCAGACGGATACCTAATTTTTTTGAGCCACAGCTTTGTGGATGAATAGATAACCGAACAGCATCTGGGAATTGACTCTCAACTAAATCGCCCCAGGCTTTACTTCGTTGAATAACCGCGTACGCACGAACGCGACTTTCTTTTTGAATGCTTGATCGACTTTGTGTTTGTCCTGGGTACATCGCATCTTCTACAAGGAAGCGCGTGATACCCAGATACAAGCGATGGGATTCCTGATCATCATTCGAACTATCCGTTGATTTGCCTCGGCTAACAGCGGCTTTTAATAACTCAATGGATTCTCCGTGAGTTTCCATTAAATGCGTGCGCATTTGATCAAAGCTTTCCCCGTTGTATAGTTCTTCCAAATTGAAAGTAGAAATCGAATTCAAATCTAAAGATGCGATCATTCTAGAAATCTCGTCTTGGTAGTTAGTTACGTCGTCATCGCGTAAACCCACAACATCGCTAAACACGCGGCCGTCCGAAGCCAAAACAATTCGGCCTCCAGGAGCATAGTACTGTTTGATTCGATCGCACAGATGTTGAAGGAATTCCAATGCGCATCTTTCGGCCATGTCCGGCATGGGACCAAGAACTTTTGCTGGATTTGGTGATTTTCCCGGAAACGCCGGCAATACAAATGTAACGGGCTCACCCTTAGAAACCGCGAAGATAATTTTAGATAAATGAGGAGACGCACATTCCTGGCACGTTTCTATATCACAGGCAGTATGAGGATCAGAAATACGTCTAAACTGCATTACCTCGGTTAAGATTCTTCTAGCCACCGCCGAGTCCCGGTAGTCAGTGGTATCAAATGAACTTGTTTCCTGGTTGAACTCATATTTCAGTATCGCTTCAGTAAATGTCATATCGGCCACCCTTTATCTGAATGGCAATATACAAATCATGTGTCATAAAATAAAATAGGTAATAATGTATGATATCATAAGCGATATTTATAATTGGTTTTAGGCTATAGTGAATATCTGATTAACTTAGCCTACTAGATAGTCTTGGCCAGCAAGGCGTTTATCTAAACCGCCAAGAATTCGTTTGGCTTCCGTAGTGTGTCTTTCCAGTGGATACGGATGATCACACAAATATTGCATTAGGCATATTGAACATATTAGGATATAGTCCCGTACTATGAAAAAGAATTTTAGTTTAACGTCGCCAAAACATAAACCTGATCGCCAAGTTGAACTCGTAAAAGCCGAGGTCAATAAATACGTAGCACGCGAACGACGCAAGGCTCTTCCTGAAGGCGTTGATTTTTGGGATTTTGATTGCAAGTACGGCACGACCGCAGATTCTGCGGTCGTAGTACATGTCGATGAGATCAATAAAAAGATCGATGAAGGGGCCGCTGCCAAATCGGAATCTGTTTATATTGAAATATTGGCTAAGCCGGGCGTAAGAAAGAAAAAAGTCTAGCGACTTTTTAACAAAGCCTTGACTAGCAAAAGTAAAACGACAATGGCTCCCAGGGTCCACTTCAGAAAAGTGAATACGCCGAGCCAATCAAAGATCGTTTGCGATACCGAGAATTTTAGAACCCCAATAACTGCAAGAGTTTCAATTAAATCCGAAGCTCCTACAATCAGCGGAAGCGCGATGGCGCCTGCCTGCCTCGGGTACATTTGCCGGAGACCAAGTAAAAACAAACCTGTATAGCTGGTCAGATAACATAAATCAAAAAGCTCAATTATAAAATACGCGTTTAGATCTGACTCGCTTAAGCGTTGAAACAAAGCTCGAGCTTCGTCTCCGGTATAGTATAGTTTAACATCGAGTGATTCCGACGGACCAAAACTCATTATCAAAAAGCCAAAGATGACTAGGGAACTGAGCAAAAAAATTATCTTATTCATTTAGTTTTGCTCGTTGTTTGTTCTGCCATAATTGAAATTAGTGTATACAAATTCGAAAAAAGGTAAAAGTATATTTCTGGATTAAGGAGAGCCCATGGACATTCAAAATCGAATTGAAAAGCAAATTTTATTGAACTCGCCACGTTCGCGCGTATGGAAAGCTATCTCTGATTCAAAGGAATTTGGTTTGTGGTTTGGTATGGCCCTAGATGGTCCGTTCAAAGCCGGCCAACCTATTTATGGACAAATCGTACCAACGATAGCCGATCCCGAGGTAGCGAAACTTCAAGAGCCACACCGAGGGAAAAAAGCGGACCTCTTTGTCGATCGCATTGAGCCAGAATCAAAGTTGTGTTTAAAGTGGCATCCGTTTGCCATCGACCCTAAAGTGGATTATTCGCACGAGCCGATGACGTTGATTACTTTTCTTTTAGAAGACAAAGGCACAAATCAAACTCTACTCACTATTTCCGAAGACGGGTTTGAGAAAATCCCGGCCTCGCGGCGTGCAGAGGCTATAAAAGCCAATGACGGAGGATGGGCTCATCAAACGGTTTTGCTGCAAAAGTATTTGAGCAAAAATATTTAGTAGAAATTACGCGTGGTCGAACGCTGCCTGCAATGTCTTGATGTCGAGTTTTTTCATCTTCCACATCGCGACCATCATAGCTTCTTTCTTGGCTTTGTTTTTAGTCGTGTTCCATTTATCGAATTGTGCGGGAACAACTTGCCAACGAACGCCAAACTTATCAACTACCCAACCGCACTCTACCGGCCTACCGCCGCCAGAGCTTAACTTTTTCCAATAATAATCAATTTCGCGCTGAGTTTTGCAAGGCACGACAAACGAAAATGATTCATTAAACGGCATCTCGACAAATCCATTAAGGAGCATTACTTTTTGCCCTAAGATAGTTAGGTGCGCAGTTAGCACTGAACCTTCCTTCACTCCCATAGGATTTTGTCCCCAATAAGCAAACTTGCCTACCTTGGTTCCTTTAAAAACAGATTTATAAAACTTCACCATCTCGGCCGCACTTTTATTGGACCATATGCAAGCATAGGCTTTAATTTTTGAACTCATTTTTTAGAACCCTCTCCCGTTTGTAAAAACAAAAAATAATCGCGATCTTGATATTTGCGCATAAAGAAATACGAAATCGCCGAGTCTTTAAACTTTTTACTGACTTCGTGAATTGATAACGGAATCAAACACTGCAAACTCAAGCGTTTTTCAGCGATACAGGCCTCACTCGGAGTCGGAACACTTGAAAACGGTATCAATGTAATATGAAAGTGATTTGTATTTTCCATTTTATCTAGAATCTGCGGAAGTATGTTCAGACCGGACAACTCGTTGGCGTGAATTTCAGATGTTAAGATCCAACATGGCTGTGGGCATTTTGCGATAGTCTCTGGCGTCAAATATCCATCGTCTGCCAATAACGTAACTTTTTTTTGAATCTGTTCTTCAAAATTAATTTTTAAATCATTTATGATTTGCGGTCCCATTTTTAAATCGGCAGGACTGCCAATCACTACATAATTAGACATTTGAAAATCAGGGAATAAACGGTTCACTATGGATTTAGCTACGTTTTTGTAGTCCACACCTTGGGGAGACGGAGCAATTATTGGAGCTGACCGAATGGCGATCCCATCACGAGTTAACATGATCAACACCGCCGAAGCCACTACGCAAGAAATTCCTAATAGGGTAAAAAATAGGCTACTGGTTTTCAAAACTAAACATCCAATCAACACCGTATTTATCCGTCAACATACCAAAGTAAGCCCCTGTAAATGAATCATGATTGGCCATTGTCAAAGTACCGCCCACTTGTAGAGCCGAAGAAATATCATCCACTTCTTGCCTAGAATCACACGTAATACTGACGGTAAAATTATTGCCAAATTTAAATTCAGGATTTGGCATAATATCCGAACCCATCAAAACTGCGCTCCCTTTAGACAGACGCGCGCTCATGACACGATTATTTAAAGGCTGCGGAGTTTTTTCACCTAATACTTCGTTATAAAGTTTTAACTGCAAATCGGCGTTCAAACATTTTTGGTAGAATTTCATAGCTTCGGCGCAGTTGCCATCGAACATAAGGCAGGCGTTGATTGTTTTCATACGGAGACTCCTTGTTGAATAGTGTTACTTTGACAGTATGACCTTAAAATTTTCCGAAAATCACGTGGTTTGCGTTTTCGCCGTAAGTACTTTCTTTCACTGCATATCCTAATTTCACAAGATCGAGTCCCGCAAATAGATTTTCACCCGAACCCAGTAGTTTGTGTGATACAGCAAGATGCATGTAATCGACTAAACCTTTAGATAAATATTGGCGAATTGTCGAAACGCCGCCATTAAGACGAATATCTCTTCCACCCGCTGCTTGCTGCGCTTGTTTAAGCGCAGACTCGATTCCATCGGTAACGAAATGAAATACGGTGCCGCCGTCCGTTTCAATAGATTTGCGTTTGTGATGAGTCAAAATATAAACTGGTGAATGATAGGGAGGGTTCGGGCCCCACCAGCCTTTCCATTGTTCGTCGGTCCATGGACCGCGAACGGGACCAAACATATTGCGACCCATGATGTTTGCGCCAATGTTATCGAATCCACGCGAAGCGAATTTATTATCAACGCCCGTTGTACCGCCGGGTTGGCCAACCATTTTGCAAAATGTTTCAGTCGGAAAAAACCATTCATGCACGGTCTTACCATTGACACCCAATGGGTTACTAAGATCTTGATTTAAACCAGCACCATATCCATCCAGGGATAATGAAAAACTCTCGACGCGCAAACGGCTCATAATAGTCTCCTAAAAAATACGATCAGACACAAAATATCTGATACAAAGATTTTATGAGTTTATGAACTCGCTTATCAACTATTTTATAGTAAACCAGTTTCCCATCACGCCTAGAATCAATAAGACCTTCCAAACGCATTCCTTTAAGAAACTGCGAAACCGCGGACTGAGAGGCGCCACATGCGTCTTCAATTTCGCCGACTGATTTTTCTCCTTCGACCAGGCAGCAAAGTATAAGCAGTCTTTGCGGATGGGATAAATGCTTTAAAAGAGCGGCAACGCCCTCGCTTCGAAGTCTCAATTCTGATAGGGTCCGGTTCTCTGCTTGACTTTTCATATTATGATATTATAATACGTTTATATTTAGAGCAAGAACAAAATAGGAGTTCCGGTGGAAACCAAGCCAATTTTCAGCCCCATAGTCGTCAATGATGTTCCCGAGATCACACCAGATAATTTCAAGCCTCATATTGGCAAGGTGACTCTGATTGATGTTCGCCAGCCCGATGAATTTAACGGCGAATTGGGGCATATCCCGGGTGCAAAGCTAGTCACATTGGGTCCCGATTTAGATGCATTTTTCAAGTCGCATAATAAAAAGGATAATCTCGTTTTTGTATGCCGCAGCGGAGCTCGATCAGGACGAACGACTTTGCAAAGCCTGTCTCTTGGTTTTTCTAAAAGCGTAAATCTTCAGGGTGGAATGCTGCTTTGGAATAATAAAAAATACCCCATCGAAGGAAATCTGAAATGAATTTCAATCAGGCCGTTTACTCACTCATCGGCGGTGGCCTTATCGGAATTGCTGTAACGATCATGTTGCTCTTCAACGGACGCGTAACAGGAATCAGCGGAATTGTTTCGTCCTCTATTAGCAAACCTACACCCGAAGGACTTTGGCGATGGCTGTTTATTATTGGAATGATCGCCGGCGGAATTGTAATTCAAGCTACCAAACCTGATCTTTTCGTAAATGTTTCTGGACGAGGCTCACTCGCCGTTATTATTGCGGGACTTCTAGTCGGGTATGGCACTGTTATGGGAAGTGGCTGCACCAGTGGCCACGGCGTTTGTGGATTGAGTCGACTTTCCATCAGATCACTGATGGCAACGATGACTTTCATGCTATTTGGATTTTTGACTGTGCAAGCGGTCCGGTATTTCGCCGGAGGCTCCCTATGAGTTCCGTATTTGCTAAAAGAAATACAGTTTCGTTTGTTGTCGGTTTTGTTTTTTCTATTGGTCTTGCGATTTCAGGAATGACTCAACCTCAGAAAATCATCGGTTTTTTGAATCCTTGGCAATGGGATCCATCGTTACTATTTGTCATGATCGGCGCCATTGGTATTCACATTGTGACCTATCCTCTTGTCAGAAAAAGACATTCTCCAATTCTAGATACTAAATGGCGTGTGGCTACCCGAAAGGATATTACTCCGCGATTGATTCTGGGTTCAGCGATTTTTGGTGTTGGCTGGGGACTGGGTGGATTTTGTCCAGGGCCAGGGATTACGTCACTCGCTTCGGGTGATTTACCCGCATTTCTTTTTGTGGGCGCCATGATTACTGGAATGATTTTATTTGAAAAAACACAACGCTTTCTAAAGCTGAAAGAATAAGTATGGAATACACCGGACTTGTTGCTAGCATAGTGATGGGACTTATATTGGGCACCATGGGTGGTGGCGGATCGATATTGACCGTTCCCATTTTGGTCTATCTATTCGCACTGTCTCCGACAGTAGCGACAGGTTATTCGTTGTTCGTTGTCGGCATCACAGCCCTTATCGGTAGCATCTTGTTTATCCGCCGTGGAGATGTCGATTTTCTAGCGGCCGGTTCGTTCGCACTTCCCAGTGTCATAGGGGTAAATATATCTCGCGGGCTGGTTATCCCGATGATTCCTAGTATCGTAGCGACTGTTGGCACTTTCACTCTGACAAAAGAAATTCTAGTGATGGTCGTTTTTTCGACTCTCATGATTGCCGCTTCCTATTCGATGATTCGAAAGAAAAATGAACGAAAGCCAATACAGGCAAGTGCTTTCGTTCGAGTGGTCCTGATCGGATTGCAAGGATTGATCGTCGGTTCCATCGCTGGTTTTGTGGGCGCTGGTGGCGGATTTTTGATCATCCCGTCGCTGGTGTTCATGGCCGGACTTTCCATGAGGGTATCAGTTGGAACATCACTGGTAATTATTGCCTTTCAATCTTTGTTAGGATTTGCCGGAGATGTTTCGCGCGGCCTTCAGGCTGATTGGCCATTGATTGTTAAGGTAACTGCATTTGCAGTTATGGGAATTATAGCCGGGTCCGCGTTTGCTCATAAAATTAAAGAAGAAAAACTGAAGTTTGCGTTTGGATGGTTTGTTTTGATCATGGGGATCACTATCTTGGCCGAACAGATACGCCATATTTCATCGTAATAAAGGAAGCTAAAATGAAACAGATAAAAGAATTTTTCGATACAAATACTTGGACGCTTACTTATGTAGTTTGGGACGATAAAACAAGCGATGCTATCGTTATCGACCCCGTATTGGATTACAATCCTGTGTCTTCTAAAACAAGTGAGGATTCCGCACAGGCCGTTATTCATTTTCTAAAATCAAATCAGTTGAAACTTCACTTCATTTTAGAAACACATGCCCACGCTGATCACTTGAGCTCATCGCAAGTCATTAAACGAGAATACCCGCAAGCGATCGTTGCTATTGGTGAAAAAATCACACTGGTGCAAGAGGTCTTCAAAGGAGTATTTGGTCTTGCTGACGATTTCAAAACCGACGGATCTCAGTTCGATCGCTTACTAAAAGATGGCGAAGAATTTCAAGCAGGATCGATAAAGATTAAAAGTATGTTTACTCCGGGACATACACCGGCGTGTGCGTCTTACATTATCGACAATAACGTTTTTGTTGGTGATGCTTTGTTTATGCCCGACTACGGCACCGGCCGATGTGATTTCCCTGCAGGAAGTGCCGTCGAACTTTATCATTCGATTCACGGTCGATTGTATGCGCTGCCTGAAGATACAAAAGTCTATACGGGTCACGACTATTTACCAAACAATCGTCCTCTAAAATTCATGGCCACGATTGCTGAAGAAAAGAAGGAAAATATTCAGCTCAAGGCACAAACATCTATCGACGAATTTGTTCAGTTTCGAACAGCACGTGATCGCACTCTATCCGCACCTAAACTTTTACTGCCTTCGGTGCAAGTGAATATCGATGCCGGTCATTTGCCAAGACCTGCAAAAAATGGAAAGCGATATTTGCGAATTCCAATTAGTTAGTTGGTCTAGTTAAAGAGGTTGAGACACCTAGTCATCACGAGTGACAACTTGTCTCGATAGTTTTTTAAAACACAGGTTAAATGCCATCTCACGGTGGCCCACAAGTTGCCTTAATAAAGAGAACGGAGAAAAAATGAAAACGACAGTTGTCTGGAAAGACGCAATGGAATTTGACGGAATCGCCGATTTACATACAGTGCGAATGGACGCCAAGGCGCCGATAGGTAAAAGTTCAGCACCGACACCCAAAGAACTGGTGGCTTTAGGTTTAGGTGGATGCACAGCGATGGATGTGATCGCTCTGTTAAAAAAGCACAAACAACCGCCTCTAAATTTTAAGATCGATATCGATATTGAGCCATCAACCTCTGGCCACCCGGTCGTTTTTGAAAAAGCAGTAATGAATTTTATCGTCAACGGCGAAGTGAGCGCTGACAAGCTACTGGAGGCCGTTGTACTTTCACAAACAAAATACTGCGGAGTCAGCGCGATGCTGTCGGAGTCGTTTCCAATAGAATACAAAGTTTTCCTAAATGGAAAAGAAATCGGAACAGGCAACGCCAAATTTGAAACAAAACACAAGGAGTCTTTATGAAAACAAATGAAGGAAAATACGATCGCATTTTGAGAGTTGTAGTAGGAGCCGGATTACTGAGCCTAGTATTCGTAGGTCCACAAACACAGTGGGGACTAGTCGGCGCGGTTCCGCTTCTAACAGGGCTAGTTGGATTTTGTCCGCTGTACAAGGTGTTTGGATTTAATACCTGTCCTCTGGGTTCGAAGTAGTTTAGACAAGCAACACGTTTGTCAAAAATCAAGTTTCAAGTCGTTTCAGCCGTAGAAGGAAAATGATTGGCGCGAAGGATCTTGTAAAGATCAACGAATACCAATCTTACTATGGTATGGTCACACTAAGCAGTCGTCAAAGTATGAGTTTGAATCAATAGCTCTGCTTTAACCGTCGATTGCTTAGGAGTCTTATGGAACGCGCTCAATTTGCACCCTTTCTTAAAGTTGACCGACAAAAAACTGACGACAGTTTAATTGCTGAACGCAATAAAACAAACGATTCACTAACAAAATCAAAATCCAGGGTCGAACGAAACGCCGACGACAAAGTTCAAATTGAACGGCTTCAAGCGGATCAAGCTACATCTGAATCGCGGAACGCCGCAGACCTAGAAAAACAAACTGGCAAAATTCAATTGTCGGACGAGCGGAATAGGTCAGACAAAGCTCTTGAATTGGAACGTTCTCAAGTTGATCAAGCTGTTGAAAAGGAACGTGAATTAAAGAGTGCATTAGCGAGTCAGTTGCTTGAACAAGAAAGAAATTTAACCGACAAGAACTTATTGAGTGAACGGAATAAAACTGACTCTGAGGTAAAGCGGGCCTCGAACTTGCTTTCAGATGAAATCTCTGAACACACGAAGACTAAAATTTCTTTGACCACTAGGGATGAGTTTTTGGCCATAGTCAGTCACGATCTCAGAAATCCAATTGGGACCGCCTCGTTGTGCGCAGAAATGCTGCTAGACGACCCTGCATTTCAAGAACTAGGTACCCAAGCTCGCAGTTCGGTTGAATTGATTAAAAGAAACATAGATTCGTCATTGCGACTGATAGAGGACCTTATCGATATAGAGCGTATCGAGTCTGGAAAATTAAATCTAAAAATAGAAAAGCACAATATTGGACAAATAGTTAAAGAAGCTGTCGATATCTTTGAACAGACAGCGCAAACGAAAGCCGTACTTTTAATATTTAATCCACCTAAATTACTTAATGCTGTCTTTTGCGACAAAGATAGAATCATGCAGGTGCTATCCAATTTAATTGGAAATGCTTTGAAGTTTACGCCTAAGGGCGGATCTGTGACTCTATGTGCAGAATTAAATAAAACGGAGACGCTCGTATCGGTAAGTGATTCAGGGCCAGGTGTTCCTGATGAAAAAAGAAATCAGATTTTTGAACGATATGCCCAGCTTAGGAAGAATGATCGAGTCGGATTGGGTCTTGGCCTCTACATTTCAAAAATGATTGTCGAATCCCACCAGGGACGCATTTGGGTAAACTCAAAGTTGGGCTACGGTAGCGTGTTCAACTTTACGATTCCGCAGCAGCCTAATTAAAATCTGACCTACGACCCTAATAGTTATTCTTGTCTGGTGTTTTAGACCAGGTTAATGTTCTGGAACAAACACACTGGAGAAAAATATGGAACGTCTTGAACTTTACGATATGCCGATTTCATCTAACGCCCGAATCGCTCGAATGGTGGCTGCGCAACTTGATTTGCCTGTTGAAATTCGACCTGTTGATATGAGCAAAGGGGCCCATAAACACCCTGACTATTTAAAGTTAAATCCGAATGGAAAGGTTCCGACATTAAAACATGGTGATTTTATTTTGTGGGAATCCAATGCCATTGCCCTTTACATGGCGTCGTTGCGTCCCGAATCAGAATTACTTCCTCGTGATCCAAAATTAGCAGCGCAAGTCGATCAGTGGTTGTTTTGGCGGTCAGCACATTTTCAACCTTCATTTTCTAAAATCTCTTTTGAACGAGTGGTAAAGGCTTGGATGAACATGGGACCACCAGATGAAAAGATCGTCGAACAAGGTCTGAAGGATTTTGATTTGTTTGCCAGCGTGTTAGATGCACACTTGGCTAATCGTCAATTCATCGTAGGCGACAAATTGACTGTTGCGGATATTTCGATTGCGTGTTCTTTGTCGCTTCGTCAAATGGCTAAGCTTGAAACAAGTAAGTGGCCTCATATGCATTCGTGGCTGGCGCGAATCGAAGCACTGCCAAGTTTCAAAAGCACAGAGCCGAAACATTAATTTTCATTTCACTTCAACCGCAGGATACTCTTCCAAGTAGCTTTCTCCTGTGGCTCCGTAATAGATAACTTTTCGCCCAGCGAAGTCGGCGTCGTAGCCAACGACACCGGCTTTCCAGGCGGCCTGAAGAAATTCTGGAAACGTGCTGCGTCCTTCTTGATCGGTTCTCAACGCTGTGATCAAAGCCTCGCGATCAAATTTCGGAATTTCGTGAACCCCAGTTACAAGAGGCGTTCCTTGTTGCACAACGGCGCCTTCCTTCATAAGGAAAACGGACTGACATGATGGCAACGACCAGCGATTCATTTGGACTCCGGCCTGACGAAGAACTTCGGCCAGCACGGGAAATCCGCCGATCTTTGGGCGTATCGACATGGCGTATTTTTGTGCTTCCATTAGTTTATCCGTAATTTTATTCATAGTGTCCTCGCTATTATTCAATTGGGTTGGTGTTGAGCTTGTGAAGCTCAGCCAGTTTCTTTAACGTGTTCATTAAAGTTTTTCTTTCGGCCTGTGGAAGTATTGAAAAAAAGTGTTCATCATTTTCATCAGCGATGTTGGCCAGCTTTGGTACTAACTTAACGGCAGCGGCCGTCAGTTTAATTTCCTGATAGCGACGGTCTGCAGACGATTCTGTTCGTGTCACAAACCCTTTACGCAAAAGCCGATCAATCAGTTTTGAAACGGCCCCGCGCGTGAGGCCCGTTAATTCAGCCACTAAGCTGGGTGACGTCGTTTCATCACCCGCGTACATTTCCCTAAGAATAACCCACTCTGCGACGGTAACATCGCTAGCCAGCAGCTTTCGTGAAAACGAATGAGACACCGCATTTGAAACCACCCTCAGGTGATATCCGATATGAGATTTGAGTTCGCTCGCTTTTAGTTTAGGACGCTTTTCCATTACAAGACCTCTAAATGTAAATATAGTTTACTAGGAAACTATTGTAAAGAAAATTTCAGGGTCGTTTTATCTTGAGATGGTTAAATTGGAGATATCTAATGGCTGCCTGGGGGACAAACGTTGGTCCCTGGACAAGCTGTCTCGAAAAGTCTAATCTAATCAAAATAACGAAAGGGCACCACGGTATGGCAAAACTAAGTTATGTTTCGATAATGTCACTGGATGGTTTCATCGGAGATGGTCACTACAATTGGTCACTGCCGTCTGCAGGCTCAACCGCATTTATAACCGGAGTCATAAAAAACTTCGGCGTCTATCTATATGGACGCAAGAATTACGAGACCATGGGCGTCTGGGACGATCCAAGTTTTGTTGAAAAAATGGGAGACGACGACAAAGAGTTTGCACGCGTGTGGCGTGCGGCTGAAAAAGTTGTATTTTCAAAAAGCTTGAATGCAGTCACATCAGCAAAAACACGAATAGAAAAAGATTTCGACATAAATAAAATTCGAGCAATGAAAGAAAAATCACCAGCAGATATGTGCATAGGCGGCCCAACACTTGCGAAGCAGGCGTTCAAAGCCGGACTGATTGATGAGATTCATTTATTCGTTGTACCGGATACCATCGGCAACGATTTTCCCGTAATTTCTGTTCTTCCCAAAGACTTTGCCATTCGCTTTGAACTGATCGAAACCCGTAGCTTTAGTAAAAATTGGATTTACCTTCACTATCGCGTTCGGGCATTCCACTAATCTGGGTAAATACGCATAAAATGACATTTTTATTGAAAAATGTCAAATATTGCCTAATAATAAGCTATGACTCCAAAACAAGAAGCGCAGCTTAAAAAACTTGGCCCCTTTACTCTCACCCAAGCGAGGGAAATCGGCATCAGTCATCAACAGCTTTCAATTCTTGTAAAAGAAGAAAAGATCCATCGTATGCAATGGGGAATTTATCTTCATCCCAAGGCCAATATTCCCAGAGAAATTGATTTCCAAATTGCCTATAAAAAATTTGGCCCAAATTCTGCCGTGGGTGGCCTTACTGCTCTTTTTCATTATAACCTTGCTGAACAAGTTCCAAAACAAACATGGGTGCTGGTTCCGCCTGAAAAACGGGTCAGCTCTAAAAAGTTTCGTGTCATCCGCACAAAGACCCCCCTCAATATCGGCATCATTGAGGGGAACGGCTACCGCATTGTCTCTATTGAGCGGGCCATTGTAGAGGCTTTTAAACTCGCAAGTAAAATGGGCGAGCGAACAGCAATCCGTGCTTGCCGGGTCGCTATTCAACAAAGGCAAACCACGCTTAAAAAAATTGGAATGATGGCAAAGGAACTGGGCCTTACCTCGAAATTCAATAAATACTCCGAGGCCATTATAGGATCTCTACAATGACAACAAAATCCAAAGGCGAGTCCATCAGACAGAAACTTACTGCCCTTTCTAAAAAAATGGGGGTGGATTATACAGACCTTGAAACCGTTTTTATAATTGAGCGATTAGTGGCTCGTTTAATTGCGGATAACCACCTCGCCAGTCATCTGGTTTTTAAAGGTGGATTTGTAGGCCTGAAAGTTTACGAATCGCCCCGCTATACGGTGGATCTAGATGCCCTACTTGTGAAAGCCAATATTGATGAAACCCTTGAAAAAGCGAAACAACAAGCAGAAATTGATTTGAATGATGGTGTATGGTTCCGGTTTGAAAGTCAGGTGGATCTTGCCACACAAGGGGAATATGGCGGAATACGCCACTCATATAGGGCGGGTATCGGCGAGGTTTTTAAAAATCTTAAAAAAGCACAGATCATCCATTTTGATTTGGGAATTGGAGATCCCGTTACGCCGGGGCCACAGAAGAAATATACTCCATCGCTACTTTCTGGCAATGATGAAATCAGTTGGTCGGTTTATCCGATTGAAACCATCTGTGCAGAAAAGCTCCATGCCCTGATTTCTCATGGCGATCAAAATTCTCGCTCTAAAGATGTGCATGACCTCGCCATATTTTTGCCAAAGGTAGATGGCCCCACATTGAAAAAAGCCCTCAAACGGAGTTTTGATTTCCGTTCAACGGAATTGCCAAAATCATTTCAAACAGAAATTAAAAACATAAATACAGAGTGGCTCGAGCGCGGCTGGGCCAGTGCCGTAGATTCTATTCCCAATGCAATGAGCTTTAAAACTGCGTTTGAAAAAGTAGTGAAACTTATCAGCGAGATCGAGGGGAACTAACCCGTGCCATCGCCGGCGTTGTCGCAAGATGCTTGGCAAATGAAGTCATCGTCCACTTGTGTATCACCGCTTGAGTAAATCTATACAGATACCAAGGCAGTGTGGGCACAAATTCGTTGATCGAAACAAGCGTAAATTTTCTGTCGGCCACTTGCCGGAATTCAAGCCATCCACAATCAGAACGTTTGGATAGAAGTCCTCCGACAATATGAAACTTGGCCCGGCGCTGATCAAGTTCACCCATGATCGGTTTCAAAATCAGTAGTGGTAGAGGAAGACCCAGAAAACTGAACGTGACTAAACCAGTCGCAGGGTTCGACGCTACTTTAATCAATCCCAGCATGGCTTTAGGAAGCCATTTTTCATAATCGCGCGCGATTTCGTCACAATTGACCGTGGGAATGGACGGCAATCGTTGAATCGATCTCACTGTGTTTGGATGAATGAGTGTTGTTTGTGCTCTGGCTGTTGGTTCAACGGCAATTTTAAGAATTTTTTCAAGCATTCCTTTGAAAGATCGCTCATGAATTAAAGGTGAAACCAGTGCGATGGGAGGCGCTTGCGGCAGCTCGCACAGCAGACTGTCAATCAGTGGCGAAGCCAGTTCATAATTAGTTTTACCAAATATAGAAACCCAAAGTTTTGAAAACTTGGTGGAATTTATAGGCACGCGTAATAACAACGGTTTTTTTCCCAAGGCTTGGCAGGTCGTTCGAATCAGACTTTCGTAGTTTAAACTTTCGCCATTAACGGCATCGATGGTTTGATTGAAAAAAGATGTATTCATGACAGCGGCACTGAGAAGGTTTACTAAATCGTCGATGTAGATCACCTGAGTTTTGACCTGAGTCCATTTCGGAAGAATCATCCCCGGAAGATTGGTCACTAGGTTTCGAAGAATTTCAAACGATGATCCACCTTTACCAGCGACCATCCCCGCGCGAAAAATTGTATAAGGAATTCCCGACGCTTTAAATACGTCTTCGACTTCCTGTCGACTGGCCAGATGTTTACTGACAGTCCCTGTCGGCATCAAGCCGCCTAAGTAAATGATCTGCTTAACGCCATTTTTTTTGCACGCATAGGAAAAATTATCGGCGATCAACAAGTCCGCATCGGCAAAACTACCTTGAAAAAGCCGAGTCGATGGAAGCATTGAATGAACCAAATAAATCGCAACATCCGTGTCCTTCAGAGCATCGGTTGAGCTTTGAAGTGAAAACAGATCCGCCTGTCGCCAAGAAATATTTCCGACACCAGCCTTGGCCTTTCCCCGCGAAAGCGCATTGATCTGCCAGTGCTCTGGAGACTTCAGAATTAACTGCTGACCGATAAAGCCGCTGGCGCCAGTGATGGTGACTCGGAGGTTTTTTGATGTGTTTGGCATTTATAAAAGATAGCAGGTGGGTGCAGGGTTGTCGTGCGGAAACGTACCTAGCTTCAAAACACAACATCAAGAATTCATGAGGTAAAGAAATCTCCATTTTGAATCCGCAAGTCCTTCCCATGCGACTTGAGATTTTGACTCGCAAATTTTATTAAGAACGCGGTGGTGCGCGCCCGATACAGAGAAGTCAAATGAAAGGGAGTAGATTCTCAATGGCAAAACAAATTTATCCAGCGACGACTGTGCAAGAGATTATAAATGCTCTTAATGGTTTCGGTTCGGGTCAACTCGACGTCGTAATAAACACGACCGATGATCCGCAACTTAATTCCATCATTGAAGCCGTAAAAACGGCGGCACGTGCATTACAAGAACAGACAGTGCTAGAGAATCAGTTTGCCGTTGATGCCGTAGGTTTAGGGATTTGGAAGTTCGACCCAACCACTAACCTCACTGAATGGGACAAGGGAATGTTTCGCCTTTATGATATTGATCCAAAAGATTTTTCGGGTGCTTACGCCAGTTGGGCAAATTCCGTCGATCCTGAAGATTTGGCAAGAGTCGAACTCGATCTTCAGCTCGCGCTCAAAGGCGAAAAACCTTTTAATACGACCTTTAAAGTTAAACTTAAAAACGGCCAACTTCGGCATATAGAAGCCCGGGCCGTCGTCGTGCTTAACGAATCTGGGGCGCCTAAGAAGATGTACGGTGTCAACTGGGACGTGACGGAAAAGTTTCATTCGGGAGTCCGGTTGCAAGAGAACGAACTAATAATGTCCGCGATTCTTCAGGCTCTTCCTGTGGCCGTTTTCGGTAAAGATATTCAAAACGAATATCGTTGGAATATCTGGAATAAAAAAGCGGAAGATCTCTTCAGCATTAAGGCCGCAGACTGTATTGGTAAGTCGGACGCTGACTATTTTCCGAAAGAACAAATGGAAAGTTTTAGGGCCGCCGACATTGCGGCAAGTAAATCGACGGGCATCATTGATATACCCGACGAAACCGCCCAAACCCCCTTCGGACCCATATCTCTGCACACACGTAAGGTCGTCATCCGAGACGAAAACGGTGACCCGAAAATCTTGATCGGCATTTCAGAAAATATCACCGAGAAGAAGGCCCGAGAAAAGCGCCGGATCGAGCAGGAAATGCAACTGATTTTGATCACTGACAGCATACCCGGGCCGATCGCGAGGACCGATCACGAAGGACGCTACGTTTTTGTAAACAAAATTTACGAAGACTGGTACGGAATACCGCGAGAGCAAATCCTCGGCAAAAAACCAACGGATATAATTCCTGCCGGTTTTTCCCTGATCGCCAAGCCGTACATTCAACGAGCTAAAACTGGCGAGAAGGTTAGTTTCGAAGGCCCCATGGAACTTTATGACGGTCGAAAATTATTCATTCATGTGACGCTGATCCCGTGCATAAATCCCGATGGACGACCCGACGGATTTTTTACTATCGTTCACGATATCACGGCAATTAAAGCAGCGGAGGCAAAGCTCGTTCACTCTTCAAAGTTAGCTTCGCTCGGTGAAATGTCTGCGGGCATCGCCCACGAAATCAACAATCCCCTTGCGATCATTGCCGGCTCGATAGGACAACTCACGAAGTTTGCTAGCGATCCCGAAAAACTCGCGCACAAAGTCGAAACGATCACCAGGGCGGTGGGCCGAATTTCTAAAATTATGTCCGGCCTCAAAAAGTTTTCTCGCTCGGCGGAAAAATTGACGATAGACCCACACTCGCTCAGAGATATCGCTAAAGAAGTTTTGGTTTTGACCGCGTCCAAATCAAGCCGTCACGATACGCCAGTTACCCTATTCTGCACAGCTGCCGCAACTATCAACTGTGATGAAGTTGGAATAGAACAGGTTTTAATTAACCTTGTTAACAACGCCATCGATGCCGTTCACAACAACGAAGATAGATGGGTCAAAGTAACAATTGAAGACGTTGAGGGCTCGACGGTTCTACGAGTAATCGACTCGGGAGGCGGAATCCCGAAAATTGTACGCGATCGGCTTTTTCAACCCTTCTTCACCACCAAACCAACGGGCATGGGGACAGGTTTGGGTCTTTCAATTACCAAGGGAATTTTGGACGAACACAAAGCAACAATCTCTGTGGTTGCGGAATGCCCGAACACCTGTTTCGAAATACGTTTTCCTAAAGTGGAGGGAATTACGAATGCCGCTTAATGTTTTATATCTCGACGATGAACCCGCTCTGTGCGAGATTTTCGCAGACGAATTTTCTTCCAAAGACATAATTGTGATGACCTTTACAGATCCTAAAGAGGCGCTGGTCGCTGCTTTGAAAACCCCGCCCGATGTGATATTTGTCGACTATCGCCTGCCTCGCACCACGGGTGATTTAGTCGCCCAGGCCATGTCGAGTAAAGTGCCCAAATACCTTGTCACGGGTGAAAATTCAGTGAATACCATTTACGAATTCACTGGGGTTTTTACGAAGCCAATGGATATCAAAGCGGTACGAAGTGTCCTGAATACTCACTTGATGGTCAAGCGAAGCGCGTGAATTTCAGTGAAACCAAGAATTATACGTGGCACTGATTACGTTTTTAAAGAGCGGTCTGAGCCCCATCACGCCCAGCTTCGCGAATATCACGAGTAAGCCGTTTCGTGACCGATATCTTAAGAGTCGGCAACTCTGCAGCCTCTTCAAAAAAAGATAGATACTCCCTAACCTCGGCGTCCTTGGCGGCCAATAGACTTAAATTTTTCAAAAGCTGATCAACCGTGAATTTGGTTATCTTGTAATTGGTGATTTCGGAAAGGCGTGTCTTTGGGATATCAATGAAATCGGCTAAGTCTGTTAATTTCATTCCCTTTCTATTTGCAAACTGAACAAAGTGTTTACAAAGACTCAATTTCACTTTGTCCTGTGTAGATAATTTTGATTTGTCGGTAATGTGAGTTAAATTTTTACTATTTTTTTGAGCCGAATCGATTCTTTTAATTAACTCGTAATTTGTATACTTCATATTACCACCTAGGAAAAAGCGTTATTGTGTATATCTCTGTTGGCTTGTCATAGTCTAAATCAAAAAATAGAATAAACTCTTTACCGAAAAATCGACCTTTAATTGGGCAATCAACTCGAATACTAAATTGCGACACCCCATCTTTAGATCGTATCGCCATTAAGTGTTCACCATCCAATACCATCAAAAACTTTTCGATATCACTCACAGAGAAGTTGGTCCGGGGCTTTTTGTTCAATCCACCCGTTTTTTTATTCAAGCCAAAATTGATATGATCGATTTCGACTATAGCCTCTGAAATCTCGTTTGAATTGAGCCTAATGGACTTTTTCAAACTAACTTGGACGACTCGGCCCCTGTTCTATTTGTAATGTATACCTTTTTTCATTCTAATATTTCCAATTATATTCCGCAATAGAAAGTTACACAATTTTGTAACATCCTCTGAAGTTGCCTCTGTTTGAGATCAAACTGATCGCAACTTGGCTAATTTTGGAAATTCCCATTTCAAATTAGAAACCGCGTTCCCGTACAGAAAATCATAACTGAATTCCGTATTCAGAATACCGGACAGAATACAGAATACTGTTAACTGTATCCAGTATTCTGGGGAGCTGTGCTCGAGGGTAAAGCAGCCCACCTACACCTTAGCTACCTTTTTTGTTTTTATGGATTTTGAAAAGATCTAGCCTATCTTCGTGTTGGTATCGCGAACCAGAATTTGAAGATAGCTATCGTAGGCATATCTTCTGTTTCTTTGTTTACCGCTAGTTTCTTTAATGATTCCCAGCTTAACCAAATGTTGTAGTGCTCGATTCACCTTTGGCATTGTTGATTTATGTCTTTCGATAAGCACTTGTGCATTTAGGATTGGATCGCGACAAAATTCGTTAAAGACTTGAATGGTGTATGTCGTTGGCTTGCTTTCCTGCAATCTATCTTTATCTTTTTGATGAAGTCGATGGATTTCAAGGGCAGCGACGTTGGCCATATCTGCTGATTCTGAAACGGCTCTAAGAAAAAACTTTACCCAACTTTCCCAATCACCTTTGAATCTGACGTCCATCAATCTGGTGTAGTATTCGGAACGATAGGCCTTGAAGTAATAGCTTAAGTATAAAAGAGGTCGATCTAAAATCTTCCAAAAGCAAAGCAAATAAGTAATTAACAATCTTCCTAAACGACCATTGCCATCCAAGAAGGGATGTATTGTTTCAAATTGGGCGTGGATCAATGCGGCTTTAACTAACGGAGGGATTTGATCTTCTGTATGAATAAATTTTTCTAAGTCTGACATTAATCTATCTACTTCTTCATATGGTGGAGGTACAAATTCTGCCGTATTTAAATTCGCATCTGGTCGACCAATCCAATTTTGTGACTTACGAAATTCGCCAGGAGTTTTATTTGACCCTCTAACTCCGGTCATCAAGGTCGAATGAATTTCTTTGATTAATCTCGTGCAGACAGGAAGCTCGTTGAGTTTTGCAAGCCCCTCATTCATTGCTCGCACGTAATTAGAAACTTCTTCGATGTCGTCGTGCTTGTAGTTTTCATCCTCGGCACCAGGCGATAGAACATCTTCAAGTGAGCATTGAGTACCCTCTATTTGTGAACTCAACAGGGCTTCTTTTCTAACGTAGAGATAAACAAATAAATCAGGATCAGAAATAACCGAGGCAAGGCCGGATAGTTTTCCCAAAGAAAGACTGGCCTTCGACAATAAAAAGTTAAGCTCATCATCTGACTTTAAAGGCGGTTCTGGAGGTAATGGGGTTGGAATAAATGCCTTATAGCCCTTCAACTGCTGAATGTTTTGTCCGGCTCTTCCCATTATTTAACCTCGATTTAAATAACACTTTATAGTTATTTCGTTATTAAAGCAAAGTTTAAATAACGTTTTTCTCTTATTTCGTTAATTATCGACTGTGTTGTTAACGGTATAGGATATCAAATCGATACAAACTTAGGTCGGGGAAAGAACTAAATTGCCATACCTTTCCCTAAAAATTATCAAAATCACAACTGAATTCCGTATTCAGAATACCGGACAGAATACAGAATACTGTTAACTGTATCCAGTATTCTGGGGAGCTGTGCTCCGCGATTTGATAGGTCAGGAAAATGGTGGAGGAAATTTCTCTCACCTAACTACCTGATACTACACACTTAATTTTTTGGTGTCCAAGTAAAGTCCAAGTTGGTGCGGTGTTTTTTGATGATATCTTTGGTGAGATGTTGGGAAATAACGGGAATCGAATACCTAAAATCTAAAATGTCGACGTGGGCGAACGAATTGACGCTGCAAAACGACTTGCCCGTGGGATTGGTTTTTTAAAACGGCGTTATGCTCAGAAATTGTATTTATAAAATTTTTAATAAGATCTGCAAAGTAATCCACTTCTTTTACCTCATTCCGATGAAACACTATGAATCCGTTTCGCCAAAACTCCAAAACATATGCCTTTCCATCCGCCAGCCGAGGGAGAAGACACCAAAGCATGGGATCATCTTTTCCAAAATCAAAAAATACAGGCCCTAGACAATCTGACCAATCTCGAAATAGCGCGCAGTCATCCCATAAAAATTTAAAAATTCGTCTGACTGGCGACTCCGAATTATTGACCTGAGTTACTTCGCTCAAAGAATCAAAAAATTTCTGTTTATCTCTTTTTCGACGTGTTCCATCCACAACCCAAACTAACTTTTCGTAAAAATTATTACGAGCCTTACGTTCATCCGGATGAAGGCGAGAATGTTGAAATTCGATTACCCAATCCTTGATGGTTTTTACATCAGCAATGTGTTTTTCTCCACCGTTAGCTATGTGAATACGTTCCTGCCAGTCATTAGGAAATTGTCCTTTCCAATCACGATGCCAGTCAGTTTCGTTCTCCCACCAATGGTCGCACATGCGTTTACCACTGTGTGCCCAATGCCAAATTTTAACCGTTCCACATTTAGCAACCATGAGTTGTCCACAACTAGGGCAGTTCCCTGTTAAGCTTGGCTCGGCTTCTTGACGTTGTTCATTTACAACTGCGTATTTCATTTCAATCTACTCTAATTAAAATCTATTATAAATTAGCGGCAGGCTTTTTTTCGTAAAGCTGTCTAAGGCAAGATGTGAAACTAATCCGGCAAGAGCGCCTGGAGCAAATCCAGCTACAAATCTTAGAAAAACAGCAACTATATTCCACAAGAATGATTTCGCTTGATCGATAATGTCTTTTGCCTTTAATTCGAATTCAGCCGCTTTTTCAAAACACTTCTTTCTGAACTCTTGGGTATTATCAATTGCCCAAAGCACAAACGCCGAGTTTTGAAAAAGCCCGTGACCTTCTGACCTATGATTGGGTCCACCAATTTTAGATGGATCAACTAAATCAGGCCATCTTCCGCCAAAGTACCCTCCGGCAATGCCGCCGACTAAGTCGGCGACACTCATTACAGGTTTCTTTTCATTATGATTACAATAGACAACCGCAGCTGCTCCCGAAATCATTCCCGCTTTTACATGAGTTGGTTTGCACGGCATGGCTATCTCACGCACTCATACAAACTTAAAAGATTATTTGGTTGCTCACCATCAGCCTCAGTTTTTAAATACTGATATCCGTAGCGACTCGTTCCGACGACAACGCCCACTGTCTGCCCACTGCGATTGACAAAGAATCTCCACTTATCTGCAAGGATGCCTTTGATCGCCTCTTGCTGATCCAGCTTCCAATTAGTTCCATCGCCATTTACTCCGCCAATGTGAGTAATGCGCTCATGTGGGTTTTGTCTGTCGCTCTTGTTGATGCACTTGATCTCGTGACGTGATGCCATCGGATCTCCAATCTGCCGTAAACGGCGGTTTTGGGTTGACCGATGGATTAAACCTTAATTATTGTAGGTTATATCCGACGGGCAACCGTTTGATTCGGAGCCAAGTAGTTTTATTCTTCGCGGGAGAAAACTTCTTGGCTTTTTTTATGCCTACACCATGTAGGCTTGCATAAATCAAATACCTAAATTATGATCAAATCAAGCATTATGTGTTATTTATAGAATATTATTTTTGTTCGATATTCAGACATATACAATATCTTGTAATTTCGCCTATTTGTGCAAATATGGACAAAGGTCCAGTAACAATGTTCAATCTTTATTGTAACCATTAATTAATAACAAC
>CAZCHT010000034.1:0-33275 GCA_964498705.1 uncultured Bdellovibrio sp. | reverse complement strand
CATTTATCTCGTTGGCCAAACAAAGTCAGCATTCGAATCTGGTGATCGGATTAGCCTTTCTATCTCGCAGAATGCGGATAAAACTCCAAGGGTCACTTTACATGGTCGATCAGCTCTAGATAACTCTACTTTTGATACGGCGCTTACCTGTAAGTAGAAAGTGATTTTGATTTGGACTGAGTTTTAGCATCAGTCCAAATCAAAAAATTACAAAAATTCTAATTCTTCAGGGGTCCTGATCAGGTCTGAATGACTAAATTCGATCGTTATACCTGCGATAAATTAGCCTGCCATCGATAAACCTCTCTATTGTGAGAAGCACAAAGAACTCTCAGATTTTCTAGCTCGTTACTTCCTCCGGACCAAATGGGTTGGATATGATCTATCTCCAAACGCCATGTTGAGCCGCATTGTTTACCTGAGTGTTTATCTTTGTATTGGCAGCATTGATCTCTTCGAAATATTTGTCTTTGAACAGTCACTGGAATCGGCTGCCTTGCCCCTTGGCTGGATTTTGGTTTCTTAACTGTACTTGACCTATTTACCACTCGTGTTTTGTCCTTCTGCTGAATTACTTTGTCGCTGACATACTCTAAGACCTGATCCCAGTTACTACCATTTGGTAGTGAATTAGAAATTAATTCTCGCATTTTCATCAATTTCTGCCACTGCGCTTTGGAAAGTGTTATTTCAAGTCGAACAGATTCATCTTTTTGATGATTGGTTTTAATTTGCTCCTTAAGCTGAATATCAAGCGCACGAGTTACAAGAACTTCAGACTCTGCAAAAGACTTATTAGTTAGTTGCTCTATAAGGTCCACTTTTGATTGAACATCGATTTTTGTTTTAGATGTAACTTGTTTTTCCCTAATGGACTTTTGAAGCAGGGACACTTGAGCTAAATTAATCTCGCCAGATTCTAGCTTATCAATAACTTCCGGAACATCGAAAGACAAACGAGCGGCATCAATCCTCCTTTGAGCTGAGCCATTTGCGTAACCAATACTTTTTGTGAGGTAATCAAACAAGCTACTGAATCCAAACTTCAGGTAAAGTTTTCGCCTTTCTACCTCTAAAATATGAATCAGAATCTCAGCGAGAATTTCTCTCTCACTAGCAACAAGCGTTTTCAGATTAGCATCTAGATTTTGATTGGTTACTGTTTGCAAACTCATGGACTACCTCTTTTTATAAAACAGATATAACACGGGTTTTAAATTCTCGATTTTTGTGATTTTTATCAGATCGAAAGACGAGTGGAGTGTTTCGATAGTTTCATTTAAACATCGCTATCATGGCCTAATTGAAGAGTTTTTTCCATCAATCACCCCTGACGAGGGGAGAAAAATCCAATGCCCATGAAGCTATTTTAAAACATATGAAACAACGTCAAGTAAAAAAATATAGACGCAATTTTTTGTATGTTTTTATCTCGTCAGTTCTAACGGGCTCGTGGTTTTCAAACAATATACGTACAAGAATTCAAAGAGTTTAGCCTCTAGAATTTTATAGTTTCAATTGAAGTTAACAATTTTTTAAAATTTTGTTTTATAGTTCGCTCTTTTGCCAGACGCGATCGATCAGAACCCCAAAAAGCATCACTAAATGTCGCCTCTGATTGGGTGTCGATAGTTTCGTCTAACAAAACAACCTTAGATTTCTTTTCTATTAAAGTGTAGTGAACTTGAGCTTTTGCATAAAAGGTTAGAGCAAATGTCGGAGATTTGACACCAGAGAAAGCGGCATTTAAAACAAACTTTCCCTGATTAGAAAGAGCTTTCAAACCAGCATTTTCTATTGATTGCCCTAAAGATTTTTTAAATAGATCTGGCGTCACATTAGGTCCCCAAAAAGATTCCGTTCCGCCAATCACAGAACCCAATTCTATACTATTTTTAAACTCTTGATGAAAATTTTGGGCTAATTTACCTTCGAGAACAACCATATTCTCGACTTTGGCGTTTGATGCACAACCTTGAATTAAAACAATACAAACAATCGAAGCAAAAGAAATTTTTTTTTCATAGTTCACTTATCTCTCTGTCTAAAGTATTTCCCAGGTGTGGAACATCATAACTTAGTATAGGCCTCAATTCATAAGTATCCCATGGATTCACCTCGAGGCCCTAACAAACTCAACACATTATAAGTGTCGCCCCTAGCCCTTCAAAGGCCCCGTCATTTCCTCAGGCTTAACCCACTGGTCAAACTGTTCCGGAGTCATCAATCCTAGCTTCACAGCTTCATCTTTAAGAGTCGTCCCGTTTTTATGAGCCGTCTTCGCAATTTTCGCGGCGTTGTCGTAACCAATATGTGGATTCAAGGCCGTTACCAGCATCAACGAATTATCCAAATGTTTTTTGATTTGCACTGTGTTCGCCTGGATACCGTCTAAGCAGTTTACGCGGAAGCTATCTAAGCTATCAGACAACAATCGCACACTGTTCAAAACGTTAAATACGATAACTGGTTTAAAAACGTTAAGCTCAAAATGACCATTCATGCCGCCCACTGTTGTTGCGACATCGTTACCAATGACTTGAGCGCAAACCATAGTCATTGATTCGCTTTGAGTTGGATTCACTTTACCAGGCATGATCGAGCTTCCTGGCTCGTTTTCAGGCAATAACAATTCGCCGAAACCACTGCGGGGGCCGCTACCTAACAAACGAATGTCATTTGCGATTTTCATCAAAGACACCGCAAGTGTTTTCAAAGCACCGCTGACTTCAACTAAAGCATCGTGAGTAGCTAGCGCTTCGAATTTGTTTTCCGCAGAAACAAACGGAATTCCCGTTTCTTTAGCTAAGAATTGAGACACTGTTTGCGAAAAATCTTTATGCGCGTTCAAACCCGTACCCACTGCGGTTCCGCCAATGGCAAGTTCATGCAAATGAGGCAATGTGTTTTTCACGCGCACGATACCGTGTTTAATTTGAGTCGCGTAACCAGAGAACTCTTGGCCCAATGTTAACGGCGTTGCATCCATTAAATGAGTGCGGCCAATTTTTACGATTTTCTGAAATTCATTCTGTTTTTTCACCATCGACACATGAAAGGATTCCATAGCTGGCAACAAACGCGTGTGGATTTGATCGGCCACAGCGATATGCATGGCTGTAGGGAATGTGTCATTAGATGATTGACCTTTATTGACATCATCATTGGGATGAACGTCTTTTGAAGGCAGTGTTAAACCCAGCATCTGCATAGAACGATTCGCGATCACTTCATTCGCATTCATGTTCGATTGTGTGCCCGATCCTGTTTGCCACACAACCAATGGGAAATGGTCGTCCCATTCACCTTTAATTACTTCGTCACATGATTTTACAATAAGGTCCGTTTTCTTAGAATCTAACAATCCCAATTTCTGATTGGCCATGGCTGCCGTTTTTTTGAGCAAGCCCATAGCCTTGATCATTTCGCGAGGAAAACGATCGCCGCCGATTTTAAAGTTTTCAATAGAGCGCTGAGTTTGAGCTCCCCACAAGGCACTGGCTGGAACTTTTACATCCCCCATGGTGTCCTTTTCTGTTCGGAATTCTTTATCTGCCTTAATTTCTGCCAAAGTCTTTTTCATAAAATCTCCTTAAACATTTCAAATCTAATTTCTATGTACCATGCCCACGTGCGCTTGATCGGTGGGGTAGATCACTAGCTCCTGCACGTTGACGTGCTTCGGCTGATTCAAACACCAGCTGATCGATTCCGCAATATCGTCACCCGATAGCGGCGTCATTTTGTCATACACCTTATCAGCTAAATTTTTATTGCCAAGTCTTACAGTGGAAAATTCTGTGTTCACCATGCCGGGTTCAATATTAGTGACGCGAACATTACAGCCATGCAGATCTTGCCGCATAGCTTCGCTCAGTGCGCGAACCGCAAACTTAGTGGCGCAGTATACCGAGCCGCCTGGATAGACCCAGCGACCAGCCACTGAACCCAAATTCACAACATGTCCTGATTTTTTGCCAGCCATCGCTTTAACAATAGGCAGCGCAAATGACAGCAAACCTTTTACATTCACGTCGATCATGATTTCAGCGTCATCCCATTTTAGATCCTGGATCTTGTCTGTACCCTTGGCCATGCCGGCGTTGTTGATCAAAACATCGACCATCGAAATCAAATCAGCATTTTCTTTTTGCCATTTTTGAACCGCCTTCGAATCGGCGACATCTAGCTTGACGGCAGTCACCGAGCAACCGCTGAAATCCTTTTCTATATTGGATTTCACCTGTTTTAGAACGTCCAAACGTCGGGCCACTAGAACTAACGAAAATCCATCTTTAGCCAGCCGACGTGCCGTCGCCAAGCCAATTCCCGAGCTCGCTCCCGTGATCATAGCGACTGGCTTGCTTGCCACCTTGTCTATTTTTTTACTGCTTTTTGAATTTGTTTTTTTGATCATCGGATGAAAACCTCTTGATAAAGTTTTTATAAAACTCTTGACTGACGTCGAGTTTGAAAACTATCTTTTGTTTTATAGCTCCTACCCAATAAAAACAATAAGTTTAGTTTTAGATTTTAGTTAAACATTTAGCTAGATATTCATCTAAGAAGAAAGAGGCCGTTAGAAATGGAAATTAATTCGATCAATCGCTATCAAGTATTTGTACTATTCGTAGTTTTGTTTTTCACACTACGCATTTTCTTGAAAGTTTAGTTTGAACGTCCTCGCTTTAAACTAATTAAGCGATACGATTTTTGCTTTCGGGTAGTAAAACGACAGGATTTCTTTATAATTCTTCTTCATTACGCCCATCTGACGACTGCCCCATTGACATAGCCCAACACCGTGACCATAGCCCTTGCCGACAAATTCAATTTTATCCCCATGAATGCGAGACTCAAACCACGTGCTCTTCATACGTGTGGATCCGACGTGCATTCGCAGTTTCTGCGCATCAATGGCTTCAAGGGACGAGTCCGCTCGCTGCACGTCCACCGCATACGCCCGCCTGATAGGATCAAACGCGCTCACTATTTGCTTAAAAGGTCCAAAATATTTCTCGATCTCGCGCTTTGGAATTTCCATTCGCCACGTGCGGCCCTGACAATAGGGATCACGCACTTCCACATCTGACTGGGAATCGCCAAAAACTTTCTTGGCCGACGAAGTCTGTCCTCCACATTCCGAATGATAATAAGCCTTAAACAAATTTCTGTTTTCATCAAATAACACCATGTTAGCAGTATCATCTAATAGCGGCTCTAAACGCTGGTCATCAGTGTGTCGATAGACTTGATCTTTAATTGAAGATTCAACATCAAAAACCTGATTTTTTCGTTTCTCTGACATAAACAAGGCATATGACCTGGCAGCCACGATTTGTGCTTTTAGAGTTTCATTTGGCCAATTTGCCGGCATCTCGGACGATACGACACCTTTTAAATAGTCGCGTAAGTTCACATAGGCAATCACATCAAAACTATCATTACGCTTGTACACCTGAATAAAGTTATTGATAGACTGCGCGCCAATTTTTAGATCGTTGCCCTTGATAAACAACGACGTCATTTGCATCGATGGCGCGCCGTTGTCCTTTTGCAAAAACAAAACGCTTTGGTTCCAATTGCGTTTCAGCTCTATGGTTAACTTTTTTTGCGACAATGGTGCGATAGCGACGTTGCGAAACGATTCGGCTTTGCTCACGACTTCAATCTGCTCACCGCGAATAGACACCTGCTTCAATTTTTCAAATATACGAATACGCACCCAAGAACTATCTATCCCCTTCGCTTTAGTTGCAACGGATACGACATTTGGCCCAGTCACGGCCTCAACAGCCAATCCCGCAAATGAAAAACAAAGTAAAAAAGAAACAATATGATGATTTTTTAAGCGCACTCAATAAGCCTAGAGCTGGCCTTGATCTCGATCCAGTCTAGTTGAGTAAATTAGGAAAAAGGTCGGTCCAGCCTAGTCGGGACGCGCCCGCTAAGAAATCGCCAGCAGGCGTTTAAAGTCATTCCAGACAATCCGTTTACGCTGCTGATCGTTAGGATCAACGAGCGGCGATAACGTTTCTAAAACCTTATGGCGTCCTGATGTGTAAATAGTCTCTTTAGCAGTGATCTCATTACGAAAGAAAACAATTTTAAATGGCGACGTCCAATGAACCGCTTTCTCAAAAAAATCACGTTCTGCATTGGGTGATAGCCACGCCAACAATACATTATGATCATGCCCACCTAGCGCTTGATTCATTTTAGAAAGCATTTCTGATTGTGTGCGCATACGTGTTTCAAAATCAGCGTCATCGCTAAAGAACACAAATACGTTTTGAAATCGATTTTTTAAATCATTCGATTGATTATCAAATGAAAACTCCGACCATGCTTTATTTTCAGGCCAAAAATAAAAATTAAAAATCTTCTTTTTCTGTGTATCTAGCTCGGACTCTGCCTCTTTGGCAGCAGATCTGAAAATATGTGAAACCCCTAGGACTTGATGAGTGAATTTTAAATAGGTTTTAATATTTTCCGTTGTTGTTTTCATGGTAATTACTGAAAATTATTAAAGGTTTATTGTTTTATTTGCAATAATATATTGAGTATGTCAGATTTAGTCCACATTGAGGGATATATGAGTACTGGGACTAATCAATTCGCAATCACTAAAACCAGCAAACCCTTGCCAAAACCGGCTCCGAACACGGTACTGGGATTTGGCAAATACTTCACCGATCACATCGCTGCATCGGACTATTCTGAGGGAGAGTGGAAGAATCATCGAATTATCCCCTATTCAAATTTAAGTATGGATCCTGCGGCCTGCGTGTATCATTACGGCCAAGCCTTATTTGAAGGCTTAAAGGCATTTCGTCAAAAAAGTGGAAAAATCGTAATTTTTAGACCTGAATTCAATGCGGCTCGTATGGCCTTCGGGACGAAACGACTTTCCATGCAAGCGGTTCCAAAAGATCTTTTCGTTCAAACCATGAAAGAGATCGTAAATGTTGAGCGCGACTGGGTACCTAGCGAACGTGGTTCTGCTTTGTACATTCGCCCTACTCTTGTGGGCACCGAGGGTTTCCTTGGCGTGCGCCCCAGCGAAAAATATTTATTCTTTACATTACTATCACCTGTTGGATCTTACTATTCGAACGACAGCAAAGCCGTTCGTATTTGGGTAGAAACAGAACAAATTCGTGCAGCTCCCGGCGGTCTTGGCGCCGTTAAGGCCGCTGCCAATTACGCTAGCTCTTTATCCGCCGCTGCCGAACAGAAAAAACGCGGATACGACCAAGTTTTATGGTTAGATGCCGTCACTAAAGATCAAATTGAAGAAGTCGGCACGATGAACGTATTCTTCGTTTTCAAAAATGAAATCGTTACACCCGCCCTGAACGGATCGATATTAGCGGGGGGCGTTCGCGAGTGTGCTTTGACGATTTTAAGAGAATGGAAAATGCCGATCACAGAACGAAAAATTACGATGACAGAACTGACAGAACGTTATGCTCGTGGTGAATTTTTAGAAATGTTTGGTACCGGTACAGCCGCGGTGATTACACCTGTCGGTGAATTACAGTACAAAGATCACACGTTCAAATTGAATTCAGGTTCGGATACATTGTCGAACAAACTGTATGAAGAAATTTGTCAGATTCAGTACGGAGAAATCCCTGATCGTCACAACTGGTTGATGCCGATCGATAGCTAATAAAAATGTAAGGAGTTGCATGACGCCTTTAAACCCACTTAGAAAACTTGATAGTGAAAACACTTGGAAAAAAAATGATGCTTTAGTTTTGTTCGGTGAACTCTTCCAGCGCGGCTACGCCAATGGCCTTGTAGAAGAAGCCGAAAAACATCAAATGCACGTCATCAAAGGCACCGTCGGACGTCGTGAAAAGGACGAACTACGCCCGCTCAACGCCGAAGAACTCGCAGCTGTTGATGGGCCCATCATCAACGTGCCTCTTGAAGCTGGTTTCGACATGGACAAAACGTCAAAAGGCGTCAGTCCTGTCGATATGCTTAAAGACATCAAACTCAGCCAATGGGAAGACGCCAAACTAGATTTTAGCGCGATTGAAGAATGCCGCAAAAACGGCGTCGTTCGATTCAAAAAACAACTGGCTCAGTATGTAGTTGAATTAGAAAAACATATCGTTCCTGGACGTAATTTTTTATTAGCGCATTTAATGGCTGGCGGCGTACCACGCGCAAAAATCATCATGCCATTAATGAACCGTGTTTTTAAAGGCACGGGCGATCGTTATTTAGAATCAGAAAAATTTTGGACAAGTGATTTAGGTCGCTTGTGTCAGATGAATTTCATCGAAGTTACGGCAGAAACATATCGTCACTTTATCGAAGGCACTGCTCATTTTCGCGAAAAAGTAAAACAGGCCGGTGGTCATGTTTCCTATCTGGCCTATGGGTACCATGGAACGGAAATTCTGATTGACGGCAAATTGACATGGCAAACGTACACGCCTTATTTGCAAGGCTGGGCAAAAATGAAATTAGAAGAAATTTCTAAAACATTTTTTAACCAAGGTATTGCATCGTGTGTATACAACTGCCCCGAAATCCTAACTAACTCGAGCTCTATTTTTCAAGGTGTCGAGGTTTCTTTGTATCCACTAATCCATATGCTGGATTCTGAAAACCCGACGGCCGCAAAACAGGTCCGATCACAGTGCCAAGCTTTACTCAAAGCGGGCAAAACACTTGAAGATGTATTTCAAGTTATGAAAAAATATTATGCGGAACCAGAAATCATCTCGATGAATCGCGAGTTTGCTCGCTGGCCAATGCAATCGACGCGATCGCAGATGGAAGTCATGCTTAAATGCTCCGATGATGTATTTGAGTTACATGAAACCCCTAAACAATTAATCACCAGCGTACTTAGTGAAGTCGTGTTTAAATCATGCGGTCGTTTGATGTTGAATGATAGTCTAAAACCGGCCTCTTCGGCTCGTTGGATTGGTCACGATGCGGTTGCGAAATATTATCACTAGATCCTATTGCTAATTGATTTATTGGGTTCTAAGATAATTCCATGGATAAAATTAAAGTGGCCATCACGGGTGGCCCATCTGGTGGAAAAACTACTCTAATTGAAACTCTAAAGAAAGAATTCGGTTCACAAATTAAGGTGGTTCCCGAAGCCGCCAGTATTCTGTACAGCGGCGGATTCCCGCGTAAGAAATCGACCCTGGCTCGAATCTCAACTCAAAGAGCAATTTACTATACCCAGCGAGAACTAGAAGCGATTGCCATTGGTGAATCAGAAAAATCAATTTTGGTATTTGATCGCGGATCGTTAGATAGCATCGCCTACTGGCCTAATGATGAAGACGATTTCTTCAAAAATATACGTTCGACTAAATCAGAAGAATTAGCTCGTTACGATTGGGTTATGCATTTGGATACGGCATCAAATGAAAACTATGACTTATCAAATCCTATTCGCACCGAGACTCATACTGAAGCATTGTTACTCAACGAAAAAATTAAAATGGCGTGGAACGGTCATACTCGTCGAATCACGATCGCCAGTGATGGTGATTTTTTGGCAAAGATAACCAAATCGATCCAAGTTATTAAAAGTATTGTGAAAGGCAAATCCTACGAAGACGTATGCAAAATAATATCATAAATTTTATACTGATTGGCGTTTCTTTATTTACAATTCCCGCATTCGCAAAAGATCCTGTTTATTTCTTACCAGAAAAAAACAATCTTCAAATTTTACCACAAAAGTTCGAATACAATTTACTAAACGCATCGACCATTAAAATTGGTGATATCGTTATTGATTCGAACAATTTGTCATTAGCGATGTCCCAAGAACGCGGACAATACTCGTTCACGTTCAACTGGCCTGCGGGTTTATTTGAACACGCTGAACTTGTTGTTTTTAACAACTACGGTAAAGCGATCAAAAACTACACGATCAAAAAAGAGGACATTGAACTTGTCAAAGACGTTAAGGTCGGCGAAAAATCGGAATCGGACAGCTTACTCAGAAAAGATAAAGCTATTTTTAAAACAGTGATCGAAACGGAACTGATCGAGGAAGTTAAATACCTTCCCTTCTTCAAATTCTGCCTTCAACGTACGGAAGAAAATACACGCATAGATTTATGCTCGGTCGAACTCTATTTATCGTCTAAAGATGGCAAACCAACTATCAAAATGCGTTCTGAAAATAAAAAGAAAGCTCAAATCCTAGTGAACAACGCGGAAGTGGGCGAACAAGGCATCATATTTTTAAATGACATCACAGAAAGCATTAACTTCCTTGGCCAAAGCGAATCGGGTGCTCGACTTGAAATAGAAACGCGTCTTCGGCCTGTCGATTTCAAAGACATCATTATTTCCGATGATGGTAAATCGCTTACACTGACAGGCTTAGGTTCGCGGCCAGTCAGCGAAAAAGACGTCACGATTTTAAGTGATTCATTATGGCAGATAAAATTACCGGCAGACTTTCCTGTATTTTACATCCAAGGCGAAGGCAGTATTCCGTTTCGACAAGAATTTTTTGTTCGCGGCGCTCTTCCCACAGAAAGCCTGCGAACGCAATCGAGTGATTTAATTGCATCGACGTACTCGTCATCTGGAAAGATGTCATTAGAACCTCCTAAGGGAATTACAGTCTCGTCAAAAGATCCCAATTCTAAAGTCGCTAAAGTCGGACAGAAAATCGAATGGTCAGTGACTGATCTAGAAAAAGGTAAAGACAGCAAACGTGTACTTTATCTTAAAAAAGATGCGAATGAATTTGCGATTTACCAATCCATCTATCGCGCTCCGGCCTTTGATGTCCAATTGGGCACAAGTTACTTTACGGCAGAGAAATTAAGTTTTGCTAACTTTGGATTAAATTACTGGTTTAACAATAAACGATCTGGATTAGGTGTAAGCCTTGATCAAGCGCTAACGAAAACAGACACTGTCGATAAATGGTCGGCGACTGAGTTCACTTATTGGCACCGATTTAAATCTGGTTTGAACTTTGTCGACCCTTCATTTTATGGCTCTGTTCATATGCGCTCGATGGCCTTAGGTAATTTATCTTTTTCGTCAGTTGGTGTCGGTATCGGTCAAAAAACAACGTTCCAATGGGCGTTCATTAAGCAATTTGCTGATTGGTATGGATGGAACTTTGATTACTACATGGGTTCAAAATCAAATGACGTTGAACTTAAAAGTCTGATCTTGGCTGATTACAAATTGTATCTCGAGCTGACGAATTCATTATATTTCAACTACGGAGTGTCGGCTCAAAATATTTCGATGTCTAACTTGGATACTTTGAAAAGTACCCAAGTGAATTTAAATCTTGGTTTAAACTATCTGTTCTAAGTCCAACGTCCTAAGCGGGTTCTTTTACTTTCATCAGTAAGTACCCGCCGGCTACGAATAGAATTAACAAACCCATCAAGCCGTATTCTGATTTTCTAACTACAATCACCGTCAAGGCGACAATCGCTGGCCCTAACACGGAAGCAAACTTTCCAATTAAATTCATAAAACCAAAATACTCGCCGCTTTTCTCTACAGAAATCATCTTAGCAAATAGTGATCGGCTTAAAGACTGAACACCACCTTGAACTAAACCAATAACTCCGGCCAACATGTAGAAATGAAGAGGGGTTTTCATTTGCGACGCTAAAACTACCGTTAATCCGTACACGACGATACACGATAGTATTGGTTTTCGGCAGCCCCATTTTTTCGAGATAATCCCATAGACGTACGTTGCCGGAAAACCCACAAACTGAGTAATTAGTAATGCCGCTATCAGATCCTTGGATTCGAAATTTAAAGAGATTCCATAATCAACAGCCATTGTAATCAACGTATAAACCCCATCGATATAAAGCCAAAATGCCAACATGAATGTGAATAGGTTCTTATCTTTACGAATTTCAATAAATGTTTCTTTGATAGCTAGCAATGCGGTCTTAGTTAACGTCGCCCAGCTTTCTTTCTTTGTAGTTAATAAAGGGGGTTCTTTTACAAACAACATCAATGGCAAAGAGAATACGAACCACCAAACGGCTACGCTTAAAAATGAAAACTGAACGGCACTTGCGCCACTCGTAAATCCAAACATGTCTGGCTTTAAATACATCACGACATTCAAAGCAAACAAGATCCCGCCGCCTAAATAGCCCAGCGAGTATCCGAGTGAAGATGCATAGTCTAAGTTTTCCTTGCGAGCAACGACCGGCAAAAGTGCATCGTAAAATACGCAGCTAATATTAAACGCCATCATTCCAACGCCATAAACAATCGCCGCAGTAAACCATTCTCCAGCCGGTATATAGGCCAATGCCGCTGAGCCAAAGACACCGATCATCATGAATAAAATCAAAAAGCCTTTTTTTTGCCCTTTATGATCTGCCACCGCACCAATTGTTGGCGATACCAGAGCTATTAAAAAACTAGACACACTGACGGTCGTAGCAAGCTTAGCAGTTGTTTCAACAGCCGAAAACCCTTGGCTCCAAAAGTGTTTGAAAAAAACCGGAAAAAATCCAGCCATGATCGTGGTTGAAAAAGCGCTGTTGGCCCAATCGTAAAAACCCCAGCTTAATACGGCTCTTCTCTCACCCTTCTCTAGTCGTTTCATACCAAATCCCAACTGAATTGATCCATATCCGTTAATTTTTGAATGCGAGTCAGATCTCCGCCCGAGATGTACTCTGCCTCAACCCCATATTCGATAAATTCAAAAAATTTGTCAAAGTAACCAGAAGAATTCAAAAAGGCGATTGGTTTAGAATGAGTTTTTAGTTGTTTCCAAGTGATCATTTCGCAGATCTCATCCAGTGTTCCGAATCCACCCGGAAGGACAACAAATGCATCGGCGCGATCAAACATGATTTTCTTTCGCTCGTGCATCGATATAACTTTAATCAATTCAGTGCAATCATCGTTACCGACTTCCCAATCATATAGAAAATGGGGAATGACGCCGATAACTTTATTACCATTTTTAATAAGGGCGTTGGAAACTGCACCCATGATGCCGGTGCTGCCGCCGCCATAAACCAAGTTATAATTAGAATTTTTCATCCAATTAATAAACTCTTTGGCGGTTTTAGCATGCTCAGGTGTTCCTGATCGCGCGCCACAAAACAATGCAATCGTTTTCATAAAACCTCAAATACGGTCTAGACCTATTAGAAAAATTTCTTTACTGATTTTTCGAGTGGATTCCGGTTTCATCACTTCAACGCGCTTAAACTGCTTTTTCATTGTCGTTTGAAACTCTTTAAATTGATCACTATGAAATAGCTTACACACAAAACTACCGCCTTTGCATAAGTAGCTTGAAGAAAACTGGAGGGCCATCTCGCAGAGTTCAAGCGATCGCATCTGGTCCGTCAATCTGATCCCAGTGGTCTTTGGTGCCATGTCAGATAATACAACATCCACTTTTTGAACATCAAGTTTCGCCAACTCTTCGGGCCAATTCATTCGGAATATATCTTCATGGTAAAATGTATAGCGTGGGTCTTTAATCGCCGTAATATCGGTCAAATCAATCCCAATCAATCGACCGTCTTGCCCTAATTTCTTTAAACAATATTGCGACCATGACCCCGGAGAGGCGCCCAAATCTACAATGATATCGTTTTTACGAATAAGTTTGTGCTTTTCATCAATCTCTTGAAGTTTATAAACAGAACGAGCCAAATAGTCTTCCGACTTAGCCTTTTTAAAAAAATGGTCCTTAGGATTGTAACCCATATATTAACGCATAACTGAGATTAGTAACCTTGTCCATTTCATTCATTTAAGATAAGGTAAACGAATGGAAGTCATCGTAGGTTTAGGTATATTTTTTATTCTGATAACAGCAGTATTCATTGCGGTCGCAGTATTCTTACCAGAATGGCTAGGAATCACAGGAAAAAAGGCTAAAGAGGTTATGGAATCTCATCAAGCGGAAAACCCCACCAAAGATAAAACGGAAAACTGAACGAAAACGGTTACCGCGCTCCCTGCGAATTTACTTTTTCTTGAATAACACGGTAACAACATCCTTCAAATCCATAGTAAACAGATTGTCGTTCTTACGTGTTTTCTTCATCATTTGCTCAATCAAGCTCAACTCACGCTTAGCAGCTAAGAACGTATTGTCCATAGCCAGAGCCTTATCAAATGATTTTTTAGCATTTAAATAATCGTTAGTCGCCTTGTAATACAAACCCATCACGTACGGAAATAAATAGTCGTAGCGCTCATCAGCTGGAATCTGCATTAAATCAAATTCGATTTCCTTGATTACGGCTTTATCTTTCTTCTGCATGTTCATACCAAGCCGAGCCCAGGCAATATAAACATTGTACTGAAATAACGTGCTTGATAACTTGCCAGCTTCTTTCAACTTAACCAAAGCCGACTGAAATTGACTCAGCATTAATTCTTTTTTAGATTCATCTAATAGCTGACTCGCTTTAATTCTGTTTTCAGCTTCATTTTTCTCGCTGGCTTTTTTCAACTGAATTTTAGCTTCTGGATTCAATGAATTGATTGCCGTAGAGATCTTATTATAGAGCTCATACCAAACGCCAAAATTTTTCTCTTCTTTCTTCATTGGCTCTCGACCAAGAAGAGTTTCGATTTCACTCGCTGCCGATTCAGAATCATTGTACTGAGTTAAACCCAGTGCTTCTAACATATCATAATCCGGCTTATTTTCGATTTGAGATTTAAGCTTAGTTAAATATTCAAAATGTTCATCTACATTATCAAATGAAACATTTCGTGAAAAATAGATCAATCCTTTGGTCACTAAGAAATGTAAAGCTTTGTAAAGCGCCGCTTGGTTGTAATCGGGAACGCTTAGCAATTCACTTAGTGTTGTTTTCTTGCTTAGCTTATCCAAAAGACCGTCAAGGCTTTGAATTAAACTCATTTGCATACACGGATGATCTTGTTTTAACTGCGCATTAGGAATAATTTGGTGCCCGGCCCACATAACGTATAGGTTTTTTAACCAATTGGCTGGCAACTTTGAAGCAATCCAATCATGCAGATAATTCAATAATAGTTCAGAATCGATATTTGGCTGAGTTAATTCTACTTCGCTGGCAGAAAAATTCAGCTTCACCGTCTTTTCAGAAATTGTTTTTGATAAACGCACGTTCATTTGCTCAATCATTGTTAAATCCAAAGCGTGAGGACTCATCAAATTAGATGAAATCAGGCGCTGGCCTAATCGCTGATTGTTTTTAGATTGCAATGCTTTTTGAATATCGGTTGGACTTACGTATCCGCTTTGGATTAATAGCTCTCCGATGTAGGTAGATTTATCCTCTACATCAACGGCCACGATACACCCATTCGAAAACGCTATTCCAGAAACACTGCCATCATTAAAATAGATGTTTAAGTAACCCGAACTTTTTGTTTCGGTTAACAAACTATAGATAAACGGCAAATCGTAAGCTGGAATTTCTTCGATGCTTTCGATCAATTTACGTTTTTCACGTGTAGAAACCATATCCTTAGAAAAAATTTGATATAACATTTTCCTAGGCGTTTCTTTTTTTGTAACTTCTTCTTTTTCTTTTACTATATTAAAAATTTGATCCAAATCAAATGGCTTTTTCAAAAATGCCGTTGCTTGAGTTCGCTTCAACAAATCTTGGATCGTGGACTTGTCCGTATAGATACCAGACATCAAAATGACTTTGAATTTCTTGTCTGCTTTCTCTTTTTTAAGCTTAATTACGAACTCATCGCCAGAGACTCCTGGCAGTAAACAATCCGCAAAAATATATTCAATTTTATGTTGGTTAAGCAAAGCATTGGCTTCTTCAGAATTTACAGCAGCCACGACCTCAAAACCGCGCTTCTCTAGCGCTTCCTGTAAAGATTGGCTTAGAGTTTTATCATCTTCTAAAATTAAAATCTTATTTTTTGCCACATTACTTGCTCGGTCTTTGAAACCTTAAACTTTAGAATTTTAAGGCCAAAACAGGCATTATGTTGCAATAGAAAGAACATTGAAAAGAATTCTATATCCCAACTGGACCAGAGGCCAGGCCGCCTCAGTCTACTTTTTACCCAAAAACTTGAAATATTTAGTTTCGATAACATCCATTTCCATGGAGTTACCTGTTTCGTCTACAACCTTCTCTGGAGGCGTTACTGTAGTATCTGTAAACTCAGTGCCGTGTCGAAATAAGACGTTTTTCTCTGTGCCGCTATCATCATTATAATAGGGAACGTAAAATGACAGGACTTTACCATTTTTAGGTAGAAAACCGTCTACCATATTGATTTGGTCAACAATGATTTTTGGACAATTTACGTAAGTCATCTTAGCTTTTGAGTTAGTTCCCAGCCATTTAATCCATTCTCGAATACCACATGAATTTATACTTTTAACGCTGTTTAAATCGAATTCCATCTGGTTAATACCATTTAAACTGAATTCGTTAAAATCAACATCTTCATCAATGATTCCGGCAATTGTAATTTTAGCCGCATCTGCATTCTTATCTATCTTCAACTCAAATTTGGACATAAGTTCCTCTAGCCATTTAAATTTTTAATTCCAAAGAAAGTGACATCATCCACAAGGGTCGATCCACTTCTATAAGTTTGCATTTTATTTACAAATCTTTCAATAAAAACATCTACCGGAGGAAAATCCGTCTGAGTCTCAACGATAGTTTTAAGAAACTCACGCTCGCCCCAAGCCGTCTCTGCACCGTTTCTAACGTCAGGAACACCGTCTGTGTAGAAGAAAATAAAATCTTCAAATTCGAAGTCGACGGTTGTCTCATCATACTTCGTGCTACGCCCCTGTCCCAATCTGGGATTATTTACTTCGTTTAGCGGGATCAAATCTTTTTTCTTAATTGGACCCGTTTTTTTCTTAATCAAATAGGGAGATTCATGAGACGCGTTTGCATAAGTCAATTTCTTAGTGGTCGGATCATAGCACGCAATAAAGAAGGTCATCATCAAGCGGCCACGTGAGACTTCATAGATACAGCGATTCAGGTATTCCATTGCACTACCCGGCCCAACATTCAAAGACTCTATAATCGCAGCAGCCGATTTCGCTGCACTGGTAATCAACGCGGACGGTGCTCCATGGCCAGTCGCATCGCCAATCCAAAAAAACACACGACCATTGATCATGCAGTAATGCCACCAATCGCCACCGCACTCACTGGCTGGCTCATAAAATCCCGAGATCGCAATTTTTTCCAATAGCGCGTTGGCATCAGGGAACAGAGTCTCTTGCACTGTCTTTGCGGTTTGCAATTCATTCTGCATACGTGCGTTTTCCGCTGTTTGTGCTACTAGCCGAGAAACTTCTTTTGCCATCAAATTAAAGTTGTCCGCCAACGCACCAATTTCATCAGAAGATTTAACTTTCACTTGAATATCAAATTTTCCTTGAGTTACTTTTTCTGTAGCCTCAAATAACTGAGTGAGCGCATTCGTTACCGAACCAGACGCAAACAAAGAAACAATCGCAATTACAGCCACCAGCAGCACGAAGAAAACAACAGACTTTTTCAACAATTGATCAAGTGCAGACAAAGCTAATTCTTTTTTTACAGCCGCCAGAACGAACGAGTCTCCAAATCCAATTTCCGAGAAAGAAATGATCATCTCTTTCCTGTCCATATCGACAGTTTCCTCTACACCTTGCTGAAATCGGTTGTTTTTATTTTTTAAGAATTTAAGGTCAAATACTTTTGCAATATCTTTTTCGGGAACCTGGTTAGGTCCCAAAACTACTTGACCAAACTGATTGATTAAAAAAAGTTGCTGAGCAGAACTCGTTGAAAACGTGTCATAGAATTCTTCTGCCTTAATAACGACTACGAAATAAATGGCTTTCGCTCCAGAGATAGGGGTCGTTTTTTCAACAAAATAAATTTTGTCGTTTTGATCTAGGTTATAAAGGATACGTTGATTTCCCTTAACGTACTGAACTTCATATTTTAACTGCGTATCTATTTTATTTTTTAAACTATCGTAATCGACTTTGTTTCTAGCCATCATTGAAAGAAACGTCAGCTGTTTGGTCGACTCATCTACTTCGTAGGCCAAAATAGCATCGGTACCATTTTCATTTTCAAAATGAGACAGTGCCGTGCTACCGAATGTTTTCGTCGTCACAAACTCTTGAAAGACTGACTTATTATTCGAAATCACTCCCGTAATTAATACTCTCAACTGCTGAGATAGTGCTTGAGACAAATTTCCGGACGAATCGTAGATATAAGCTATCTTATCTTTTGTGAAGATATTCATCGCCAGCATTACATATGTAAACAACGCGATGCTGGGAATAACTGTTAATAATAATAAAATCTTGTATTTTAAGGAGAAAGTTCTTTTTTTCACTCCTTTGATTTTAAAAGGAACTACCTCAAAAGATAACTAATAAAAAGCTCAGTATGGGAAAGGTCCAGCTGACCTGGACCTAGATAGAGGTGTATCACTATGGGATTTTTTGAATCTCTAGACCTTTAGTAGTAATGATTCTTCACATTCGGACGATAGAGAAATGTCATGCCATTGAAATTTAATCGTACCGACAAAGCAATTTTGATTTTAGCAATCGCAATTATGTGCGTCTTCTCGTATTTTTTATATGACGATTCATTCCTTTTTCAAAATCGTGAATCCAGAAATGCAAAAATCGGCTTTATAAACTTAGCAGAAAATGACGTTCGACTTCGTGCCAGTGACAGCTTCACCTGGAATACAGCTCGTAAATCTGAAGTCGTATTTGAACGTGATAGCGTCTTCACTGGCAAACACTCTCAAACACAAATCAATCTCGTCGACGGCTCTAAAATATTTTTGAATGAAAACTCGCTAGTTACACTTGTTTCGAAAAACGGAAATTTAGAGTTAAACTTGCGTTACGGTAATATCCAAACCGAGATCGTACAGTCATCTAAATTAGAACTTAAAGCTGGTTCTCAAAAGATCCTCCTTAAAAAGGAATCGAGTACATCAAAATTGGAAATCAAGAGACCAAAATTCGGTTTGACGAAAATCAAACTTCTTTCAGGAAAGTTATCTGTTAAACAGACTGCAAATTCAATTACAGAAGAGTTAGTTCCGGAACAAACATTGGTTATTAAGCCAACAGGCGTGGTGCAAAAACCAGCTCCAGGTTCGATTACCTTGGACACAGAAAATCAAGCCGTTTTCTACCAAAGCCCATTCGAGAAAACTTTCTTTTTAGATTGGCATAGCCAAGGAACTGAAAAGAATGAATTAACGGTTAGTAAAGATAAAGAATTTAAAACAGTGGTGTTAACAACGCCAAATATTAAAGCCAAAGTTTTGGTGAAAGACTTGCCTGCTGGCGTGTACTTCTGGAAAGTATCGGGCCTGGATGGTGCTGGAAGCACTGTGACAGCACCAGAAAGAACGTTTACTGTTCAGTATCTAGAAAAACTAACAATCGTCGAACCTACAGAAGGCATGAAATTTGATGTCGAAGTTAAAGGAGATACAGCTGCTCATCGGGAACCAGTAAAAATATCGTGGACAAATATCTATGATACCATCCAGGTACAGTTAGCGACGACAGCAGATTTTAGCCAGCCTATTTACGATAAAGAGCTAGTTAAGTCATATGCTCTTGATCAAATGTTAGGTAAGGGTAACTACTTCGTACGGGCGCGTGGAAAGAAACAAGACTTGGTTACTGACTGGAGTGAAACTCGGACGTTTGAGGTCTTTGTTCATCCAAAAGAAATCATCAAGCCGGTGCCGCCGATATTGCTAACAAAAAAACTAACGTTCAACACGTCGGCCTCACGCTCGCCATCTTCGATAAGTCCTATCACAGTCAAATGGCAGCCATCCGCACATGCGACTAAATACGAAATCGAGATGTCATTCAAAGACCCAAAATTCACAAAGCCAGCTAAAATACCTTCGAAAACGACGGAAGCTAATTTTGTTCCTAAAAACTATGGGCCACACTACTACCGTGTTCGCGCGATTACGAGCGAAGGTGCTTCTAGCGATTTTAGTGACGTGGGTGAACTACAAACAAAATTTAATTCACCAAAACTAAGTGCTATTCCAGCTGTTGTCATGCGCAGCGATAATCCAGAAAGCAAAGCACCAGAAGCCAGTATGAAATTAACTTGGAGCCCCGTTTACCTGGCTAGCAAGTATATTATTGAAGTATCTGAATCCAGTGATTTCAAGTCATCCGAGAAGATAGAGCAGGAATCTACTAGTTTAAATTACAATGCAAAGAAGACCGGAGACTACCATTTCCGCGTCATCGCCTCTGATTCCAGCTTACAACAAAAATCAGAGCCTTCAAACGTACAGACATCTAATTACAGCTATATCAAACGCCTCTCTAGACCAGTCCTAGTTGAACCAAAAAATAAAATGACGGTGTTCTTGCAAAAAGAAATCGAGCCGTTTATTTGGTTAAATTGGGATTCAACAACGGATAAAAAAGATTTCGAGCTTGAAATCGCCTTCGATAAGGGCTTTAAAAAAATTCATACTCGTCAGAAATTAAGCGAAAGCAAATTCTTGATTAAAACCAAGTTACCTCTTGGCAAAGTCTATTGGCGCGTTCGTCAAATCGATGCTGATCCGGGCCGAATTTCTGATTGGACCGAGGCTCGCGAATTCCAATTAATTCACAACAAAAATGAGGGCGTATTTAAGTGAGCTATTCACTTTTCGACTCTTTGTTAGAACCGGTATTTGTCCTAAATCCCGAGGGCCAGATCCTATATTGTAACGAGACCGGGGCAACTATATGCGGAATCAATTCCCGCAAATTAACTCGTAACAAAACAACCCTGGCGCAGGCCATTCGATTCGAAGAACCTTTTGAATATTTAAGTCAGCTATCATCCATCACGATGGCAACGCCGTACAAAGAATTAAAATTCAATACCGACACGTACGAAAATGGAAAAGCGCAAATTACCATTCAACCTTACTCGCCTCTGCCAGAAGTGAATGAATTTATCGTTTTCTTTCGCGATGTGACTTTGGAAGAAAGACTTCAAAAAAAATATCGTGCGGAACTGGAACAAAAAGAATCGTATATTGAAGAGCTCAAAGCCGCCCGCAATCAGTTAGAACTATACTCGAAAGACTTGGAAACTATTGTTCGCCAAAGGACCGCCGAGATCCAAGATTTGAATGTTCTTATGAAAGCATTGCTGGACAGTTTAAACCAAGCTTTTTTTGTTTTCGACATTAACGGTCTGTGTGCTCCGCTCTATTCTAAAGCCTGTTTAGATATTTTAGGTGCGGCTCCCAGTGGACTCAACATTTGGGACGTTTTAAAAATTAAACCCGCCAAAGTTGACGGATTTAGAAACTGGTTATTTACAGTATTTAGCGAAATGTTGCCATTTGATGATTTAAAGCCCCTTGGACCAGAGAGCATCCCACACGATCTGAAATCAATTTCACTCGACTACTTTCCTATTCGCAATGAAGATGGCAAAATTGAAAAAATTGTTTGTGTCGGCTCTGACGTCACGGATTTAGTCGTGGCCAAATATCAAGCCGAACAAGATCGCGAGAAAGTTCAATCTATTTTAAAAATGATCCAAAACAAAAAAGAACTGCGAATGTTTTTGCTGGAAACGAAAAACCAGCTACACTCATTAAATGCAGAGTTTACCCTATTAAATGCTAACCCTGCTCACAATCGTGATTCCATTTTGCGAATTTTACACACAATCAAAGGCGGCGCGGCCACATTCTCATATAACACGTTAAAAGAAGTCACTCACGAGCTCGAAGAGAAAATGCAACCGAATGAGCCAACCACATCTAGCGAAGCGGCGATCACAGACTTAAAACAGAAAATCGAATCTGAATCAGCGTCAATCACTGCTTTTTATAAAGATGTCTTTGGTGAGATCAACACTCATGACGATGAAAACGTCGTATTCAATCAATCTGAAATCCAGCGCATGCTTCGCCTGCAAAAAATTGAAGACGTTAGAAGTTTCCTTGAAGAAAAGTTATATTTTCAACCAGTTAAAAACTTAGTTAGTCAGTTTCCTATAGTAATTGAAAAGACAGCTCAGTTACTTGAAAAAGCGATTCATCCCCTAGTTGTAAAAAACGAGAACACGCTGATTCCACTGAAGGTGTTTGATAGCTTCTTTAACAGCTTCATCCACGTCATTCGCAACTCTGTCGATCACGGCATCGAATCGCCAACGATCCGAAGTAATTTTGGTAAAGATCAAAAAGGATTACTAACCATCGAGTTTTCAATCATTGAGAAAAATAAAAAATTCTTGCAGATCAAATACCGTGATGATGGTCAGGGCGTAAACGCGAGTCGCATCCGTGCTAAATTGATTCAAAAAAAAATCCCGCACTCTCACCTGTCAGATAGTGACGTGATTCTTTATATCTTCAACCCGGCGTTCACGACTCGCGATAATGTCACGGAAACGAGTGGTCGCGGTGTTGGATTAGATGCCGTTAAATATGAAGTGGATCAACTGGGTGGAACAATTCAGATAGATACCGAAGTTAACAAATACACTGAGTTCGTATTTCAACTACCATTTCCAGATTCAAAAGCTGCTGGAAATACAAAGGCCGCATAGTCGCCTCTATGTTTTAATATTCTCTATTTCTTAAAATGTTTCTGATATGCCGTCTTTAATTTTTCTTCGAATACTTTTCCAGAAAATGGCTTCACGATATACTGAGACACACCGGCCATTACGGCCTCTGTAACTTGCTCTCGTTCTGCTTCGGACGTTAATAAAATAAATGGCAATTGAACAAACACTTGGCTTGAGCGAACTTTCTTTAACAAATCCAAACCCTTCATGTTGGGCATGTTCCAATCAGAAATTACCAACTCGATCGGATTGGCTTGCGCATATTGGTTTTCAAGCACCGTCCATGCGAGTACGCCATCTTCGGATTCAATAATCTCGGTGAAACCCATTACTTTCAATTGATTTCGAACCAGATCGCGAATAGACGCCATATCATCAACAATCAATATTCGCGTGCTCTTCGGAAACATAGGGCTCCTCTAAAAGATCCAAAGAAAATCAGCGCGAACGCCGTACTTGGAATGTGGAATGATCTCTTCTTCTAATTCTTCATCAGAATAAACACTATGGTCAACTTGACTTAAGGTCAGTATAGATGTGATTCCTCGTGCTTTCAGACGATCCGGCAATCCACCACCGTACTGAACATGGAACTCACCGACAACGATGACAAACACATGTTTAGGGTTATTCGCTAAAAACTGCGCCGTCTGCCAAGCCATCGTATCATCCCAAACACTTTGCGCATTAAAATAGCCGTCAAATGTCTGCGGCGTTAAATGGGGACCGGCTGCCATCGCAAATCGCTCGCGGTATTTAGCATTCCCACCTTGATAATTAGGTGGCAACAACGCTGTCTCGTCTGCCGTTAAACTGGCAAACCCTGTCTGACGAATCTTGGTCGTTAAATAACGCGGAGCATTTATAGCAATGGTCGTCGCACCCTCGGCGGATGATGGGAATAGGACTTGGTCTCTGTACAATTCAAACTTGTCACCACCCCAGGCCGTGGCTTTCAGAAAATCGGTTTCTGATAACTGACCCGCTCGAAACGCATCTAAATTAGCCTGCATTGGGTATGAAAAAAATTCCATTCCGACGGACACCGTAAAACCAGCGTTACGAAGTGCTGACATCACTTCAATCTGCCCTTGCTGAGCTAACTTATTATTGTGAGGTTCCCCAATAATCACGACGGTCCCTGGTTTCACCTGATTCACAAGAGTCGCTAGTGATTCGGGCTTAACCTGACTGCCCGAGAAATAACCTAAAGGCGTAGCTGTTGACTGAAAAATCCACAAAATAGAAAGTATCAATGTGCTTAAAAGATTCATTTTTCTCTCCCAGAAAAGGATTATTACATTTCGTGTTGCTAAACCCAAGTGAATTTGTTACTAGCTAAAGGCTGTATTTTTGAATTAAAGAGGTTTTTATGGCTAAGAAATCAGGACGTATTATCGTAACTTTGGAATGCACAGAAGCTCGCGCTCTTGGCAAACCAGTATCTCGTTATACTACAACTAAGAACAAACAAAAGACTCCGGGACGTATGGAACTTAAGAAGTACAACCCAAATCTACAAAAGCACACTGTACACAGAGAAACTAAGTAATTAATGATTCTTACTGACCAAAAAATACTTCAATGTATGAATGAAGGTTCTATTAAAGTAGAGCCTTTTCGTCGTGAGTGTTTGGGCAGTAATAGTTATGACGTTCATTTAGGGAAAACTCTAGCGGTGTATAAAGATTCCGTTTTGGACGCTAAAAAGCATAACGAAATCGAAACCTTCGAAATACCACCTGAAGGGTATGTTCTCACTCCAGAAAATTTTTATTTAGGTGTCACTCAAGAGTACACAGAAACTCACAAACATGTTCCTTTCTTGGAAGGCAAGTCATCTGTTGGTCGTTTGGGTATTGATATCCATGCAACGGCTGGCAAAGGCGATGTTGGTTTTTGCAATCATTGGACACTTGAAATTTCTGTGAAAAAGCCAGTTCGCATTTACCCTGGTATGCCCGTTGGACAAATTATCTACTTTGAAATCGATGGCGAGCTGCTAACTCCGTACAACGAAAAAAAATCAGCTAAATACAACGAAGTAAAAGCTATTCCCGTCGAATCAATGATGTGGAAGAATCAGTTTTAATAGATCTCTAGCTACCGAATCCCCAAAATATTGAGCCATTTCTTTTCTCATGTGAATGCCATCACTTTGATCCGCTTTGAATTGGCCACAAGGAATAACTTTAAAATCAAAACTTTTAATTAAAGTTAACAGTGGCGAACGGATCTTTGCATCCTTATCTATACTCAATAGCGGCGGCTCGACAAAAATCACATTCTCAACTTTGATTTTCTCAAGCTCCGCTTTTATAGAGCTTTCAAGATAGGCTTTGAAGGATGCCTTGGCACCAGCGCATTTGACGATATCATTTGTTCCAAGCGCTATCACCAATACATCAGCATCGTTCATATCAAAATCAAGCCCAATGTCTTCTGGATTTTTACTAAAGCCGACCGACGCACGAAACTTAAATTCACAATTCAATATCTTTAATTCTGCCTTCTGATCCATCCAATGCGTTAAATGCTGCAAGCGCATCCCGCTGAACGCAATCAAATGCAAATCGACGTCATTAGAAATGCGTTCAATAATTGTTTGTCCAAATGTCAACGCTGTATGGGAATCACCAATGAAATTAACTTTTAGTTTACTCATAGATAGACTCAATTATTTTCTGTGAAAATAAATCGGCGCCCCAATAGGTTAAATGAATTCCGTCGGCGACTCGAAGCTTGATAGTCTTCTTTCCGTTCTTTTTAGATTCTGTTGTCCACGTATCTGTATATTTTGATTTTTTAGTGAACCATTGAAATACAGGGATGTACTGCGCGCACGATGATTGAGTTTTGATTTCCTTACGAACGACATCATGCAGAGAGTGCATCTTTGCATCAAAGCTATCCGACCGCATTCGTAGCGAGCTGACCCAGTATACCTGTTTTGATTTGCTGCAGGCTTTCTGAAGCAATCTTCTGACTCTTAAACTATATTCAGCTCTCCATTCCTTAGAATCAAATGGGATCGCTTTTTTATCTATCAGCAAGTTTTGCGCGTCGTTAGTTCCTAGGAAAATAAGCGTTTTTTCATATTTATCTTTTTGCTTATCAATGTAGTTAACCCAGTCAAACACATCAGGTCTAGATAGCCCTGTGCCGGATTTAGATTTAATCTCCATGGTCACGTTCTCGTCACGTTGAACCAGGTTACGCTCAAAATGTTCTTGCAGTCCCGATTTTAAAATTGAATCACCGATAATAAGGATACTCTTCTGAGTCCCCGGCGCATTTGCCAACTCTGGCGTCGGCGTTGGATTGGGCAACGTGGGCTTGATAGCAGCCACCTTAGACGTTGGCTCGCTGATCAGGTCGTCGATGAGGGATAACTCTCCCAGATCAACATCCTGCACCAGTTCAGAATCCTCGCCCCCGGGCTCAATCGCTGCGACATTCCTATCCATATCTGGCACCAACGGGTTTTGCTTGGGTTCAATCGAAGTTCCTTGTGCGACGCCGGTTGTATAGGGCAAGAACCGTGCTCTGACACTTTCACGCAATGCCGTCAGGTAGAATTGGTCACCAATTTCTTTCAAAGCTTCTGTCAGCTTTAAAAACGAGGACGTCACCGGACTGGCTTCTTTTTGTTGTAACCATTCATGAATAGTCGATAGGTTCAAAAGCAGAGTGATAACCAAGGTCATCTTGATTATCTTAGACGATTCAGAAATGCTTTTATAACTTTTCTCTATACTCATTCTTCCCTAGTCATCCTAAAATCTAAAATAAATAAATGGCGCCACACCTTCAGGCATAAGCGCGGTTATTAGTGTTACCATCACCGCAAAAACAAAAGCGTAGGCAATTGCCGGCAGTTGAAGAAAACGATCCGAGATATTCCAGCTGCGTAGTGGTTTAACAAAATGAAAACTCATACCCAATAGAAATAGAACAAAATAAAATGGAGTCATTTTAGTGACCGGTTTTGAAAAATCGAAAATCTGTCTTAGAACCTCAAAGCTTTTATTAAACGATTCGGCTCGAAAGAAAATCCAGGCAAAACATACGAAATTGAAAACCAAAAATCCACGAAGGATTCTTTTGCCCAACGAGTCCACTTTTGAATCCCAATGAAAACGTTTTTCAAATGCTAACCCAATTCCGTGAAGCAGACCCCATGTGATGAAGTTCCACGAAGCCCCATGCCACAATCCACCAAGGCCCATCGTAATCAGCAAGTTTTGGTACGTGCGTTTTTCAGAAACGCGATTGCCACCCATTGGGATATACAAATAATCTCTTAACCAACGGCTAAGGGAAATATGCCAACGATTCCAAAAATCCTTTAAACTAGTCGCTCGGTACGGCTGATTGAAATTCAGCGGGAACTGATAACCAAGCAAATAAGCAAATCCGATCGCCATATCCGTGTAAGCACTAAAATCGCAAAATATCTGAACGGCATAGCAGTATATGGCAAAAACCATATCGAACGAACTAAAGGCTTTCGGATTCTCAAATACAGGATCGACGATATCAACGCCAAGGTAATTGGCGATTACCGTCTTCTTAAACAACCCAAGCACGATGAGTGTGATTGAAAACAGAAAGGGAATGTCTGTAGTCTTAGGCGGTTGTTTTAATTGCGGAATAAACTCGCTGGCTTTAACAATCGGCCCAGCCACTAAATGCGGGAAAAATGATATGTACAGCAATACGTCTAGCAAAGAATTTTTGTACGTTAATTCTTTTCTATAAATATCTACCAGATAAGAAATTCCTTGAAAGGTAAAAAATGAAATCCCAAGCGGCAGAACAAAGTTCATAAACACGTCGTCTTGCCAAGACGCCGTAATCCCGACCCGAGTCACAATCTCAACAATTGTACCTGCAAAGAAATCAAAATACTTAAAAACTGCCAACAACAGCAGATTCAAAGCGATGGTGAAAGTTAAAATGTACTTCTTAGTCTTCGGGTTTTCTTCAATACCGATCCATAGACCGAACAAGAAGTTTAACGACGGGCTTAAAATAAGAATCGGCAAAAATCTAAAATCCAGAGTGGCGTAGAAAAAATAAGAAGCCAGTAATAAAAATAGCTTGCGATAAGAATTGTTAAATACCAATTCCCAGCTAAGGTAGAAAACGACTGTAAAAAATATCGCAAATTCCAATGTAGGAAATAACACAAAATCTCCTACAAGCTATATCGGAAGGCCCTATTAAGACCTTAGATAATCATGGCTTGCAGGTGTCTTCTTGGACCGAAGGACTGGTGGTAACCATGTCTGAAATGATACCCAAAATTTTGGAAACTTGTGATCGATTCGCAGATAGAGTGTAGTCGTCTTTACGGTAATTAGATTTCCAGTCTAGCCAGTTTGTCACACTACGATCAAACAGGCAAAGCAGGACAAACGGCTTGTTACATTCAGGAATTTTCCCATACTTAAGTATGTATGTGAACATAGCTTCCAGATCACTTTCTTTGATGTCGCCATTTTCAAGTTGTTTCCGAGCGACTCGTTTCAACAAAAATGCAAAAGATGGGAATGCCTTGATCCCTTCTTTTTTATCAACAATTCCGTCTCCATTCGTATCAAATTTAATAAAGATCGTCTCTCCATATTGCAAGATATGAGGCAACAGTGAGGCTTCTGAAAGAGAAATTTTTGCATCTTGTCTGACTTTGTAACCGGCAGCCTTCAAGTTATTTAAAAATGCATTGTCCCAGTCCGTCGGATTTTCTTTTTGGCTGTAGGAAACATACGAAGGCATTGAACTCAGCACTGTCGGCATATTCTTTTTATAAGAGCCGCGTAAGCACGCCAAGTCCACCAAAACATCAGTACCTACTGTTGTCGATTTGCAATCCTTAGCAATGCCCGCTTTAGCCAAATCATCAATTGTGAAACCAGATAAAATGTAATTTACGAACTCAGCTAACTCGCCAAAACTGACCGTGTCGTTGCCGTCTGACTTAGGCAAGAACAAGTTTGCTTCGATGAAGCGTGCATCAATAAAGCTGGTACCAGAGCTATCTGAAATAATATCCAGATCAACCAGTATAGGTTTAAGTTCTAAAAATATCGCTTTGACTTCGCAATCGGAAAGTACGCTGCTGATTGCTTTCGTATTTGCATTACGCTTAGCATACGCACGCAGTATCAAGCCCGCTAAAAAGCGATGCATGTTGTACGCTTCTAACGTGTGTTTGTCATAAATCGGGCTTAGATTACGATTAAAGAAAACGCGATTGTCTGCCGTTATAATCATAGGATAATTCGTTTCAAAATTTCGAACGAACTCAGTCATCCCAAGTTTAAAATTTGGATTCGTTGAATCCGTTATAGACCGCTTAAACCGACCTAACAAGAACTTGTAATCATATTTTTGGTTAATTCTGTTCTCGTACGCTTGGTGAATATAAATATTAACACCTAAGTAATTATCAATTTCACGGTACAATTGTTCGATATGATACGGTTCAAACCCATCAAAACGAGCGACTTTACCTTTTAATTCTTCTGGTACTAAAATTTTTGTAATAGACAATTGAATCAATGATTCAATTGTCGTTTTCTTGATTGCCTTTGGAATGATATCTATATTTGAAAGTTCGTTAACAAACGCTTTAATTTCATAATTAGAAATACGTTTTGATTTTCTCTCTTCTATAGCCGACTTCAAGAATGAAATAACGTTGTATCCGAAATCTTTTAATTTCATCTGCCATTCAAGGTCATTGAAAACTACTTTTGTTCGACTGATGAAATAATAGTAGTCCCATAATATAGTTAGAACTTGTCCGCCCTTTTTCACTAGCTTAGTTAGGTCGGAGCTAGAAAGCTCGATGATTTCACATGCATTGTTAGTTTGATTGCCTTGCTTATCCAGAAGGACATCGCTACCCAACTGAGCTAAACACGCATACTGTCCCACTCGTTTACCCAAAGGCATGTCAGTGCTGGAACTTGGATAGAGTTTTTCTATTTCCGCCATTAAATTCATTAGACTCTTGAAATCGTAGCCCTTTTCGAATTTAAATTCTTCGTTAATTTTTGTGATCATTTCATCAAAGCTTTTTGTTGCTTTAGCAAAATAGGCAAACGCTTCCGTTTGTTTTAACAGTTCAGGATGCCAGCTTAACCCGTAAAATTGATAGTACGGAGTAAACTTCTCTACGATTTGTTTGATTAAGTTCACTTTCTTTTGTGCACGCAAAAAATCGTCTTTTTCAAAACCTTTTTCAGAACCACCAATCAGTACCTGCTTGATCTTCATCGCTTCTGTGATCAATGCCGGAGACGTTTTTAATACTGGCCAAATATTCGAGAAGCTTTTCAGTAAATCTTCGATTTCTGATTTGCTGACTTGATTCGATTCTTTATAGCTAAGTAAATCGTAGAGCATTTGGAAAGTCTCTTCGATGGTTCGTGCCGTATAAGCTAAACGCAGACTTGTAAACTCAGGTTCTAGATCCTTGATGAAATAATAGTAACGAAGAAACTGAATGTACGCACGTGACCCCAATAACAAGAACAGATTCCATTCGTTGTCTTTCAAGGATTCTTGGTCGCCACCATTGATCGATTTCTTCAATTGCTTGATCATCGGCATGTAATTATGAACCGATCCAGCCCATGCCCAATTCGAGCCAACAAAACGACTCATTTCAGTAATTAACCCTTCAAAATCATCAAAGTGGTACACATTGTCGTCTTTGTTAACTAAGCCCGCAAAACGTTGTGCGATCTTAATTAAATTCTCATTTACCGCTTCAAAATCGAAAAGACTCACTTCAGAGGAGCGTAATTTATTTTCCCAGTTCAAAGTTAGAACTTTCATCGAAGGATTGATGTCTTTAGAAATACCTTTTAAATTACCAAGCAACTCGGCAAGACGATCTAACTCGGCGCCATTTATGTACTCTAGATTCCCGCCTAAGAATAATTTTTTAACTTTCATTAGCTGGGCTTGAAGTTCAGCCGAGATAACTTTCTGTTTCACTTCACCGACGTTCTCGTCCATAAAGTTATCTTCTACGAATTGAGCAATTTCACCAGGGGAACATTTGTCCCTAATTTTACAACGAACCTTAGATTTGAAATCCTTAATCATCGTCGAGAAACAATCCCAAGACGCTTCGATCTCTTCATCTTTAGCCGTCCCAGCAAAGAACTCTCCAAATTTAGTCGTCGCCGTGTCAAAGCATGAATCCGTATGGTAGCCAGGTATCGCTGCTGCCGGTGGCGATTCGCCTATTTTTAACCCGCATGATAAAATCGACATCGATAGCGCTAGCATCGTCATAGCCGTAATTGCGGTTCTAGTCCAAATTATCCTAGAAAACATAGCTAACCCCCGCGTAGACACGATCATTAGCACGGTTTTGATTCAAGAAACCGGAAGAATCATTTTCTTCATCAACAGAGATTAGATCACCACCAACAAGAACAGCCCAATTTTGGACCGGATAAAATTGAAACTCAGTATTTACAAAAGAACCTTTTTGATTAAAATCGCGTAAGTATGAAAACTTCGTCGTAAAGTCGCGATTAAATAATTTGAATAATTTGCCTTCGGTTTTAAACAAAAGCGAATTGTAAAAGTAAAATCGTTCGTCAAATAATGTGAACGAATCTTTTTCCGAGCTCGCGTTGATATCGCTGATTGTTCCGCCATCAATTCGTAAGTAGCCTAGCTGAATTTTTAAATCGCGAATCAGTGAGTAGTCGATATTATTTTCGACCATTACCGAATAACCCTTCATTGGCTCTAAATTTTGAACAATCCATTCGTCAGTTGGAATTTTTGATTTGGGATTGTCTTCAATATAAGAAGAAATCAGTTTAAAGTTTTGGAATGAATAACCGACGTCTAACGATAAAACAGAATGGTAGGTCACATCCGGCGAAACGACCACTTTTACGCTTTTACCAGCCGCTTGCGCATAACCTTCACGCTTTAACAGCAAATCATTGACTGGTTTATAACCCGAACTTTGATTTGCCCAAAAACCTTTAGATCGATCTCCTAAAGCAACGTTGTAACCAACCCCCGGTCTGGAAACCAAGTTACGAGTTTCAGGAACAGATAGATTATACGTGATAGTTTTGATGCGACCATTGAAATCATATTTGTTGGATGGTTGGCGGAACCATCGGCTGTCCGCCCGCAGCTCCCCGTCCTCTTCACGAATATCAACACCCATGTTAGGGATAAAAATCGGCGTCGTTAAAGCGACAAATTGAAAATCAGAACGTTTGTATTCAAAGAATGCTCCCGTTAAGCCTTGTTCTTCGGGGCGCAAATAATCGATCGCGTACTTAGGCTGCCAAAGACTTGTTTTCCAGTAATTGTCTAGAACACTCCACTCTATTTTTTTACGGCCAAGTGAGATTTTAAAAAAGGATTCTAAGCGATAGAACAAAAATATTTCTTGAACAGAATAGTTAGAAGCACCGTAACTGTACTTGCCGGCCTGCACGTCCATTCCGTAACCCCAGAATGTGTCATAGCTTAAGCCCGTCAAACCTAAACGCGCGGACAAATATTGCTGACGATTAAACTTATCCTCGTCTGGAAGCATCGTTAAGTAATCCATATTTTCAAAACGAATCACACCGAAGAAATTATTCGATGCTGGCGCTTTAGAAACAGAGTCTAATTTAGTAAATTGATTTGAATATAGCGACGCATTTGCCTGAAATGTTAGACATAATAATACGGAAACCAGCAGTAGTTTTAAGCGCCCGGGGTGGTCTAGGATCATTCTTTTTTATTCTCTCATATCAAGCAGTTGGAAGTAAAAATGGAATTTAAACTCCAGTCAATAATTGAATGAATTAGGACCAATTTTCGACTTAAATCGTAATGAGGTGTAATTTTTTCGTGTCAAATACTTGTACAAAGGTCCACTTTTGCCCCCTTTTTACAAGAATGCCTAATCCTTAGTCAATTACCCTTTGGCTGGGTCCAACTGACTTCGTATGTAGTCGACCACGAAATCAGGATCGTCCAACGTCAAATCATGACCGGCCCATGGATGAACCACGGGAGAAATTCCTAATTTGTGTCCTAAATTGAAGGTATTCTGAGGGTGTACCAATCGATCGTTTGCCGAAACAAGCAAACGAAGATTTTTGTAATTTAAAAGTCGCGAATCAAACCGTGATTGCGTGGCCGCCACGATTTGCCTGAAAAAATTCAAACGATTCATTGGGTACTTACGCGCCATTTCGATATTGTGATCCAATAATTCCTCCTGCACATCAATACTATTGCAGGTTAATTCTAAAATCATTTTCTCGACCACCGTTTCATCTTTCAAAAATGACTTAGCAATTCGTGGGTAATTCATAAAGTTCAGGCGCTTGTAAAACGGACCAGTGTCCCCTAGCGAGGTGTTCATAATAAATGCATTTTCAACTTCTTGGGGGTAAGAAGATAACCAGTTCATGGAGATCATGCCGCCTAATGAAATAGCGATCAGTTGAATATGGTCTAATTGGCGCGTTAGAAACCGCACGTCCTGTGTGAAGTCTTCGATTTTCATTGGGCTTGTTTCTGTGTTTCGAAGGCCATTCCCCGGCGAATCAATCAAGTGAATTTTATCATTAGGAAATGCTTTGGCTAGTTTTTCTGGAA
>CAZCHT010000033.1:0-34261 GCA_964498705.1 uncultured Bdellovibrio sp. | reverse complement strand
TGTGTCTGCACTTTTAGCGGCGTCCCTTCTTTTCCTAAATGTTAACTTGAAATCTTTTACGTCAGGCAAATATGAAACAGCTTTGATTTGTGTAAGTGAATACACAAAAAATTTTACATTTGGTTTTGAAACTCAGATTGTCGATTTTTTTTGGGTTCGATTCCTTCAAGAGCTGGATGCCTATAATCAGCTGACTATCGCGGATGCGCATTTATGTCCCGATAAAACGTCGAGTTGGCATTTTCATATTATGAATGTTGCTTTTGATTTGGATAAAAAGTTTTATGAACTGTATTTGCACGCACCTTTGCTGGTTGCAATCACAATTGGAGATGTTAAAGGTGGCTCGGTTTTGTTTGATAAATCAGTAGAAGCCTATCCGGAGAGTTGGCCAATTTTATATCGGGCTGCTTACCAGGCGATGATCGAGGAAAAAAACAAACCAAAAGCTGCAGATTTATTATATCGCGCCGGCAAGTATGGCGCTCCTCGATGGGTGATGAGTTTATCGGGTGGTTTGTATAATGAATCGGGAGATCGGCGAATGGCCGAACAAATTTATGCGGAATTGCTAGCTGATACTAAAGATGCCAATGCAGCCGCGCGACTAAAACAAAAATTAGATAACAAAATTAAAAATTTCAATATTCAACCGAACGTCACAGATCAAAAAGTGAGAGAAGCGAAATGAAAACCCACGTCAAAGCTCTTGTTATCACCATCGGCGTTTTCCTAGCCCTCGTTGGTATTTACAACGTGTTTATTTCTAAAAAACAAGAACCAGAAAAAGTTAAAGTTGCGAGCGAAAAGCTTGTCCTTCCAGAAATGGAGTTGACCAGTTTGGATGGCAAGAAAGTTGAACTTAAATCCTTTGCCGGCAAAGTTATCATCTTTAATTTCTGGGCCAGCTGGTGCACTCCCTGTATCGAAGAAGTGCCCTCCCTGGTATCTCTTGTAAAAGAAGATCCAAATATAGTGATCATCGCGGTTTCTGGGGATCAGAACAAAGACGATATCAACGCATTTTTGAAATCATTCCCGGGCTTCAAAAAGCCTCCGGTTTATGTCGTTCAGGAAAATGCCAAAGTGCTGATGGACCAATTCAAAGTCGACAAATTGCCTGAGAGTTTTATTTTTAACCCCAAGGGAGAGATGGTTAAGAAAATCTCAGGCACAATAAACTGGCATACGCCAGATTCTATTGAGTATTTTAAAGTCATTCGGGCAAAATAAGCGATAACTCTAGGAAATTTCCTACCGTCTTGCTTGACACAAGTTATAAAAAAAACATAATTGTTTGGTCTCACAGGAGTTTGCATGTCTAGCCAGCAAGATTATTACCAAACATTGGGCGTTGCCCGTGATGCCGATGCCGATACAATTAAAAAAGCGTATCGCAAGTTAGCTATGCAATTTCATCCCGATCGTAATCCCGGTGACAAAGCGGCCGAAGACAAATTCAAAGAAGCCGCTGAAGCCTATGATGTTCTTAGTAATTCTGAAAAACGCGCACAATACGATCGCTTTGGCCATGCCGCTTTTAAACAGGGTGGTCGCGGTTTCCAAGGTGGCTTTGACAGCGCTGACGATATTTTCTCGAGCTTCGGCGACATCTTTGGCGACTTGTTTGGCGGCGGCGGTCAAAAACGCTCGAGCCGTTCACGCACAGAGCCTCGCAAAGGCGCTGATCTTCGCTACTTATGCGAAATTTCACTTAAAGACATCATCACTGGATTAGAAAAAGAAATTGAATTTGAAACCGAAGAAAACTGCAAGGACTGTAATGGTTCCGGCGCAGAAAAAGGCTCGCAAGTTGAAACCTGCTCGATGTGCGGTGGCCAAGGCCAAGTCGTAACTCGACAAGGTTTTTTCTCGATGCAAACGGCCTGTCCTCAATGTCGTGGTGAAGGTCAAATTATCAAAAAACCATGCCGTTCCTGCAAAGGCGCAGGGCGCACAGAAAAATCTAAAAAAATTCAAGTCACAATTCCAGCTGGCGTAGACAATGGAACTCGGTTACGAATTTCTGGTGAGGGTGAAGGTGGCTACCGTGGCGGATCTCCGGGCGACCTGTATGTCGAGATTCGTGTAAAAGAAAACGATAAATATGAACGCCACGGCAGTGATTTGCATACTATTTTGAAAGTACCGTACGTACAAATTTTATTGGGTGGCCAAATTGATGTATCGACACTGACGTCCGAAGAAAAACTAGAAATCCCAAAAGCGTCGCAGCCAGGTTCTCAAGTAAAACTGGCCGGGCACGGGTTCCCATCATTACGTTCGCAACGTCGTGGTGATATGTTTTTCCATTTAGAAGCCGAGTACCCTAAAAAAATCTCTGCCGAAGAAGAAAAACTATTGAAGGAAATCGCAAAAATCTACAAACTAGATGAGACGGACCCTAAATCAGGTTTTTTTGGTAAAAAGAAATAAGTATGGATGATCGAGCTAATGTATTAGTCCCGGCTTCAGAATTTGCGAAAATTCTGGCGGACGACCCTAGGGAGCTGAATCAAGCGGAAGTAAACCGCGGCAATTCGGTGCTTTTGGTCTACAACGACGAGAACTTTGGCTCTCGGTTTACGGATCTTAAGCCCCTAAAATTAAGCGTATTAAAAATGGCCATCGAGGACATCTCGGGCCGCGCTCAGATCCTTTCCGCTAACACCATCGGCGTCACCTTCTTTGAAAACAAGCTGCAGACGTTTTTAACTCCATTTGGAAGCACTACAGAAGGCACTGTTGTGTATAAAATAGGCATAAAGAACACACTAGCCTTTCAGAAGTGGCGCCAAGGCGAGACCTCAGATATCTCTCAAGAAGACATAAATTCAGCTATTTATAGGCTCATCTATGAGTGGTCCAAACTGTTATAATTGTCGGTGTCCCTTGAGTTAAAATAATTGCCCCGCTGACCTTGACCTAATTGATTTCAGCCTCATTTTGAACTATGAGATTGATTCATCATAAGGGAGATAAAATTATGGGAAAAATTATTGGTATAGACTTAGGAACAACGAACTCGGTCGTAGCAATTATGGAAGGCGGAGAGCCTAAAGTTCTTGTGAACGAAGAAGGAGCTAGAACAACTCCCTCAGTAGTTGCCTACACTAAAGATAATGAACGATTAGCCGGTCAAATCGCTAAACGTCAGGCAGTGACAAATCCAGAAAATACAATTTATTCAGCAAAACGTTTCATCGGTCGCAGATTTTCAGAGATCCAAGAAGAAATTAAACTCGTTCCTTACACTGTAGTAGAAAAAGGAAACGATCTTGGTTTCAAAGTTCGCGATAAAATCATTTCTCCAGAAGAAATTGGTGCGGCGGTTTTAGCTAAACTTAAAAAAGTAGCTGAAGATTATTTAGGCCAAGAAGTAACAGAAGCTGTTGTTACAGTTCCTGCCTATTTCAACGATGCTCAAAGGCAAGCAACTAAAGATGCGGGTCGTATCGCTGGTTTAGATATTAAACGTATCATCAACGAGCCAACAGCGGCTGCATTAGCATATGGTTTAGATAAAAAGAAAAATGAAAAAATTGCTATCTACGATTTCGGGGGCGGTACATTCGATATCTCGATCCTTGAGGTGGGTGACGGTGTTGTTGAAGTTCGTTCAACAAACGGTGACACGCATTTGGGTGGTGATAACTTCGATATTCGTATCCTTGAATGGATGATCGTTGAATTCAAAAAAGATCAAGGTATCGATTTGAAAAATGATAAAATGGCGCTTCAACGTTTGAAAGAAGCGGCAGAGAAAGCAAAGATCGATTTGTCATCGTCTCAAGAGACAGACATCAATCTTCCATTTATCACTATGGACCAATCAGGTCCTAAGCATTTACAGATGAAATTAACTCGCGCTAAGTTCGAACAAATGGTTGAAGACTTAGTTAACAAATCGGTTGAGCCATGCAGACAAGCATTAAAAGATGCTGGTTTGAAAAACACTGAAATCGACGAAGTTGTTTTAGTGGGTGGTTCGACTCGTATCCCAGCTATCCAAAAAGCCGTTAAGGACTTCTTTGGTAAAGAGCCAAATCGTTCAGTTAACGTGGATGAAGTGGTTGCGATTGGTGCTGCGGTTCAAGGTGGCGTGTTGTCGGGTGACGTAAAAGACGTTTTATTGTTAGACGTAAATCCTTTATCACTTGGTATTGAAACTCTGGGTGGCGTGATGACTCCGCTAATCGAAAAGAATACAACGATTCCGACTAAGAAATCGCAAATCTTCTCGACAGCTGCGGATAACCAACCGGGCGTGGAAATTCACGTACTTCAAGGTGAACGTAAAATGGCTCCAGATAATAAATCTTTGGGTCGTTTCGAGTTGACTGGTATTCCGTCAGCGCCTCGTGGTGTTCCTCAAGTTGAAGTTACGTTTGATATCGATGCTAATGGTATCTTGAACGTATCAGCCAAAGATATGGCGAGTGGTAAAACTCAACAGATCAAAATCACGGCACAAAGTGGTTTGTCTGAAGAAGATATCAAAAAAGCAATTAACGAAGCTGAATTACGTGCTGAAGAAGATAAACAAAAACTGGAAGCAGCTAAGAATAGAAATGAACTAGAAAATCTTGTTTACCAAACAGAAAAACTAGTTAAAGACAGCGGCGCTAAAATTCCAGATGGCGAGAAGAAAACTCTAGAAACTCTAATGGCGGATGCTAAGAAAGTTCTAGATAACAAATCTTCAACTGGTGACGAGCTAAAAACTCACTTCACTAAATTGCAAGAGGCGTCTCACAAGTTATCATCTGAAATGTACAAAAACGCAGGCGGCACTCCAGGCGCTCAAGGCGCAGCCCCAGGCGGCGAACAAACAGCTGATGCCGGAGCCAAAAAAGAAGGCGACGACGTTATCGACGCTGACTACAAAGACGTTAACTAATCCCGTTAATACAATTCAAGAAAGCAACAAGAGGCCGGTAGAAATACCGGCCTTTTTTTTGGGTGCCAGGCTACTTTTCCGGACGCACCGCTTACGGAAAAGTAGCCTGGCACCCATTTGAGGCTTATTTTTTCTTTTTGTCGGCTTTTACTTCTATAGTTGAGGCAGTCATTGTGTATTCAACAGTAACTTTGTCGCCGACTTTTACTTCAGCGGCGTTTTTTGTTGTTGGGGATTTGGCCAATTCCCATTTTTCTTTGCCTTTTTGGACTACGATTTTTGTGTCTGTTACTTCAAGGACTGGGCCAGTTACTTGGTAAGCCATTGATGATAATGCGATTAAACTTACTAGTACTGCGATCTTTTTCATAAAAACTCCTTTGTTATGGCCTCTAGGCTACAGCAAAACAGTTTTCTGTCTACTGAAGGTGGCTGGGGTGTCGGCTAGACTTAGTTTCAGGAAGCAATGCGTCCGGAAAAGTAGGCTGGCACCTTAAAGGGTTTTGCCGTCTTCGATTTTCTTTTTTAGGTCGGCTAGGCGTTTGATGTAGCGGTGGGTGCGTACGGTTTCATCTTTGGGAAGTTCGGTGGATTGGATGGCTTTAGAGATGCGCTCTAGAGGTTCCTTTTTTAATCCTTTGTTGGCTTCGATTTCTGACACTAAGTAAATGGCGCGAAGTTGATTGTCGCCGTAGGAATAAGTCAGTGCGTTTTGTGCGTATTTAAGAGCTTCATCCCACTCTTTTAAATCTTTCAATACGCTTGCATAGTTGTAATGAAATGTGAATTCGCGTGGATAGACGTCGATTATTTTTTCGTATTCGGCGCGGGCTTCTTTTACAGCACCAGATTTGTAGACCGAATAAATGCGTTCCAGATTATAACCACGATTGGTTGTTGGGTTCTGTTTGTATTTCGCAATAAGGCTTGCGTACTCTTTGGCGATTTCGGCATGGGCTTTTTTCTCGTTGTCGGCTTGTCCTAATTTTTCAAATGAATCGGCTTTGTAGTAAAGCAAATCTAGGCGTGTGGTTAGGTTTAAGTCTAAATTTTTCTTCGCTAGCGCTGCGTCCACTTTTTTAATATTCGTTTCGTGAACCCATTTTTTTAATTCTTCGTCTTTTAATGTGTCGGCCGTGTTCGTCATTAAATCCAGTTTTTGGTAATAGAAATCAGAAACAGGAAACTGTTCAAACAGACTTTTTAAAAGAGGCATTTGTGTTTTGCTGAGCTGACCTTTATTGGCTTTAGATTCTGCCAGCAGAGGCAATAGTAGTGCGAGTTCTTTTTGAGTGAGCGTCACGCGGGCGTCTTGCATTGCTTGAGAGATATACGGCAGAGTCGCTTTGTAATTTTCAGTGACCACTAAGGCATCAATAATTTCTGAAGCTAATTTTGGATTTGGTTTAGATTTGTAATCGTCCATTTTCTGAACCAAACTGGTGTTCTTGCTTTTAACGGCATAGTCCATCAGTTTAACAATTTGTTTTTCAGGAAGCGATCCAAGAAAACGAGTGATTTCATCACCTGTAGATGTCGCTAACACAACCGTAGGGTAGCCAGTCACTGCGTATTTAGATTTTAATTCCCAAGAAACTTTATCATCAGCATCAAGTTTTAATAGCACCATATTTTTTGCTTTGCCGGCAAACCCCGGAGTATTGAAAACAGTTTCATCAAGGATGTTGCATGGAGGGCACCATGTTCCAAAAAAATCGATGAATAGTGGTTTCCCACTGGTGCGGGCCATTTCCAAAGCCATCTTTGGATCGTTCGTAATAAAAAGTTCTTTTTTATGAGTTGATTCTGATTTGGCTACACCAGTAGCCGTGGCAGATGGTCCATTGATTTCCGCAGCCGATACCGTGATGCCACCTTTGCTTGTGAACTCGGGCTTAGTTGAAAGTTTTTTTATGTCCTCGCACGACACAGTCATATTTTGTGGCGCGCAGAATGTTTTCTTGTCATCACAAACATACGTCTGAATTTGATAGTCACATTTTCCTTCGCTGGTTACAGTGACCTCTAGCAACGTAGGATTTAATATCGAAGGTTTAATATTCTGGCCACTTTTTAATACCTTTGTAGGAGCATCTAGGTTGTAGTGATGAGCCGTGTTGGGTTTTACTTTTAAAACTAAATTTGTTCCTGATTTTTCTAAACGTGCCGACTGAAGGGATTTGCCAAAGGCTTGAGCCGATGCACTTTGGCTATGGCCGATCATGAAAACTAGGGTGGTTACTAAAAATGATTTAAACATAAAACCTCGCTGTCCTATTTCTATATCCGCATAAAAGTGTTGGTCAAACTAGAACTTTGCTATAGCGTTAAGGGATGGGAAAACACACCTTAATTCAAGATATCGTAGGCCATACGCCACTTCTTTATTTACCGAGTTTAAGTAAAAAATCAGGTTGTCATATTTATGCCAAGGCCGAGTACTTAAATCCCGGTGGTTCGGTTAAAGACCGCACAGCCTTAGGCATCATACAAGATGCTGAAAAGCGTGGGGTATTGAAGCCAGGTATGACCATTGTTGAAGGCACCGCCGGCAATACGGGTATTGGCCTTGCAACGATGGCCGCTCAGCGTGGGTATAATTGCTTGATGGTTTTGCCTAACAATCAAAGTATCGAAAAATATCAAACGTTAGAAGCCTTGAATGTCGAAGTCAGGAAAGTGCCACCGTGTCCTTTTGCTGATCAAAATCATTTTTATCATCAAGCACGACGTATTTCAGAGACCGAACCAGAAAAATATTTCTGGGCTAATCAGTTCGAAAATACCGCGAATTTTCAAATCCACTATGATACGACCGGCCCAGAGATATGGCAGCAAGCCGAACGCAAGGTTGATATATTTTGCAGTGCTGTTGGCACGGGTGGAACGTTAGCTGGCGTTTCTAAATATCTAAAAGAGATGAATCCAAATTGTCATATCGCTTTGCTGGATCCTATGGGGTCGGGTTTGTTTGAATACGTGCAGTCAGGTCAAATGAAGTCTACGGGAAGCTCAGTCACCGAGGGAATTGGTATAATGCGCGTCACTGAGAATTTCAAGCAAGCGAAGATTGATCAGGCTATGCAAATCAACGACGATCAAATGATCACCATGCTGTATTATTTGGCTAAACATGAAGGCCTATTAATTGGTACGTCGGCGGCTTTAAATGTTTATGGTGCTTACCAGTTAGCATTGAAAAACAAAGGTTCTGGTAAAAATATTGTTACTATTTTGTGCGATAGTGCCTTGAGATACCAATCTAAAGTGTTTAACTCTGAGTGGCTTAAAGAAAAGAACCTGACTCCGTCCGAGAATCTTGATTAAATTTTAGAGCTAGTAGCCTAGTTTCTAAAGTTTATAAGGAGGCTTTATGTCATCTCTACCAACGATTCCCGTCAAATCAACGTTCGAAGGAAAATCCGATTCGGATAGTAGAATTAATTGGGATCAATACCAAAAGATGTATAAGCAATCGATTGAAAATCCCGAGGAATTTTGGGCCCAGCAAGCCGAGCGTTTAACATGGTTCAAGAAATGGGACAAAGTTAAGAACACCTCGTTCAAAAAACCAGTCAGTATCAAATGGTTTGAAGGCGGCGAACTGAATGTGTCTTACAACTGTATAGATCGTCATTTAGAAAAACATGGCGACAAGACGGCATTCATTTGGGAACCGGACAACCCAAAAAACGAATCCAAAAAAATTACTTATAAACAATTGTCTGTTCATGTAAATAAGTTTGCAAACATTCTAAAACAGCAAGGCGTTAAAAAAGGCGATCGTGTAACAATATACATGCCGATGATTTTAGAAACGATATACGCCATGCTGGCGTGTACTCGTATCGGCGCGATTCATTCCGTGGTGTTTGGTGGCTTTGCTCCCGAATCGATCGTTGATCGTATTAATAATGCCGAATCAAAATTTGTAATCACTGCGGATGAAGGCTATCGCGGTGGAAAAACGATTCCTCTGAAATCTAATATTGATCAAGCTCTTGAGAAAACTAAAATTGTAGAGAAAGTGATTGTCATTAAACACTCTGGCAATTCTGTTAATATGAAAGCCGGCCGTGATGTTTGGTATCATGAGCAACTTGCCAATGTATTAGATACGTGTGAACCCGTAAAAATGTCGGCCGAAGATCCTATGTTTTTATTATACACATCAGGGTCTACGGGAAAACCGAAAGGTGTTTTACATACGACGGGTGGGTACTTGTTGTATGCAGCGATGACTCACAAATTTGTTTTCGATATTCATGACACAGATGTTTACTGGTGTACTGCCGATGTGGGCTGGGTAACGGGCCACTCGTACATCGTTTACGGACCTCTATGTAATGGTACAACGAGTGTGATATTCGAAGGAGTTCCTAATTTCCCCAATTCATCACGTCTATGGGAAGTCGTTGATAAACATAAAGTCTCTGTATTCTATACCGCGCCGACGGCACTTCGTGCCTTGATGAAAGAGGGCGAAGCCCCCGTCAAAGCGACGTCGCGAAAATCATTGCGAGTTCTAGGCAGTGTCGGAGAACCTATCAATCCAGAAGCTTGGATGTGGTATTACACGGTCGTTGGTGATGAACGGTGTCCTGTTGTGGATACATGGTGGCAAACGGAAACGGGAGGGGTCATGATTTCACCTCTTCCGGGTGCGACTCCATTAAAACCAGGATCGGCAACCCTGCCATTCTTTGGCGTGCAGCCGAAACTGTTAACTCCAGAAGGTTTAGAACTTAAAGGTGAAGCCGAAGGCGTACTTGTACTAACTGATTCTTGGCCGGGACAAATGCGTACTGTGTATCAAGATCATGCCCGATTTGAAGAGACATATTTTTCTACCTACGCAGGTTACTACTTTACAGGAGATGGGTGTCGTCGCGATGCCGATGGTTACTTTTGGATCACTGGACGAGTCGATGATGTATTGAATGTGTCAGGCCATCGTTTGGGAACCGCAGAGATTGAAAGTGCACTTGTTTCCAATCATAAAGTTGCGGAGGCCGCCGTCGTCGGCTATCCCCATGATATTAAGGGGCAGGGTATCTATGCCTATGTGACATTGAAAGTGGGCATAACGGCTTCTGATGAACTTAAGAAGGAATTAGTCCAATGGGTCCGTAAAGAAATTGGACCGATTGCTACGCCTGATATTTTGCAATGGGCGCCAGGTTTGCCAAAAACTCGTTCGGGTAAAATCATGCGTCGTATTTTGCGTAAAATCGCGGAAAACAAAACCGGTGAGCTAGGGGACACGTCGACGTTAGCCGACCCGTCCGTAGTTGATGATTTAGTAAAAAATCGTCAAAATTTAAAAGGCTAAGCGGGATAAAAACAGACCAAATACGGCCAGGCCTTTGATAGCTTTTTGGCTGTACTCTGATATGGGCCTGTAGTATCTAAATTCTATAGCGCAAGGAGTATTCTATGAAGTCAATGAAAGCGGGATCTGAAATTCTATTTGTATTATTCTTGGTAATTCTAGGCGTAGGCAGCCGTATGATTCCTCATCCTTGGAATTTCACTGCGATTGGCTCAATGGCGCTATTTTCTGGGTTTTCAATGAAGTCGAATAAGTATTTAATGGTGGTTCCATTTGTTTGTTTGATTGTCTCTGATGCGTTGATCGGATTCTATGATGGCATGATCTATACATATATCGGTTTTGCTGTGAGTATATTGCTATCGGTTGTCTACTTCCGCAAACACGAGGTTCTTTCATTCGGTGGTCGAGTGATGACTTTAGGTGGATTGTCGGTTGTTTCTAGTTTTCTATTTTTTCTAATCACTAACTTTGGTGTTTGGAAAGGTGCTTCGTTTTATGCTCAAGATATGTCCGGTTTAGTGACATGCTATGTAGCAGGATTGCCGTTCTTGTTTAACCAAGTCGCTGGTGATTTGTTTTACGCGGGTGTGGTATTCGGTTTGTTTGAATACCTAACGGCGCCTAAAAATGACGATCGCGTAATTGCTTAGTTAGTAAAATAAATTGTGATTTTGACAAAAAAGCCAGGATTCTAACCTGGCTTTTTTTATTTAGTGGCTTTGATTTTCTTATTCATCTCGGCCACGCGTTCAATTTGTAGCGTTTTGAATTTTTCTAATTTACTTCGAACAGAGGAATCAGAATTAGCCAATATCGATATAGCTAAGATTCCCGCATTGTACGCATTGTCGATCGCTACGGTAGCAACAGGAACGCCTTTAGGCATTTGTACGATCGACAACAGTGAATCCATACCTTGAAGATTTTTTTGACTTATCGGAACGCCAATAACTGGCAAAGTTGTTAACGAAGCAATCATACCTGGTAAATGAGCGGCCCCGCCGGCACCGGCGATAATAGCTTGGTAGCCGTTTTCCACAGCAGACAATGCAAACTCATACATTTTTTTGGGTGTGCGGTGAGCGGAAACCACTTCAAGATGAAATGAAATACCAAATTCTTTTAATGCGTCGACCGCATCGTTCATGACTTTAAGATCGCTCTCACTGCCCATGACAATGGCGATACGCTTGGGCCCAGAAGATGTCGATTTTGTTTTTTTCATTTTTATCTCCTAGAGTTTAAAGCGTTTGCGTTCGCTTTGTGCCAGTTTTAATAAATTTTTAGAAGTCATTACATTGGACGTGTAGTTGATGTGGCCCATCTTGCGACCGTTGCGATTTTGAGTTTTACCGTACCAATACAAAGTGCCCGATAGGTTTTTGGGAACAATAACTGGATGTTCATTCGTTCCTACTAAATTCACCATGCAGAATTGTTTCGAACGTGTCGTTACCGGAATAGATAGATCCCAGTTTAAAACAGATTTTAAATGCAGAGTGAATTGATCTTGCGACAAGGCATCCATTGTATAGTGAGCCGAATTATGAACCCGAGGGGCTGTTTCGTTTACCAGGAGTTCATTTCCATTGACGAAAAATTCAAATGTCAGAGCACCGACGTAGTCGATCTTTTTCATCAGTGAATTTATTTTCGTTTTCATTTTGTTGAAAGAGGAATGTTGAATCGGACCAAAAACATAGTCGCATTTGCTTTGGCTCTGTTTCGAAAAAACTAATGGAGTGTGGGTTGTTTGTCCTTTTTCATTTCGGAAAAAAGTCGCAGCACATTCATAGTCAAATGAAATAAACGCTTCAGCAATGTACCCAACTTTAAAATCAGTGATGGTCTCAACTAACTTTTGGTGATCTTTCTTATTTTTAACAATGAAAGTTCCGTAGCCGTCGTAGCCGCCGATGCGCTTTTTCAAAACATATTTAAATTTAAAAAAATCACCAGCACGCTCTAGCTCTTTGGTATCGGAAACTTTCAGAAAGGGAGACGTTTCCACAAGGTGGTTTTCAAGCAATGTCTTTTGCAAAAAACGATCTTGAAAGGTTTTGATTTGGCTTAAATTTGGAAAAATTTGCAAAGCTGGCGGCGCGACTTCTTGGATTAATGTGGCGTCGGCAAATTCACTTTCAAACGTCAATACGGATATATTTTTTAGGAACTCGGCTAAGTCTTTGGGGTTGGTTGGATTGCCTTTGACCCAATGGTTAGTAACTTGAGCCGCTGGGTCGTTCTTATTGTCAGATAAGACCCATGTTTCGATACCTAAGTTTTGTCCTTTTTCGACCAAAAATCGTGCTAGCTGCCCGCCGCCGAGGATTCCGACAGAGAGAGGTGTTTTAATTGCGCTTGATGTCTTTACAGGCATGCACTAAATATACATGGAGCCTGCCAAATTTCAAGTTTATGTAAATGGCTCAGCAAGATTAGTCAAAGATTAATCTAGGGGTAATCGTGAATCAAGTCGACTGGAAGCTCGTTAATTTTCCGCTGTGCTTAGCGCCGATGGTGGGCCTTAGTCATATCGTTCTAAGGGAAATTATTCAGAGTTATCTACCCACTGGTGCTTTAACTCTGTGGCCGTCTGAGATGTTAAACTCGCGTAAAGTTCCTGGGGAAAATTTAGCCACGACACCTGAAACAATGAAATTGGAAAATGAAACCTACTTTGTTCCCCAAATTTTAGGTAATGAGCAAAAACCCATTGAAGACACCATTAAGAAATTAAAAGAATGGGGCGCACACGGTATTGATATCAATATGGGGTGCCCGGTTCAAAAAGCTCTAAAGCATAATTATGGCGTCGCTTTAATGGGTGATTTAGATTACGCAGCTAGTGTTGTTAGAATGGCGGCATCCAGCAGTTCGCTGCCTGTTTCTGTAAAGTTACGGGCTATCGAAAGCCAGGCCAGTGATCAGGATTTAATAAAATTTGTATCGCGTTTAGTAGACGCCGGGGCGAGCTGGATTTGTATACATCCACGCGTCCCGTCTCAGCAACGACGCGGCAACGCGGACTGGGCACAAATTAAATTACTAAAGCAATCAATCTCGGTTCCCGTGATTGGTAACGGTGATGTGCAGACATCAGCTGATGTGTGGCGTATGAAAAACGAAACTGGTTGTGATATGGTTATGGCCGGACGGGCTCTAGCAGCCAGGCCGTGGATGGTCGCACAAATCGCCCAAGACATGGGTTATGATGTCGGATTTGTGGCACGCACAAACGAAGAAGAAGCTACAGAATATGGTTTGTGCTTATTAAAATATATTCAGCTATCTAGAAAATATTTTGGAAATAATTTAGCCCTTAGAAAAGTAAATTTTTATTTAAGAACAACGACGCCGTGGCTTGAGTTCGGCCATTCTTTGATTGGTATCGGGCAAAAAGCCAAAACAACAGAAGAACTTGAATTAGCCGTAGTCGAATTTTTCAAATACGGCCACCGCATGAGTGCCTACACAGACTTGCGCCAGTAGCTGCTTTCAAAGTCAAAATAAATGCCAAAATGTAGCTACTTTGTATACATTGATGACGATAAAATAAACACATAAACTATAGATTTCATTTGGATTTGGTCCTTGTGTTGCTGAGCTAGTTGTCTTTCCAGCTCCCTCTAAAAAAGGACGATTCCGTGTTAAAGTATTTGATCACATTTTTAATCGCCGTTCCAACTCTGACCTATGCAGAATCCGATTTCATGACGATCACAGAAAATAGAGTTCTTAGAACTCTAGAGTCTAAGGGACTTTCAATTGGCGAAATGCTGAGCCCGAACAAAGACATCAACCAAATCGTTGCCAATGTGACGTTGTACAATCAAACGCCGTTTAAGCGGGTTGTGGATGATATTCAAAAGCATCTTGAGCAAATTCAGAAAAATGATCCGGGGTCAGATGTAGGTATGAAGGTAAATCATCGCTTATTTGATATCGATTTTTTGCGTTCGAAGTACTCTCGATTTTCTTTGGTCGGAGTCGTGCTTCGAATGGACAAAGCATTTATGGATCCCGCAACCTGTGGTGAGGTGCGATTACTATACCGCTTATCGTACAATGTAAAAAGCCGAGGAGAGGATGTGGCCTCTCGATTACCGATGAGTCTAAATTTGGTTTTCAATGCCCGTAGGGCCCAGATGGAGCCAGAAACCGATTGTGCCCACGTGGCCCAGCGATGGCAAATTCCTGAACAATTTAATCAGAGTTTAGCTAAACTTTCGGAAGGTCAGAGGGTTGGAACATTAGTGAATTATATTCGTGAAAATGTTTTGAATAGCACGGTCATTTCTTTTGAAAATTTAAAACAGATGGAAATAAACCTACAATCCATGCGTTGGCCGTCGGGTATTAAAGCGAGCCTCGCAGGACATGCGGAGTATCTTTTAAAGATATATCAATGGAATAAGAACTTGGGTGAATTTGAAGATCAGTATTTAGAAAATCAAATTGATCTTGAACAATTAAAGCCGGGTTCAGAACTTAAAAAAGATTTATTGGCTTGGATTAAAAATCCTAAAAACTTGGAAGCGATCGATAAAGGTATCATGATACTGCCCGAGCGATTTCTAACGAAGCATGCTATTTCAGTTTCAGCCGGCGGGGCTCGTCGTATTCAAAATCGTCCTTTCTATAGGACATTCACGTCCAAGGATTTTGCAGGTATGGACTACGCTGATTTAGAACGAATCAAGTCTCCATCCGCATTGCTGCGGCGATTGGACGATCATACATGCAATGGCTGTCATCAGCAAAAAAGTATCGCTGGTTTTCACTTTATCGGCAAAGACCCAGAACAGAAATACCCTTTGAATTCATCTCTAGTGCCTGGTTCGCCGCATTTTTTGGGTGATCAGCCCCGTCGTCGTAAAATTGTTGAAGCTTTTTTAAATCATCAGGAACCTGATTTTTCACGTGGCTTTGCCGAACGCGCGGATTCTACGGCGAGTGTTGCAAAATTAAAAGGAACCGGAATGATTGATGGCTGGGGAGCGCGATGCAGTTTAGGAACAGATCCAAGTTATTCTAAATGGACGTGCGCCGATGGTTTTGAGTGCCGTGCTGTATATAAAGGTTCGATTGAAAGTGGTTTAGGTGTTTGCTTTGCTAAAGGTGAAGCCCAAGTTGGCGATTACTGTGAAAGCAGTAGTATCACGGTCAACCCAGAAGCATTATATTCGCGGGCTGATACTGGTAGCCCGGTCGTAGCGCTTGCTGTGAAAAATAAAGACTATCGTTGCGCTACGGCGAGCGGTGGGTTCCCGGGTGGCTCGATTTGGAAATGGGATTGTGATAATTTACCAAGTCATGCGGCCTGTGCTCTGCTACCAACTAAGAAGCCGGGATTTAATGCCTGCTTAGGAAGCGGGAAAAACTATCCGAATTGTATTAAAGAGTTTTCGTCTCCAGTAGGCTTAAGACGCTGCGATGAAATGAATCCGTGTCGTGATGACTATTTGTGTATTCAAGCTGAAAAACCGACGGAAGGTGTCTGTATTCCGCCGTATTTTTTATTTCAATTTCGAGTCGATGGACATCCGTTGGAACGTAGCTCTCAGTAAATCGAGGGCTATTTTGCTAGCATAGCTTCAAGCTTGTTATCGTTCTCAAGCGCGACTAAGTCAGTGTAGCCACCAACTAATTCTTTGTTGATTAAAATGATCGGCATGGTCGCCCAACCGGTTTCGTTTTTCATACGATCCATTTCAGCCTGATTGCCAGTGAGGTCAATCTCTTCAAATGGAATATCGCGAGCATTTAAAAAATTAATCGCACGGGTACAATATGGACATGGGTCTTTTGTATAAATAACTACTTTTGCATTTGTTTTCATGAATTCAGTATAGCGCAGTTTTCTAAATATGGGTAGAACGCATGTTGAACGACAATGAGTTTAAACAGATTATATTAGTGCCTATGTCTGAAATTGAGAAAGTCGCGTAACCAAAGTTAGGAAACGTTTATCTTGGTTTATAAGCTTAAGAAAATCGATTTTAGCTAATGACTCGGGTGATACAGTCATTCCATGCAGTCGTAGATAGAATGTGGTTGTAACCCAGCGAAAGCGTGGGTTTAATTCAAACGCGATTTTAGAAACCGACCGCATCGTTTTCTGAACGGAGATAGGTTGATCGTGCAAATTAAAAAGTTTTAGAAGCTGAATAAAATCGGCGTCTTTAATTTTCTCGTGTAAGAAATTTGAAAAAAGGTAGCAACCGATTAAAAACTGGATGATTGAAGATAGGCTAGTATCAGTCACGAGTTTTTTCAACTGTGAACGATTGTCGGGCATAAAAATATAGGAGTTCAACTCGTAGAAAATACGGTGAGCGGTATCTTCGGCATCCATAATTCCAAGTAACTCACATGTGTTAGAAAATGATTCTTCAATCAATAAACGAAAAATTACGTTATCTTGATTTTTTTCGTTTTCAAAAATTGAATTCGAGATTGATCTAGAAATAGCGTGGCAAGATTCGTGAAACACATGATTTTGTTTTAAATTGTCAGTGACATCATCCCAGACTGTGACATTTCTAATTTGATTTTCTACATCCACAAGAACACTGACATTGTCGACATAAGGAATCGTTTTGTTTTTTAGTACAGTTTCTAACTGACTGAGTGGAAGAGCCAAATATTTAGAGTCGCTTTGATCCGTATACTTAAAACCCAAACTAGCAGCCGTCTTGCGGACGCTGCCATATAAGAGATTGTTCTTAATTAGAAACCCGTCGCCTAGATTTTTAGATAGACCTAAATCCGTTTGATTTTGCTGGTGAAGTTCAAGAAGGCGCGCTAGTTTCATGAGGTTTAACTGGTATCTAGGAACGCTGATAATCGCAAGATCTAATTAGCCTTTTTGATGTTTTTATAGTATAGTCGACCTGATTGAAATTTAAATATATCATCCCACCATTGTATGAACGTTTTTTCCCAAAGGGTTTTTGGTCGTCGTCGCTTGTTGAATCGAAAGCTACCTGCCATCAATGCATTCAGGCGCCGAAGAAATATGACAATGATTTAAAGTGCTGTACGTTCTGGCCATTTATTCCTAACTATATCGTTGGACAGATTTTGCTCAGTACTGACGAAAAGTATAAAGAGGCCAAAGCTTTAATTACCAGCCATATCGAAAAACGCCATTGGAATTTGCCTATCGGTCTGGTGGCTCCCGCGGACTATCAAGTCGACTTTAAAAACAAAAAAAAGAAAATTTTTGGACGAGATGAAGCGTTTTTGTGCCCCTACTATTCTCGAACAAACAATAATTGCAGTCTATGGTTATACCGAGGCAGTGTTTGTACGAGTTTCTTTTGCGAATCGAGTTATGGTAAATCGGGGCTTGAATTTTGGCATCAGTTCGAAAATTTTTTCAGTTATTTAGAAATGGGTATGTCTCAAGAAGTTTTGGCCTACAAAGATTTTTCACCCAGAGACGTGAATGAACAGCTCGAGTTTTTAATGGTGGAAGAAAAAATGAAATTCGGTCTTCCAAAGTACAAAAAAATATGGAAGCATTTTTATGGAAATGAAATCGAGTTTTATATTCAAGCCGCGCAATTTGTGAGTCAAATGCCGGACTCACAGGTAAAAGAGATTTTGGGCGAGACGGGTATTGAGATTCGAAAACAAATGATGGCGTCGATCAAAGAAGCGAAAATATAGTTGTTAAATAACAACCCTATAAAGCCGCTACTTAACTAGATTTTTTTTAATCCAATCAAAATCTGTTTTAGTAACCGGTTGGATACTTAAGCGTTGCCCGCGTTTTAAAACAAGCAAATCGACGAGTTCTTTAGTTTCCTTTAGCTTTTCAAGTGGGACAAGTTCTGCGAACTTTTTCTCGAAGCCAACTTCCACACAATACCAAATTGGTTTCTCTTTAGTGGCTTTACTGTCAAAATACTTTGATTTTTTATCGAACTGAGAGGGGTCGGGTTGCTTTTCTTTAGTAACGACGGCGAGCCCAGCAATGCCCGGAGGCTCACAGCTTGAGTGATAAAATAGAATTTCATCGCCTTCTTTCATGTCGTTCATCATAAAATTGCGTGCTTGGTAGTTACGCACGCCTTCCCAAAGAGTTGTTTTGTCCTTTTTTAATTGATCAATCGAAAACACATCAGGTTCCGACTTCATAAGCCAATAGTTTTTCATAGTAGGTATTATATAAAGCCTCTGCTATTCAAAAGTCGAGATAATAGTTAAACAACTGTTTTTACGAACACTTGTGGTAACATCAAGATATGGATATATTTGCGTTTGTGCTTGAAGATGAAGATAAGTTTCAAAAACAAATCTTCCAAGCTCTTAGAAAAATTAATCCAAAACTTAAAATCCGCTTTTTTAAAAACCTCGAAGATTTTTCAACGTGGATCGCACTTTTTATTAAAGAGGGCCTATCTGCTGTTGAAACGGCGGGCTTTCGACTGACCGAGGATACCGAGATCGAATCCGTCGGTGGCGAAAAAAACGTGCGCCTGTTGATGTGCAAGTCAGAATTCCTGGGTGACCATTCTATTTCCTTGATCAGTAAGACGATCGATTTGTTTGCAAGAAAAAATTTATGCGCTAAGGAAGAGAAAACGGCCGTTATATTGACAGCCTTTGATCATGATGAGTTTGATTTGAAACGTTTAGAAGCCAGCTTTGTTAACAACATTATTTTTAAACCCTTTGATGCTTTGATTTTGGAAGAGCACACTCGCTATGCGTTAGTTGGCCGAAAGAAACCAAATGATGAAAACTTCAAAAGTAACAAATTAGAAGCACAAGTCGAAATGGTAAAGGATATTCCGTGCGAGGGTTTTTCTGATCTTGGGTTCATTACTGTCAGTGATCGAGAAGTTGTTCCTGGATCCATTTCGAAATTTTACTCCACTGAGTTTGCTTCTGAGACTGTTCGAAGCGTTATGGCCAAATGTGTAAAGTCGATACCGAAGACAGGCAAAGACCAAACAGGATTTCTGTGCTGGATGGAATACTTTGCTTTAGAAGTTGGGCAGATTAAAAAATTTCGTAGAGACTTAGTTAACGAATTTCCTTCTAGTCACATGGATTCACGAATAAATGATTTCAAAAAAAATATTTTGATTTTGGATACTTTGGGAGACCATGATCTACCGTCCTCGTTAAAACGGTATTTTCCAAAAAGTGCGACATTCTACTATAGTAGTTGGGATCGTTTTGTTTTTGACTCTTTTCCGGAAGCCTCTGGCCTGTTAGTCGAGAAGGACATTCCGATTCCCACTGGCTATAAAATGACTCTCGATGGAACTGGCCACTACGTTATCGATCAGGATCCAAAAAGTGAAACTGATTTGGTTTTTGGTGAAGTTTATAGTGAAATAAAAAAGAAAGACTTTCATATCTTGCTTACAGCCGACGGCAAGAAAGAATGGACAGACGTATTTAATGCGAAACAAGTAACTCCGGGACGCGAGCCAATTATTGTTATAAATAATCTTGGCAAAGTATTTATGGTGCGACTGGTTCAATTTAGACGGACACAGAATGCAGCAAATATGTCGGTGATAGAAATCATGTTCTCGGAGCTTACAATGGCCGAAAAAGTCGGTTATCTGAAAAGCAAAAGTCCAATCCCGAATACTGTAGACGTGGTCATTGCTTCTATTGATATGATGCCAAAAATTATCGAAAGTAAATTGTATCCTAATGCCAAACGCATTCTGACAGTGACGGATCAAGTAGGGGACAAAGAAAAACGAGTATGGGCACCTTTGGTGTATGATATTTTTGAATCACCAGCCGATAGAAATTATTTAGTTAAGCGTATTTATTTATCGTTCATGGAGAAATTCACTTGGACCGTAAATCACTTTAACAAAGTCAAAATAGATATCCAATCCGCCCAACAAATCCAAATTGATGAGATTTCAGAAGCGGGCCTAGTATTTAAATATCATCGACCGCTAGAAATTGGATCGTTTAGACGGTTCTACCTTTGGACGCCGAACGAAGTTGAACTTCGAGATTATCATGCTAACTGCAACTATTTTGAAGAAGTCAAAGACGGTAAAACTACCGTCTATAATCATCATTTTGTTTTCTTTGCTATGAAAGACTATTACTTGAAAAATATCCGACTGTGGGTTCGCGAGAACTACATCCTAAGTAAATCGAAAGAATAAGGCTAGTCGCCTTTTGCCAATACAACCCAGGTAATGCCATCACCACCATTTTCTGGCGTTCCGGCTTTCCATTGTTTTATCAGTACACTTCGAGATAAGTACGAGCGAACTGCTTTTTTAAGAACCTCAGTTCCGTGCCCGTGAATGACCTTGATTCGGTCTTCTTGATTCTGAACAGCGCGATCTAAAATATCCTCAAGTTCACTGATAGCTTCTTCTGCCGTCTTACCACGTAAATCTACCGTGCGATCTTCATCTATAAGCGACACTGAAAACTGGCTCGATTTACGCACTAGTTGTGCCGTAGGATTGGATTGTTTATCTGGTGGTTTGAGTTCGGTCCAGTGCACTTGCAAACGAAGCGAGTTCGAGAAAACCAAAATCTCGCCCTTGGCATTTGGTTGACCTTGGACTAAACCGTCTTGTCCCAAAGATGAAATGTAAACTTTTGAACCAGCTGGAAATTTTTTAATAAACTCGTCGGCAGTTTCAATTTTTTTAATTTCAACTGGTTGCGCTTTTACAATTTCAGGAAGATTAAACTTGATGTCTTGAAGTTGACGATGTTTATCAAGCGCCGTTTGAGCATTGGCTGTTTGAATAGCGTCGTCGACTTTCTTTTTGGCCTGTTTAACTTCGCGATCCAGAATTTGTGCCTTTTCGTCATTAAAGGCTTTAATCATTTTTTCGTATTTATTTTTCTGACCATTGTAATCGTGAATTTCTTTTTTCAGTTTTTGCTGAAGCCCTTGAATTTCTTTTTTCAGTTCTTCAATATTTTCACGAGCTTCAATGCGTGCACGAGTTTCTGGCGACAATAAATCGATCGCGCGGGTAATGATTTCGCTCGCAACGCCTTGGCGTTTTGCCATTTGAATAGCAAATGATTGTCCTGGAATCCCTGGCAAGAATTGATAGGTCGGTTTACCCGACGTTTGATCGTATTCTAAACTTCCGTTCATTACGCGATCTGAATCATTCCAACCGATTTTTAATTGACTCAAATGTGATGTGATAACGGCGAAAACCTGGTTCTTACTGTAGGTTTCAATAAAGCTACGGCCGAGACAAGCACCTTCTTCTGGATCGGTTGATCCGCAGATTTCGTCTATCAAAATTAGTGAATCATGAGATTTCTTTTTCGCTGATTCCTGCAAGATTTTTAAATGGGCGGCGAATGTAGATAATTCTTGGTCGACACTTTGCGAGTCGCCAATGCTGATAATAATTTCTTTGAAAAAAGGAATTTTAGATTGAGGTTGTGCACATATCGGAATTCCACAACGAGCCATTTGGGCGGCGAGCCCTATAGATTTCAAAAGAACTGTTTTGCCACCCGCATTGGGGCCCGATAGTAATAGGATGGATTTTTCTGAATTTAATTGAACCGAATTGGAAATGACGCCCCTCTGACTCAAAATCAAAGCGGGATGTTTCAGTTCAATCAAATCAATCTCATCATCCGTGAATTCAGGAACTTTCGCTTCTAGCGCCACAGCTAATTGAGCTTGAGCTAATCGCAAATCCGTTTTTTCCAAAATTACAAAAGAGCGTTCAAAATTACTAATTTGATGAAATAGGTACTTAGATATTTCCTCTAGTAATCTCTCGATTTCCTCTTCAATCTCGACATCAATCTGTCGTAATCGATTGTTAAGGGGGATTACTTTTTCTGGCTCGATATAAACTGTTTGTTTCGTCTGTGATGAGGCATGAATGACACCCGGAACATAGTGCTGCATTCCCGATTTTACAGGAATAACTAAACGTCCCTCGCGTAGAGTGACGTATTTTTCTTGAAGGTAGGATTCCATCTGAAAATCTTTAACCAGGCGATCTAATTGATGTTCAAGTTCATTACGAAGTTTATTTTTTTCGTTGAACAAGCGAAACAGTGTTTCACTGGCATCTGTCCTAATTTCGCCTGTAGGGCTCATCAATTGGTCGATAGCTGAAAGTGGTTCATCGGCTTTCATCAATTCGTGCTGAATGTAATGACACCATGGTGTTGTATATTCAGTAAGTGCTTCTTTCAATGCCAAGACTTCCATGCAGAATGTTCGCACGTCGCGAAGCTCAATCGTTTTAAGTACGGCTTTTTTTCTTAAGCGAATAATCCAATTTGAATAGTGATCAAGCGATTCCATGAACGGACGGATACCGCCGCTGATGATTTGTGTGGCCTCGGCAATTTCATCAAAAGAACGAATGGCTTCATCGCGTTCTTTTTTGGGAACCATGTTTTTGGGAATCTGACTCTTAACAAAAGAGCTGGTGCAGAATCCTTCGATTTTTTGTAATAGCAAATCCCAATCAAGATTTTCTAAATTTGTCATAGACTCCATTTACCAACAAATGCAGCAAGAAAGCAATCAAGATGACAATCCACAAATAGTGGCCGATGCGAGTAAAGAAAGTCGTTTCTGGATTATTTAGATACGGAACTATTTGTCGTTTTGTCCATTCTGTTTGCCAAGGAGAACCGGGAGCCACGTCACCATAAGCGGTTACGAATGTTGTAATTCCCGTGTTAGTCGATCGAATTAACGGCCGTCGTGTTTCAATGCCTCGAGCCAATGTCATATACGAATGTTGATAAGGCTCAAAAGGTATTCCAAACCAAGAGTCGTTCGTTACGTTGACCATAACTTCGGCACCTTTGTTTGCGAGCCCGATAGAGAATTCTGGAAATAAGCCTTCGTAGCAAATTTGTGCGCCAATATGAACATAGTCATTTTTAGATTGGTCTTTGGGGTAAACCAAAATGGTCGGCCCCGGTCCACGTCCAAAATTGGAAACGAAGGGTAAAATTTTTCCTAATATCGGGAATTTTTCACTGAAGGGTAGATATTCGCCAAACGCTAACAGCTGTGTTTTATGGTAGGCGCGTGTCAGCTCGTGGCCGCTGGAGTCTAGTAAAAATAAAGCATTGAATACAGATCGCTCGGGGTCTGCTATAGCTGGATCTTTAGAGAAGGCGCCGGTAAGGAGCACTTTTTGATTTCGAACTAGAAATTCAGAAATGAATCTGTGGTTTTTTTGATGGGCAAACGATGCATTTAAGTATTCAGGAATGGCGACCTCGGGCCAAATAATTAAATCGACGTCTGCATTTTCGATCAGACTCGCTTCGCTCATTTGAACATACTTTTTCGCAATTTCGTCGCGGAAACCTTTACCTTTTTCTGCATACATTCGTTCCAGGTTTCCAATGTTAGCCTGAACTTGAAGAACTTTGAGCTCGCTGTCGGTAGTGCGCCATTTTTGCGCGTGGACATAGCCAAGAACATTCAGTACGGCAAATACCGCGATCGTGATTGCTAACGGCTTGATCATAGGTTTTAGCGCGAATTTCTCTGAAGAGGTGCGGAAGGTAAAATAAAAAATTGCAGCTTGAGCGACATAGGTTAAAAACGATAGCCCATCAAAGCCAATTAGGTCGGCCAGCTGATAGATCGGCAGTTTCGACCAAAAAACAGTGTAACCCAGATGCCATGGAAAAATGCCCGGCCACAAGTTTTCACACAAAAAGGCCAATGCAGCCAAAGAGACTACGCTTTGACCAAAGCTCAAACTGAGTTTTCTTCGGATAAGAAAAATAAAATACGTAGAAAGGGCGATATATATATGCGCTAGAGCGCAGAACAGCAGCAATACGAGAATGGCGACAATCCATGGAAATCCGCCAAACGCCTTGGCCGTGTAGGCGATCCAGTGGAAACCGATCAGTGTGAGCGTGAATTGCGTGACCCAACCGGCAGTGAAAGCTTCACGCGGTGTTTTCGCATGGAAAAATACCCAGTACCACAGCGGTAGATAGCTGAAAAACAGTCCCCAAGGGTAAAAGGGGATATAACTTGTGCCGATGATCAAACCACTTAAAATACCTAGACGATATTTCTTGAAAAACCCATAAATCTTGTTCATGATTATTATATTGAATGGATATATGGATAAAATAACAACTGAAAAATTAAACACACCGGAAGATTATTTAACGATTCGCTGCCCACAGTGTTTAAAACTTTATATGGTTCACGAAGTACAAATACAGACGGTGTACCCAGAATTCACATGCACGGGTTGCCAATGTCATTTTGCGTTTGAATATCCAGTTCCGAATCGTGACTCAATCCTAACATTTCAAGTATCGCCGACACAGTTCGATTTTAAAAAGAAATGTCCTAAGTGTGATCACTTGCAAAGTGAGAAAAATGAAATCTGCAGTGCCTGCGGCGTTGTCATTGAAAATTTTCTTTTGTTGAAAAACGAAACGTATCCACGCGTCAGTGTTGACTTAATCAAACTATGGAATGATGTCCTTCAAGAATTTGAAAACGGATACAATCACGAACTTTTTATCAATCAATGTCGATCTAAACAAAAACTAGATTACGCTGAATTTAAATATAAAGAACTGGGACGACGTGCCGGTGATGAAAGCATGGTTACGCCGTGGTTGGAAAAAATCAATCCGCCAAAGTACGATGTAAATTACAAAGAAAAAGTTATTGAAGAGCAAATCAGTCAAGCGGCCACCGCGACGACTGAGAACGCATTGCCGGCCGTGCTTCGCTATGCTTTGGCTGGCTATTCTTATTTAGTTAAGCATAACTGGTTTTATTTAATGGGAACCTTGGCTGGGATACTATTGATTGTTATGGGTATCTCTACTCCGGGGAAACGAAACCAAATTGGTTTAGGAATCGCGTTGCTATTGAGCTCTGTGGGTTTTTACGTTTTTAGAAATAATCCTCAGCAAAAGAAAAAATAGAAATACTATTGGATCTGATTGTCTTTTTTGTCACCCAAGCGTTTTGGGTTGTTAGATTTTTGCACGGCTTCCATCAAGCTTTTGCCAAATGGATTCTGTGTTAATTCTCTGTTACCCTTAGATGTCGTATTGAATTCATCATGTACGGGGCCGGTGACCATGACGCCATTGGCAGACATGCCTTGATCCAATATCGTCAGAGCCTTAAATAAATTTAATGAGCGTGACGTGCGTGTCTTAAGTGCCAGGGTTGGAGATGCATCACCTGTCGAAAGAATGTATTTTTTAATATCATCGAATTTGAAGTCGGGCTTGTTCGCTTTTACTAAAACAGCGGCGCCAGTTACAAAAGCTGTAGCTTGTGACGTTCCCGTCATAAAACCGTACGAGTTTCCAGGTAGAGTTGAAATAATATTCTGACCTGGAGCTGCAATATCAACGGTTTCCGTTCCAAAGTTACTGGTTGAAAGTACGTCCTTACTTGGATCCATTGCCGTTACACTGATGATGTTTGTCAGCTTGTAGTCAGCGGGGTAGTAGTGAAATTGATCTGAGTTCGAACGTTCATTACCAGCAGCGGCCACGAATAAGATGCCGTTTTTTTCTGCTTTCTTGACGGCTTCGAATTCTTCTTGTGAATAGTCCGTTCCACCGCCTGAGTAGTTGATAATTTGAGCACCCATTTTAATGGCGTAATTGATACTGTTGATCGTGTTTTTTAAATTGTCTGTGTTAGTCACTTTTGGATCATAATACTTGATGATCATTAAGCTAACTTCTGGCGAAATCCCACTGATACCTTTTTGATTTCCGGCTTCAGCACCAATGATCCCCGCAATATGGGTTCCGTGGCCATGATTGTCAGTCAAATCGTTTGTTGATCCGACAAAATTCCAGCCGTAAACATCGTCCACATAACCGTTTTTATCATCGTCAATTCCGTTGGACGCTTTGTCTTTTCCATTTTTATCTAGCCCTGTTTCACCCGGATTTTTCCAAAGGTTGCTTTTAATATCTTCATGGTTAATGTCAATGCCTGTATCTATGACAGCGACAACAACATTTTTGCTACCATGAGTTACTTTCCAGGCACGAGCGGCATCTGATTTTTTCAAACCCCAGGCCTGTTTAATAGCAGGGTCATTAAATAGGGCGCTAGGTTCGTTTTCAACTTTATCTTGTTTAGAAATAACTTCAGATTTTTCGAATTCACGAACACCAGATTTGCCCTTTTTTCCATCCGTAGAGCGGTTGGCAAGGCTAGAGAAATCAGCTTCTCCATCCAAATTGAAAAATAAGGCGAGCGACACAAGCGAGAACAAGAAAAATAGTCCTAAAATAATTGTGACTTTCAATGATTGCATCTACGGCTTTCCTTTTCTTCTCTTACAATTAGTTTATCGGGAAGTTGTTATTAAAAATAATGGGATCTTGAAAATAAATCGAAAGTGTATCATTATGAGAAAACTATGATGCAATATTTTAAAGTTTCATTTCTATTCACATTTGTTGGACTTGCGCTCGCAGCTTGGCTTGGGTTTTCGGCGCACGGCGTGGCAGGTCTAGTTCAAACTGTCTTCATCGCAGCCGTTTTAGCTGTACTTGAAATTTCCCTCTCCTTCGATAATGCAATTGTGAACGCTGTTATATTGAAAAAAATGACACCGTTGTGGAGACATCGATTTCTAACATGGGGTATTGCGATTGCCGTGTTTGGTATGCGATTGGTATTTCCGGTGGCGTTGGTCAGTATCGTGGCACAAATAAATCCACTTGCGGCCTTGAACATGGCGGTTTTTGATCCTAATGCCTATGCCGAACGAATGTTGTCGGCGCATCTGGAAGTCGCGGCTTTTGGTGGAAGTTTTTTATTGCTCGTCGGTTTGAAGTTTTTCTATGACGACGAAAAAGTAGAACATTGGATTAAATTTATAGAAAAACCGCTGGCTAAATTAGGTCGTTTGCGTGCAATCGAGATTGCCATTGCGTTAATCGTTCTGCTTGTAATCGGCGGTTTTCTACCAGGTGAAGAAATGCTCCGATTTCTTAAATCGGGTGTCTGGGGTGTTGTTACTTACGTGGCCGTCGACGGTATTGGTGCGTGGCTCGAGTTTTCTGGAGAGCAGCAGAACGATATTAATCGCGCTAGTGCGGGCATGTTTTTGTATCTGGAGGTTCTAGATGCCTCGTTCAGTTTTGACGGTGTTATCGGCGCATTTGCTATCACGCAAAATCTATTTATCATAATGATTGGTCTTAGCATCGGCGCTTTCTTCGTCCGAAGTTTGACGATTATGTTTGTAGAAAAAGAGACGCTAAGTAAATTTGCGTATCTTGAGCACGGCGCTTTCTATGCAATTCTGTCGCTAGCGATGATGATGTTGCTTGATCCTTTTTTCCATATCCCAGAGTGGATCACTGGCCTTCTAGGTGCGGCTATTATCACTGTCTCATTTATTTGGAGTGTGAAGTTTGCTCCACCTTCAGAGTCAGATAAGTCGTAATTAAAATAACTACGGCTCCCATCAATTGTAAGGGAGCCAGAGTTTCATTTAGAAATAGATACCCAAACATGAAAGCAAAGGGTGATTCCAGTAGAAAAAACTGACTCGCAGTCTCGGCGCTTAATGTTTTTTGTGCGCGTACTTGGACTGTAAATGCGATAATGCTAGATCCTATTGCTAATTGAAGGATGCCATACCAAGACAGAAACGAGCCGCTAGGTATCGATATCTTTTCCTGCATTAAAAATAGCGGAACGATACAAATCAATGTCCAAAAATTTTGGAAACTATTAAAGCGAAACGGTGATTTTGAACGCGGTGCTAAAATCCCGACAGCGATAATTTGTAAAGCCGCTACAACAGACGAGCCCAGAGTCCACCAATCACCTGTGTTGACATCTGGACTTTCAGAAAAAATATTGAGCAAAAACATGGTCCCAATCAGGGCGATAAAAGCTAGACCATAGAATTTAATATCAACTTTTGCTCGAAAAAAGAACTGATTCAAAAACGGCAAGATCAGGACATAAAGTGTGGTAATAAACGCACTTTTTGTTGCCGTGGTCGTTTGTAATCCGATAGTTTGCGGGATCATCAGCATAGCCAGCAAAACTCCCGGCCACAAGGCTAGGCGCCATTCACTGAATGACTCAAAAAAAAGCTTTCTATCGTAGAAAAAAAGACTCACTTCACCCAAAAAAAATGCCAGCAAGTAACGATAAAAAAGAACATCGGCAACAGAGAAATCAATCAATGCCCACTTTGTCGCAAGAAAGCCAAATCCCCACAATCCCCCTGCGAAAAGTAACTCTATGGCGGCTTGATTATTAGAAATTTGTTTGTTCATTCTGGGGAATCTATATCATAATACAAAAAGATGTCCATGGAGAAAGGATTGATATGAGTTTCAAACTTGGGTTCACTGCTGTTTTGTTGAGTTCCTCTTTCGCTTTTGCCCAATCAGGTGCGAAATCAGAATATACGAAATCTACTTATTTCGAACCCGGCGAAGGGATTGTGTTTCCAAATTTAGAATTGGAATATGCTCTTGATCCAAAAGTACCAAATCAATTGCGAGTCGGAAATGCAATCTTCAATCAAAACACATTTTTAATCGAGCTTAAAGGGCTTCATCAATTAGACCCGGCATTTAAAGGGCCATTATCTCAGAAAAATGACTGGGCGCTAGTTCTTCATTGGCCAAAGCAATTGTTTCCAAATCCAGAAATTGAAATTATCTCGGGGACTGGTAAATCCGTATGGAAAAAGCCATTAACTGAATCTGACTTGAAATCTTGGCAAGATCGTAATGAGGCATGGAAAAAGAAACTGGGGACGCCAAAAATCAATCCCACTGTTTTGAATTCAAACTTTGGTTTAATTGGCGGTAGTGAAGTGAATCGTTTGCGGGGCTTGTTAGCTAGCTCATTTAAGTTTTGCGTGTTCGCAAAATCGGGCAAAGGTGATTCTCGTTATTGCTCGCCATTGATGGCGATCAGACAAGGTAAAAAATTATTCGCACAAAACGATTTGAAAAATCGTGTGTTGATTCAAAACGAAGAAGCGAAACCAGAAGGCATCGTAAAAACAGATCCTTTGATGCCGACGACATTTTATGCGGAATTTGCTTTGGGTGGCAGTTATGAATTTAAAACAGATGTTCCTAAGCCAGATTTAGCCGATATCGCTGAAATCAACGACACGACATTAAAGCTAACTGGTTTTGGTATCAAACCAAACATGCCTGTTCGAATCATCACAAAAGATGAAACATCAGGTCTGACTCGCTTTTTCGGATTTGAATCAACCATCAAGGACGATCGTGAGTTTTGGGAAATCACGATTCCTAAAGCAGAACCCTATGTTTATTTTCCAGGACCCGCGGGCGGTCTTTTTCGCCAAGTTATTGTCGCCTCAGAAGTACCAAAAGCAAAATCACGTATTTGGGTACATCAAAATACACCCACATCTATATACGGAAACGAAATTGCGATCAAAGCTGTAAAGCCTCAAGGTTCCAATGTAGAATCAGATCAAAACTCGATAGCTCCAGGAGTCACGCCTCGTGAATTCCTATGGAACTTTCGCGCAGATAAAAAAGGTGAGTTAAATAAAAGTTACTTGACGGTCACTCAAGGTGGAAAGAAGTTCACGTCGTTCTATGAAATCTACAGATCACAACCAAACGAAATCTCGGGCCGCTTTACAGGGATCTTGTCTAACTCTGGCCAAGTCATTTTAGGTGAGGTATCCTACAATCGCTGGTTTGAAACATTGCTAGGAAGAAACTCATTTTCATTTCAGCGTTGGGGTTTGAATTTACGTTACTTCAAATCATTCAGTCCATTATTTGTATCAGACACACAAAAAGAAAACCTAACATCCCTAACAGGCGACATTAAATACCGCTTCACTCCTGGCGTATGGACGCGAGATGCATCTATGGGCGTAATGTTCGGTTACCAAGATCTAGTCTTCGGTGATTTCAAAGCCACAATGGCCGGCGGCGGCTGGTTCTGGGCCAGATCAATGCCTAGAGTCTTCGACAACATCTTTAACTGGGTGCCATTCATGCGTTATCCAAAATGGGTGGACATGGAAGTCATCTATTACTTCTCGTCATTAAACTCCAATATAACTTTGAATTCCCCATTCAGCGTAAACTTCCACGGCCAAATCTTATGGAGCAAAAGTTTCTTCGGCGAAGCTGGCTTCGGTTTGAAACGATACGCCTTCATCGATAAGACTTTGAATCAAAAAACTGAGTTGAACACTTTTTACGGAACGGTTGGATTGGGCGTTAAGTTCTAGTTCGAACTCGCATACAGGAAAACAGAAAAAGAGAAGACAATGTCTTCTCTTTTTTTTTGCGCTCGCTTGCTTGAAGTTTTGAAAAACCACTTTGAGTTTTCGAATCCAGTGCTCTTTCCTCCGAAGTTTGGGCTGGGATTGAACCGAGGGTCTACCTATTATCCGTGATCTTGCTTTTTGGGAGGACGCCTTCCATGGACTCAGGGCAGCCGGTTCGCTGCGCGAACAATACCGCATCCATGCGGCGGCTGAGCCTCCCAAAAAGCAAAATCACGGATAATAGGCAGACCGAGCTTGAATCATAACTTCTGAGGAAAGAGCACCGGCTTCGAAAAATTTTTTGCCCACGCCGCATCCATTTTTTTATTTTGGTATTTGTAGTTCTCTCTTCGTTTTGAGTTCGGTATTTTCTATTTTTGTATTGCGATGATATTAAGTTTTTTATCACGGTATCTGTTTCTCATCGCAGTCGAATGATCTAGTATTTTTCTGCAGATTTTAACTCTCCACAAAATAGCAATATCATTGCATCGCAATCTTATGCCCTGATATATTTTGGAAGATGTAAATGATCGATTCTAAATAGAACTAGCATTTCACCACAATTTTAAAAACTTCAGTTCGCAACGTAAGCAGTCGATCTCTCCGTTTTACCCCAGATCAGAATTCCTCCGCCACCGCGACCACCACAAAGCTTCGCAAAAAAAACCGGCTACGGCGTGGGTAAAAATTTTTGAAAGCGGAGCTCTTCCTTTGTTTTTAGAATTTCGATACAAGCTCGGTCTTCCTATTGAATAAGACTTTGTCTTTTAGGGGGCTCAGCCGCCGCATGGATGCGGTATTGTTCGCGAAGCGAACCGGCTGCCTGAGCCCATGGAGGGCGTCCCCCTAAAAGACAAAGTCTTATTCAATAGGAAGATCCCCGAACTCACCCCAGAACCAAATTCTACAAACAAAGGAAGAGCTCCGCTTTCAAATAATCAAAGGGGTTTTCAAAACTGCACATTGCGCTAACTGCTCAACCCCCAAGCACTACCCCTAAACAATTCCAAAATAACCCGAAAATAGTTGGCGTCTGCATTGCTACCACCTATCCGGGGTTCATCAGTCAGTTAAAAAGGAGTCAGATTGGCTCTTCTACCGGGGGGTAGCGTGGGTTTAAGTCAGTTATTTTTGCTTACATTTTTTTACGGGTTCTTCACCTTCGCTGACAGTGTAAATATTCCAATAAAAACTGTAAAAAAACCAGCTGCGGATTTGAGCTATCAGGGCCGAAAAATCGATCCTTCTGAAGCTGCTGATTTAATGTCAAAGCAAATTGATATCAGTCAATTAAACCCCGGCGACAATAAATTCTGGCAGAACAAAACATACGAAGTTAAAGATGCGGCACTGAATGCATTCCCGGTTGGCTCTGTGGGCGTTAACTTCCAAGCGACTGAAGCTGTCATCAATGAATTACTGACAGTCACTATTCGTGTACAAGATGCTAAAATTAGAGATCGTTTTTATCGCTTAGCTCTGAGCCGCTACTCTCCCTCATTCATGATGAGAGCAGCGATGCTAAGAAAGCTTGGGTATTTTATCCCCGCGCTGAAGCAGTACTCGGACATGAAGGTACGTTTCCAAAGTGAGGCCGAAAAGGAATTGTTCCTAGAAAACATGCAAAAAGGTATGGTTCTAGACGTCAGTGACACCACATGGATCAAAGAAAACAACAAGACAGAGCACACTCTTACATTTAGTGACTGCGTTCTAGAAACACCATCCAGTGAATATTACGATCTACATTGGGGAACAACGCCCAATCCAAAAAATCCAGCCATGGTTTCGATCCTTGAATTATTCTCAAAGAACCGTGCGTTTCGGGCCTTGATAGTTCCTTACGTTCTTGTCGATTTACCAGAAAGCGTAAATCGCTTCCTTCCGAAATCAGCCAGCGTCGTATCTGGTCATATTGTCATGAACCATCCGTTCGGCGCTGCGTTCAGCGGCACCACATATGAGGACGTGAAATGGTTGTTGCAACGTATGCAAGGCTGGACAGAAAAAGATGTACGCGAAGTAGTAGAAAATGCGAGCCTGCCTAAAGACATTAGTGAACTCGTTTACCGCAAGTTGCTTTACAGAATTAACAACATGTTTGAATTCTTTGATATGAAGACCAGCTTCCAAGCTAGCCTTCCTACATTAGAATATGATGCCGCCGGTGGTATTATTAAAAGCGGTAAAGTGATGCAAGAAACTATTGTGCCGTATCCGTTCCGTTTCGCTCACGGTGATCCAGAAGCTCCATTTCAAGAAGGCGATTACGTACGTTATTTTAAAATCCGCGGGATCACTACAGTAGTGGCGACGGCTCTTGGTGAGATGTCTAAGAAATTGCAAATTCAGGATATCACTGATTTATCCAAACAGCGTATGTTAGATATTCAGAATCAAATAAAAGACCACGTAAAGAAAAATCCTTTAGAGCCTCTATATAAAAAAGTTGAAGCGTGGGGTGGGCCAGTTGCGGGTTTTAATGTATCGGCAACTCGTCACGTATCGACGGGCACTTACTTTGAAAGCACGGCGCCTTTACAATTAGTAGATAACGTTTCTGTATCTGGTTCTATCGGTTACTTCATGGGTATTGATGGGTTAAAAAATGTGACTCCCTTTGGCGGCGTTAATTTATCTCTCCTGCGTGATTACACTCACGTTCGTCCTATTCTTTCAGTTAAAGAAGGTGATAAAGAGAGCTGGGCAAATTTAATGATTCCTAAATACATGGCCAATATTTCAAAAATTTTGAAAGAACCCAATGTAGTCAGCACCGCTGAAACTGTAACGGAAGAAAAAGCCAGTCTGGATCAATTCCTAAATGAATTACGTGAAGGCGAAGTTTTCACAATTACAGATTCTCTTACAACGACAGCGTATGCACAAATATCGTCATCTTTAGATGTATTGATGGGTATTGCGCCGTTAAACTTTTTAAACTCAATCAGTCTGGGCGCAGATGCGTCTCGCGTAGTATTACGCCAAACCAGTATCACTCGAACAAAAGATGGCGTTCAAATCTATATTCGAAATCAAAAGAACTCGTTGTACGGTCTGACTTTAGATGTAAATTACTTTATCAATATTTTAAGAATCCGTTCACAAACCAATAATGCCGATCTAACAACACATGCGTTTGTCGTTAACTACTATCCCGCTCTGCAACAAGTAATTGATGCGGATCAAAAGCAAATTGAGTTTGTAAATAAAAACAACGAAACGAAAGAAAATTTAAGGCCGGTTCTTTACAGTTTATTCAATTCGCAATCTAAAGACTTGCTATATGAAAAATTCAAGTTCAGTAAATTTGAAATTGATCACGAACTAAAAACAAAAGAATTACGAACAAAGTTTCTTTGGTACAGAACTATTAATATGTCGGAAGATCATTTAGTGAAGCTCCGCTATCCTAGATCTGAAACATATCCTGATCTAGATCCAAAAGATGAAGAAATTGTTTTATTCTCAGCTAAAAAAGGGGAACTAAAAGGTCGCGACTATCTAGGTTTCGGTCTAGATATCCTGCAATCTATTTTGAATCGAAAATCAACCGTCAGCTGGGATCTAAGCAATGACTTTAATCCGAATCCTTCAAGCACACCGTTCGGTAACTCTTACTGGCGTATCGTAAATTCAGAAGGTGATTTGAGTGTAACGCAGAAAAAACCATATCCAAATATAGCAACTATTCAGCATGTATGGGGCGGATGGAATTTACCAAAAGAAAAATTC
>CAZCHT010000032.1:0-35230 GCA_964498705.1 uncultured Bdellovibrio sp. | reverse complement strand
GGGCATGCTGGCAAACGGTCAATCCGTTCCTGACCCTGATGGCGGGAACAGCCTGCCAGTGTGACAGTTTGCCCGCCTGACCGACGCCAGGCTAATGGGCTTCGTCCCAGTTCAGCGCAATTTGTGAATTTACTTTTAAAGGTACTTTAAGAGCCACTATATTTTCCATTACATCTTTTATAATAGGCAATTCGTTCTGTAGTGTTTCTTCATCAGCCTCAAATAGAAGTTCATCGTGCACCTGAAGGATCATTTTAGATTTAATTTTAGAATCGAGTTTAATCATCGCTAGCTTTACGATATCACTGGCCGATCCCTGAATAGGGGCATTAATAGCGGCGCGTTCACCAAATTTTTTCAATGCCGGGTTCTTAGCACTCAATTCACTAATAATACGCTTACGGCCCAGAAGAGTTTTTACAAAACCATTCTCGTGAGCGTACTTAATCGTATCATCAATATAAGATCGTACTCCTGAAAACTTCGTGAAATAATCGGCGATAATTTTTGTCGCCTCTGCACGCGGAATGCCCAGTGTTTCACTTAAACCAAACACACCCTGACCATAGGCAATTCCAAAATTAACCGCCTTAGCAATTCGACGTAAATCGCTCGTCACGGCACTGACGGGGACGCCAAAAACTTCACTGGCCGTCGCTGCGTGAATATCTAGATCGTTTTCAAAGGCCTGAATCAAGCCTTTGTCGCTACTATAATGGGCCAAGATGCGCAACTCAATCTGAGAATAATCCACCGACAAAATTTTATGATTAGGTCCCGCTATAAATGCCTGACGTACACGACGACCACGTTCTGTTTTAATGGGAATATTTTGTAAATTAGGATTGTTACTTGAAAGTCGTCCCGTCGCGGTCAGCGCCTGACTGAAGGTCGTATGAATACGATGGTCTACGGGATTAACCTGATTTGGCAACGAATCCACATAGGTCGATTTCAATTTTGTAATCTCGCGATAATCTAAAATCAACGGTGCAATCGGATGAGTTAATTTTTCAAGAACTTCATTGTCAGTAGAAAATCCGGTTTTAGTTTTCTTAGAAGACTCAAGCCCCATTTTTTGAAACAAAACCTGACTAAGTTGTTTAGGACTACCGATATTAAACTCTTCACCAGCTACTTCGTGAATATTTTTTTCTAAAATGACGATTTGTTTTTGTAACTCGTCGCTGTACTGGCTAAGCAGTTTTGTATCGACGACAAATCCCGCATTTTCAATTTTTGCCAAAACTGGAATCAACGGGTACTCAACGTCTCTTAAAACAGAACCAAAATCATTTTCTTTTAATTGAGCAGTAACCAGGTTACGCATTTGATTTACGCTCTCAAGAACCTCTGAGAGTGTTGATTCATCTGTTAGCTCGGTTTGCCCCATAGCTTTAGCTGCTTTTATAAATGTAGATGCATCTTTAGAGGTCAACGTATTCACATCGATCATCAAATCAGATTCTATTTTGATGCTATCCAAATTTGTACCCAGTTTTTTCCAGATGCTCTTTAAATCAAATCCCGACCATGACCAACTCTTGAATTGGTCAGACCAAGATTTATCTAGATTTAACTTCACTAAATCTTTTGACGCCAAGACAGAATAAACGTGCTCGTCCCACAGAAAGAAAAAACTATTCGCGGGATCTAATTCCGTCGCAGATTCGACGACTTTAATTGATTCTATATTTAACGACGTTTGCTCAGATTTAGCTTCCTTTACATAACGAATCGGCGGCACTAAAGGTGCTTTGCTTTTCACTTCAGAGACTGTGCTCACAGTGGCTGTCGGCGGCGGATGCACCATTGGCGGCAATCCCGCTAAATCCGCAATTGTTTTTTTGAAAGTTTTGAAATTCAATTCATCTAACCAAGCATCCAAATCCGGATTGCTGTTTAACTTATAGGTCAGCTCATCTAACTTCACATCACTTAGGCAATCGGTCTTGATAGTAACAAGCACCTTAGATAAAAAGGCGTTCTCTTTATTCTCGACAAGTTTAATTTTTAATTTGCCTTCAATTTTATCAATATTCTCGTAAACTTTTTCCAGAGTGCCATATTCTTCGATCAGTTTGATCGCACCTTTTGGTCCGATACCTTTAACACCTGGAATATTATCTGACGTATCCCCAACGATCGCTAGGTAATCAATAAATTGCTTTGGTGAGACGCCCCACTTTTCGACAACACCTTTTGCATCTATTTTGGTGTCCTTCATCGTGTCGTATAGAAAAACATTTGGCTTCACAAGTTGGGCAAAATCTTTATCACCGCTCACGATATAGACAGCCAGATCTTGAGTTAATCCCCATTCACTTAAACAACCGATGATATCGTCAGCTTCGAAGCCTGGGACCTCATAGGCTTTGATGCCCAATAAATCAGATACCTTTTTAATATGTGGCATTTGCTTTTGTAGGTCTTCTGGCATTTCGGATCGATTGCTTTTGTATTCTGAATAAATATCTTTTCTGAAGCTAGGTTCTTTACGGTCATAGCAAAATGCTAAATAATCCGGTCGTTCATCTTTGATTAACTTTAAGATCATTGAAAGATAACCATAGATCGCATTAACAGGAAGTCCGCTTGGGGAAGTTAAAGGACGGATGGCATAAAAGGCTCTGAAAAATAAGGAACTTGAGTCGACTAAAAATAAACGTTTCATTTGGCGCACAGAATAGTGATGATGCGCCAATAAAGCAAAAGCTATTACATTATGTAATTACATTATTTCGATTTCGTCTAAAGGAATTTGCGAACGAGATGACTTTTCTAATTGAGTTTCTGCAATTGGGCAGACATGAACTTCAAGAGAAATATACTCAGCTTGTTTTTCAATAAATTCTAACATTGGTAACTGATCATGATTCGGTTTCATCTGACTCAATTCCCAAGCGTTAACTGTTTCAATGCTGCACTCTAAGCGCCGTGCTAAATCGCTTCTGCTCCAGCCCAAACGTAAGCGTAACGAGTGTATTCGGTTAGCTGTCCATTCAAACTGAGATTTTTCAATTTTCACAAATCCCCCGGTCTAGAGTAATATATCTAATTTTATAGACCCAAATTGTCCAGTCAAATTTTGCTATTTTTATCAAGATTTCATTTGGATCTAATTAATTTGCTTGCTCGGTTGGGAACACAAAAATTAGGTCGTTCTCTTCTACTAAATCTAGCTTTTCAATAGCTTGGCGCTCAATATAAAGTGGATCTTTCATTTTAGCAATGTCTTGATTAAGCCGTGCGATAACCTGTTGATTTTTTTCCATTCTCTGTAACATTTTTTGGTACTCGTTATTTAAATTCCAAAGCCTGTAAATATTACCGTTAATGACAAAATTCAAAAAGGCGAAGGCTAAGCAGACGTAAAGCATTACTAAGGGTCGATTAATTAAACTGCGTGTCCACGAGAATGGTTTTTTGATAAACATACTTTTACTTTACGCCTTTTTATTGAAAAAAAATATTCAGACTCGACCTTTGACTGATGTAATTTTGTGCATTTGGTGCGATCCTCAGGTCCATGCACTTTCGGTTTTCTATTTTCCTTAGCCTTATCCGCAGCTTATTTCCTCGCTGGGATTTTTTCGATCAAATCGCATTTTCTTTTGTGGTTTATTATAAGATGCCCACAGACTCAGAATGGAAAACACTCGCATTTACACAGTCACACAAATCTTCACGGCTCGTTTTTAACCAGGCGGCGAATGACACACTTATGCAGTCCAGTGTCGTTGAACAATTCGCTCGCGACATTCAAGAACTAGAAAACAACACCCCAAACTTTAGCAAATCCGATATAGAACAACTAACAACTTACCAACTATTATGTTCGCTATTGCAAGTAAAACTAAAACACAAAAATCTGTTGAATACGGAATTCCAATTTAAAATCACCGCACAAAATACAATCGAACAAATAGATATTTACACGTCCGATAAACTACCGCTGGTAAACATATGACATTAGAAGCCAGCGTCTTACTCACCACACGCTTGCTATCATTCACAATGCTACTTCAAGCCATAGAGATCTTTATTTTATCAAGACAATCGAATTTCCAGCACGTGTGGAGTTATAAAAATATTCAGCGCGATCTAGAACGGGGCTTGCCTCTGAATGCAAAATTAATTCAGAAACTGTTCTCGATTCCGTCGTTGCAAAAAATAGCAGCAATACAAATAGCACTGTCGGGCCTTGCCGCTTTTCAACCTCTATCAGTTTTCTTCATCGGATTGTTCGCAACTCATTTGCTAATCTGCATCCGCTTCAGAGGCGCCTTCAACGGGGGCAGCGACATGATGACATTTGTAGTTCTAACGGGAGCTATTATCGCCACACTAGGATTTTCAAAGATAGGTTTGATCTACATAGCAACCCACACCCTGTATTCCTATTTCAAAGCCGGCTTAGCCAAGGTAAAATACAAAGAATGGAGAAACGGCCAAGCCATACCAGCATTTCTAATGAGAAGTATATTTCCCGACATACAAAATGCGGCGACAAAATTAGCAAAACACAAAGCCTTCAACATGCTACTTGGATGGGGAACATTAATTTTTGAATTATCAGCACTCGGATTACTATTCACACCCAGCGCCAGCTATTTATATTTCGCACTAGCCGTAGTTTTCCACTTAGCCATCTATTTCAGCTTCGGCCTAAACAGATTCTTCTGGATCTGGATCACCGCCTGGCCAGCAACACTGTTTTCGCTATCGCTGCTAAACCAATAAATCGAACCCGCATCGACTAATTTTTAGACATAAAAAGTGACCCTTTTGGGTTTCTAATTCCATGGAATCACAGCTATTTGAAGGGGACGGTAGGTTTGGTATTTGCAGGTCTGTTGCAAGATCGATAGTAGTTGAAACAAAAGGACGTATCATGACAACAAGACTCATCTTATCTATTTTAGTATTCTCTGCAGGTGTATTTGCTACGGACGTTAACGGTATTGAAAGAGCCTCTGCTGAAGCTGTTGAATCACAACCAGTAATTCAAAACCAAGTCGCCCTAGACAAACTCTCGATGAATATTCAAAAACTATATTCATCGGCTAAAGTTACTTATGTGAAAAACCCATGCGCTGGCAAAAAGGGCTATCGATTAAGTCAATATCGTGGGTTTGCGTTTGATAAAGGCGAAGTCGCGAAGTTTCATTTAAATGGCTGGTTCCGAGCAGAACCAACTAAGTATTACTCTTTGGGCGATTTTTTAAGTAAGCGTGGACTATGCCACCCTATCCACAAAAAACTTCCAGCTCTTCAAAACGTCGGTATTGAGTCACTGGAAATTTGGTAATCCAATTTTAGATTATTTAGAGAATGCGAGTTTGTCCCAGTACCAACCCGCTTCTCCTAATTCTTCTTCGATTCTTAGAAGTTGATTGTACTTAGCCGTTCTTTCCGAGCGGCACAGGCTTCCAGTTTTAATTTGATGACAGTTAAAAGCCACTGCCAGATCCGCAATGATCGAATCTTCTGTTTCACCACTTCGGTGAGACATCACAGTTTTATATTTATTTCTTTGAGCTAACTGAATCGCTTCAGATGTTTCAGTTAATGTACCGATCTGATTTACTTTCACAAGTAAGGCATTCGCTGTTTTCTTTTCGATACCTTGTTTCAAACGTTTTGGGTTTGTAACAAACAAATCATCACCAACAAGTTGCAATGTTGATCCTAATTGCTGTGTGCTGGATTGCCATGCTGACCAGTCATCTTCAGAGAAACCATCTTCAATACTGATCAATGGGTATTTTTCAGACCAAGATTTGTAAACATTTTGTAAATCAGCCGCAGAAATTAAGCTTTTTTCCCATTTGTACTTACCGTCTGAATACATTTCAGTCGCTGCTACATCTAGAGCCAAGAAAACATTTTGTCCTGGCTCGTAGCCCGCTTCCAAAATTGCTTCCATTAGTAAATCCATCGCGTCTTGATTTGATTTCAATACAGGCGCAAAACCACCTTCATCACCAACCGCTGTCGACATGCCTTTTTTGCTCAAGATTTTTTTCAATGTGTGAAAAATCTCTGATCCAGCACGGACAGATTCTGAAAATGAATTTTTAACTGTCGGTACAATCATAAATTCTTGAATATCAAGACCGTTGTTCGCGTGGGCGCCACCATTTAAAACGTTCATCAACGGCACTGGTAATTTATGGGCCTGTGATCCACCGATGTAACGGTACAAAGGCATACCGTGTTCCATCGCCGCCGCTCGAGCCACTGCTAATGAAACACCAAGGATGGCATTGGCACCTAGGTTCGTTTTATTTTCTGTCCCGTCTAATTCTCTTAAAAATTTATCTAAGTACACTTGATCATCAACGTGAAGACCTAATAACTCCGGAGCAATTCTTTCTTTCACATGGGATACAGCTTTCAAAACACCTTTGCCTAAATAGCGATTTTTTTCGCCATCGCGAAGTTCACACGCTTCGTGAGCGCCGGTCGAAGCGCCTGATGGAACAGCGGCGCGGCCGATGAATCCATTTTCTGTAGTTACTTCAACTTCAACAGTTGGGTTACCACGGCTATCTAGAATTTCTCTTGCATGTACATTTTTAATTACTGGCATTGGCTCTCCTAATTAATTTTTCTTTTGTAATTTCCTTAAGGCTTCCATACTTTCCAGTATGGTAACAGGGTACTGAGACTTCACATGGTCCCAGTCAATTCTTCGCATAATCTCTTTGATTCCGGAATTCATTTTGATTTGGCCAGTTAACATCGTGATCAACTGTTGCGCACGCACCATATAGTCATGCAGGCGAGCCAAATTTTGACTGATTTGATTTAAATCAAGATCATTGTTAACGATAATTCTTAATTGAATTTGTTCAATATCTGTCGATGGCACAGGGTTGTTCTTATTCAATTCCTTTTGCGCGCTCAGAAGTTGTACGTTTTTTTGCATCAACTCACGATTCTTTTCTTCCAGATTTTTCTGATTCGTCTGTAGCTCTTCGATAATGTTTTGCAAGAACATTGGGCTTAGATGAGTCGTGACAGCATCGTTCTTAACCAGAGTTTCACTTTCACTTGGCCAATTAATTTTAACATGAATATGTTGCCATGAACATTGGCCTAACGATTTGCCAGTATAGAGCGGCAGCGCTTCGAAGGCTGACATCAAGTATTTTGAAACCAACGGGTACTGCTCTGCAATCAATGGCAAATCAAACGCTATCGAGTGACTGGTGCGAACTAGATTTTCAATCGGCGGTTCTGGAGAAATAAAATAGGAAATAAAACGATCGGGCTGAATAAACACTTCGCGAGGATGCGAAATCATTTTCAATACACTATCTAAAACACCCCAGGCATGTAGATCAGGCGTTTGGTGTCCGACGTCTTTTACTAAGTCCAGTGGTCGTTCTTTGAAGGGGTGATTTACAATTTTTGAAATTAAAAATTCCAAATCAGGTGCTGACATCCATGCCGACGGATCCTGTATAAGATCGATCGGAAAATCCGCAGAGTCATAAATGAAAGATAAATCTTCATTTCTGTTCTCGAGATATTTAATAAATGCATTGGATATTTTACAGCTAAATAACACAGGGGTATTTAATCTGCCGACCTAGTCTAAGTCTATAGGATTTCTTTAATATTCGGGATCTTAACGCAATTCAAATACAGCCTATTTGGTAGGCACGAACAAGTCTTTATCAAATAACAGGTTATTATCGACAATCTCTCCAAAGAAAGATGGCTTGTTTTGCGTTGGCTCAAGCACACCTTCAAGCTTCTCGCCCTTCTTAACAAGACGCGGAATCTTGAACAATGGCACTACGTTATAAGATCCGTCCGGCAAAAAGCCACGAACTTGACTGATCTCGGTCACTCGACGAGAGCCATCGGACAAACGGTTCACCTGAATGATGATCTCCACAGCCGAGGACACTTGTGACCGTAATGCTTTCTCGCTGATATTAGCTTCGCCGCTTTGAGCAAGAGCTTCCAGACGGATGATAGCGTCATCAGGGGTATTCGCATGCACAGTTCCCATGCAACCTTTGTGACCCGTATTCATGGCGTTGATCAACTCAATCGCTTCAGAGGCACGAACCTCACCCACGATGATGCGATCTGGCCGCAAACGCAGAGATGACTTCAATAGATCTTTCATCGAAACTTCGCCTTTGCCTTGGGCATCGGCCTGACGGGTTTCAAAGAAAACAACATGTTCATAGTTAATTTTTAATTCATTAGAATCTTCTATACAGATAATTCGCTGCCCCGGAGGAATATGCCCACATAGCAACGTAAGCAGCGTTGTTTTTCCTGATCCTGTGCCTCCGCTAACGATAATATTTTTTCCAAGACGCATGCAAATCGCTAGAAACAACGCCCCCTTCGGAGACAAGGCTAACTTCACATAGTCATTCCAAGAAATTTTAGCTTGAGTGAATTTACGAATACTAACAACCGTTCCTTTTAAAGAACACGGTCTAATAACGGCCGCGATACGCGAACCATTTTGCAGACGTGCATCTAATCGGGGGTTTTCTTCATTGATACGACGACCAACACTTTGAGCAATAGAATTAACGGCCGCTAACAACACATCATCATCTGGAAATTGAGCAGGAACTCGCTCCAGTTTTCCTTTTTTCTCAACGAAAATTTCGTTGGGACCATTGATTAAAATTTCCGATACCTGCGGATCTTCCATGAACGGCCAAATTACGGCCATGTTCTGTTTAATTGCATCATCGAAAACGTTGCTGATGGTTGACACAGTTTTCCTTACTTAGCGCTTGTTGCGAGACCTCTATCAGAATTAATAATTACGACTTTGCCTTTTAGTTCTGTCTCTGGACAGTGGAAACTAAAAATGCCATCTTGTTTTGGCTGAACTTGGAAAACTTTTGGTTTACCAAAAATCGTATTATGGTTTTCTGCGAAAGCATCAAACTTAAAGCTAATATTTTTATTTTTCTCATTCACGTTCACAACGTGAAATCGGTACACTTGATTTTTCCTAAGCGTAATTGTTTCAGGAACGAAGCCTTTTTCAGTATTCAAGATAACGATGTCTTGAGTAGAACCCGTCGCTTCGAACATAGATTCGAACACACTAGTTTCAGTGTTTAGGTTTTTCGCCGACTGGTCCACTTCTTTAACTTCAGTAAATTCGAGCTGTCTACGAGACATATCGATTTCCCAAGCTTTAACATGGATCGTGCCAAAGAAAACTAATGCACTAGTGAAGATTCGAACGATCTTGATACTCGCAGAATTCACGAGCTACCTCCATGGCTAAGTACTGTAATATTTTTTCATCCATCTTGCCCATTTCCTGAAGCAAGGCATTGAAGTCATGTGAACACGAGTTAATCGTTTTGAAGCCGGTATAAACTGAATCCATATGGTTTTCGAATTCAGTCGTCATTTGTTTCCAATCTTTTTTAAGAACTGGATCAATAGCGCCAAGTGTGTAAAGTGCATCAAAAACGTTTTGTAGGTTACCTTGTAAAAACATAATTACCCCCGAACTCCTTTCAAAGGATTTAGTGATTCTTAGAAATTTTCGACTGATTCCTTCAGCGCCAATTTCTTACTTACTTCACAGATCGGATTTTTTAAAAAAAACTTGAGTCAAAATGAGACTGAATTTTTGCGTGAATTTATAAACCGAAACCACATTTAGATTTCTTCAACCACGCGTCTAGACCTTCATCTGTGGCGAATTTGAAATTGCTGGCGCGATCGGTATTGCGCTCTGGCCACAGTTCCGATGCCGGAACTGTACACGGCTTGAATCCTTTTTTTGTGATCACTGCCGAACTCGCTGTTTCACGGTAGCTACGGCCATTGCCCTCTCGGCCTTCCATTTGAATCATGACACCAGTACCTTCGTATGTGAATTTAGGCTTGTTGCCCTTTACAAACTTAGACTCTGTTAACACACCTGATTCAATAGCACCGGTTTTTGAGTTAAATCGCATAGTTTCGCCATTCGACAATGTCACTTCGACAGCGTTATCTTTTTTCGAGTAATGTTGAACTTGCTTACGCGGAAAGAACATCAACTCAGATGCAGATACAGTACCTTTGCCAAAATTGTAGCCATCAAAAACAGTGACACCAATATCTTGCTTTGCGCGATTTTCGTGATGAAATTCCCACGCACGGCTATTTTCAACAGATTTACCATGACCGCGAACATGAAATCCCTCGATGGGCATTTTTTGGATATCGTTAAAACTGATTTCGCCACGTTTTAATTTATCTGCTAGAGGTGGGTAACATTTTTCTAAAATATCAAACTGATCTGTTGTGCACGCTTGAGACAAAATTTTCGCTTTATTTGGATTTTCGTCCGAACGAAATTTCCAATCGGTTTCTTCAATAGGCTTCGCTTTTTCTACGCCTTCGACTTTGACTTTTGGTTCTATTTTTTCAGGTAACGGCGTTTCGTCACAAAGGGCGGCTGAGGTTGGAGCCACCGATTTGTTGAAGCTGCCAATAGATGCTGATGCAGCCATCAAGCCCAATAGAAAATTACCGTAGTCTGTTGGAGCCTCTGCCGTCGTTAATGAGGCCGCTGGCGCTGGTGTTAAGGCCGACGTTTGAGCTACTGCGATCGCACTAATGAAAATCAGAATTATTTTTGCCACTACGGTGCTGCCTCTTTAGATTTTGCTTCGCCCTCTTCGAGTGCTGGAACGGTTTCGTCAATTTTTACGGGCGGAGCTTTTAATTTTTCTTCAAAGTCTGACAAAACTTTCTTAGCGATAGCACTTGGGGATGCGCTTTCTTGCATGAGTCTGAGCTTACGGTCTTTCTGAGCATCTTTTGTTAACTCAATGTCTGCATCTGCAATTTTCTTGATGATCTTGTATTCAAACGCGTCCTTCTTCAAACCCGGTTTAAATTCAGAAATTATGTTCTCTAGAAAAATAGCGTATGTAACTTGCACTTCTTTTTTAAAATTCTTTGTGTTTGTTAATGCATTAGTCGCTTCGGTTACTAGATCTGAAAAAACTTTCTCAGTAGCGTCTTCGTCCTCAAGCGCCGATCTTAACGGTGGTGAAATCTTTTCGATCATATCATCGCCATTAGGGCGGCTGTAAATAGCTTGCAGACCTTCCTTGATAGGCACTACTTTGCCGGCATCGGCACTCTTTGACTCTTTAAGTTTGTTTTTAACTAATGTGTTCATTTGATCTAAATCTTTTACAGTCAGTTGATTGTAGGTATACAAAAGTCCAGCATGCAGATTCAGCGACAATATTATCGTTACAAAAAATATTCTCATAGCGTTTTTCCCGGTTGTTCCTGTTAATTGCCTAGGGTTAACGCTGACTCATCGGTATTTATTCGTAAAAATTAAGGATAGTTTTGATGTAAAGACTTTGGGCCTGAAAGTTTGGCGCGATGATTCAAGTCTTTTTGTTTCCTAATTAAAGTGAAAGATGCAAAACTATTTTGAATGAAAAGTTCATATAAACCGGAGGATAACTTGAAACATTTAATGAAACTGGCCTTGGTATTCGGTGCGTTTGCTTTAGTGCAATGTGCTCCATCTGCAAAACAACTTAAAGAAGCAGTTGAAAAAGATCCATCAATCATGTTCGTAGCGATTGAAAAAGATCCTGAGAAATTTATTGAAGTCGTAAATAAAGCGGCGCAAGAAGCTCAGAAAAAACAACAAGAGAAAATGGCAAACGAAGAAAAGAATCAGCGTGATACTGAATACGCTAATCCACTTAAGCCAGAAATCGATGAAGCCCGCGTGATCTTTGGTAAAAAAGACGCTCCTGTGACTATCGTTGAATACTCTGATTTCGAATGCCCATACTGCACTCGTGGTTACCAAACTGTTAAGCAAGTAAAAGCTGAATACGGCGACAAAGTACGCGTGCTATTCAAACATTTACCTTTAGATTTCCATCCAATGGCGGAACCTGCCGCTCGTTACTTTGAAGCAATCGCAATGCAAGACCACGCTAAAGCTGAAAAATTCCATGACCGCGTATTCGAAAACCAAGGCGAATTGAAATCTGGCAAAGAAGGTTTCTTAAAAAAAGTAGCTAAAGATGTTGGCGCAAACATGGCTAAATTAGAAAAAGATTTGAAAGACGAAAAAATCTCTAAACGTATCCAAGGCGACATGGAAGAAGCACAAAAATTCGGAATCCGTGGGACTCCTGGTTTTGTAATCAATGGTATTTCATTACGTGGTGCGCTTCCATTTAATGAATTTAAAGAAGTTATTGATAAGCATTTAGCTAAGAAATAATTTTGAAATAATCTTAAATTTTAAATTAAGAAACCACCGGTAAACGGTGGTTTTTTTTTGCTCAATGACTGTAAAACTTGTAACAACTGTACTTCTGAGGTGCGATGACTTTATGAAGCTCAAAAGCCTCTTCATTTGAAATCTTCAATCCTATTGAATTAAAGACGATTTCTTGAAACTTACCAATAGTCTGAAATATTTTGTATATTTCATTCTGCCGCTTATTTTCATGAGAAACACGACTATGTACAATCTTAACTTCTTCAAGGTTAGATGCCGGCGACAATACAAATGCCTCGGTCACAGCGTTGATTTCTTTGATCATATCATCAAAGAAATACATTCGGTAAAACGCTCCGCTGGCGCTTTTTTGCTTCAGTCTGGAATCAATAGCGCTTCGGAGAGTCCGCCCCTTACTGCTGCTCCAGTCCGGATTATGAGGCGAGTAGATTACTTGCTCAGCCAGAAAATCTACACCTATACTTCGCAGTTGCATCTTTGTGACGTCAGACATTTTCTCGTTCCTCGCAGTTAATGCAAAAACTTGATGGCCATTTTCATACAATGCCTTCAATAATTTAGTATATGTTTGGTCGGCGCTTTTCATCTCGGGATGAGACCCAACAAACTTCCAAAAATCCTGATCTAAAAGACGCTCAATCTGATCTGGGCTCTCGCCAGGATTACTTGTTTGAATCTTTTCCCGAATTTCCGGCGTGATGACCTTGAACCACTCAGTACTACCAAAGAAATATTTGGAAGTTAAAAGCGTTTCGTCCAAGTCAGTGATGAAAATACTTTTCTCTTTTTTCAAGTTTAGGAAACCGACAAATGCTTCGATCAATTTATCATTATTTAAATTATTCCAGTCCTTCCCGTTTTCAATTTCAACTAGCGACGAAATCAGAAAATCACGAGTCGAAGTGATCATAATAGACTCGACGGGAGCAGCGAGTCCCTTCAAAGCCAAAAGCAAGATAAAGGCGATCAAGTGTTTAAGCGGCATCAGTTTCCGCCGGTGCTTGCAAAGAAAATATTTGGTCGGCATTTAACCAGAGCTCATAAAGCTTCTGAAGTAGTTGCGGCTGAGTCAGCACTGAAGATCTAAACTTAACGCCAGCGACATCCGAAGCTTGAATTGCAAAATATCTATAAAGATAGAAAACTAACGAGCGTCTTAATACTGTCTCTTCGCGGCTGCCAACTTCAATTTTAGAATACTTTAAATACTCATGATAAAATTTTTCTACTCTTTGATTTGTGGCTGGACCATAGTTATTAGCTTTCAAATCCTCAACAAAGAAATGACCTAACATACGACCCAAATCGTTGGCAGCGTCGCCTGTTCCGGGCTGGCCTTTATTAGCGATGGTCCAAGTTAAAGTACTGTAATCAATAAATGTCGATCTTTTTGAAACCGAGTTAAAGAAAACGTTTCCACCATGCAAATCTCCGTGAATAGTAGTCGGTCGAAAGAAATTCAAATAATAATCTAATCCGTGCTCGTAAGATGCAGACGCCGCTTCGACTTTCTGTTTTACTTGACGGATAATAGCCACAGGTACTCCCATTTTAATGGTTGATTCCTCAATAACCTTGTCATTTCTGAAGCTGTTTAACTTTCTAACCTCATATAGGCTATTACCTTTAAACATATCCAAAGTATCTTTTGAAGCGGGACTATTTCCCGCATGATTATGCAATTGCGCCGTAATTTGGGCCGCATTTTCTAAAATGGTAACTTCGGCATTAGTTCCTTGAGCCGCATGCAACCAGCCATCTAAATCTCGATTTTTTGCCGGCTCTATCACAGAGAAATAGTTATTATCCGAAAGCAAACCATAATCGACTACTTTTACAATATTCACGTTAGATCTATTTTCAGCAACAAATTTAGAAACGGTTAAGGTCGACAGCAATTCATCTAGGCCGCCCTTATCTTTATGCTGAATCTTCAGAGCTCCAATAACAGCACCACCTTCATCAACAACCAAAAATACTTTTGCTCCAGAGCCCGGGACAGTGGAAGGGGCTTTTAACCTAATTTTGCCTCCATATTTTAAGGACTTTTTAATATCCGGACCTAAAATCGAGGCGTAATATTTTTCATTTTCAGACATGGTCGCACTGTCTGGTAATGATTCTCTAATTTTCTTAACTGGAATCTTAGAATCGAAGAAATATTCCAAATTATCATCAAGAATAACTTTAGATCCTTTTGACGTTATTAAATTTAAATAGACACTCTCAATATTAGAATTAGCGAATTCTTCAATTCTCTTCTTCTGTTGACCTGCTATGTGCTTATCAAAAGCATCCTTAATTCGCTGATGTAGCGGATCACGAGAATTCATATGAGCTAGAAATAACTTGTAGGGCCCCGAAGCATTTGTGATGGCTAAATCAGGAATCAAATCACGAATGTGAGCGGGACGAGAACCTTTAGCCCACGGATTCATATCCAACCAATCTTGATGCGTCACCTGTAGCGCATCAATTACCATACTGAATGCTTCGTCCGCATTTTTGGGGTTCGAAGTCAGTAACTGGATTACTTGGCGCAAGATCGACTTACTGCCCATTTCATTTTTGATTCGATTGCTATATGACAACCAACGATTCGGAAATCCTTTTAGATCTTCCTCATATGCGCCGTCTTTATTCACGCGGTAGAATTCCAAATACGATTCTGGAATTCCCGCATTTCTCATATACTTTTTGATATCAATAATCGGAGTATTATTTTCGTCCGCCATTACTTTATATCGAGTTTGATAAGCGTTTGTTTCTTGCCAAGATTTATGCAAAGTATCCGCAGCCACCGTGAATGCTTCTTGGTTCCATAGCTCTGCAACCTTAGTTCGATATTGCTTTACTCTCTCTTTTTTTTCTGAAGTGGCAATCGCGGATGCTAAACCAGATTTTTTATAAAACGAAATACACGCCTCGTTACCCTGTGCAATGTGAGCAGAGGCCAATATCCCAAAAAACGAAAAAATAACTTTAATACTGATTTTTTTTATCATGACTTATACCATTTCAAGCATTGAGCTTTTTGAAAATCATTCCAGACTGGCTCGACAGGGCTTTGAAACGTTCTGGGTGGGGAACGACGTTTTTTTAAGGAAACTTCTATTGCTTTTTCGTGATTCATTTCAAATGAACGGTAAGAAATCGGTTTTCCGGTACGTGCAAATTCTTGCATGGTAACTTTTGAAATTTCACCGCCGCCATAGGCAGTCATACTATCGCTTAAATTAACATAAAGAGATGTTGTCGGAGTCATTTTTGAGGTACCCGGCATGTAACCGCCCCATAAATTGTCTTTGGCGATAAAGATATGATCTACGAATTTCGAGTAATGTCCGCCGTTTTCTAAAAATTTTGTAGATACAAAACCCATAGTCTCGAATCCCATCGATTTTGCCAACTCGTAAGCTTCACCTAAACCATCGCTCGTCACACCAATATTAATGATAGTTTTTTTCGGATCTAATAATTTCAAATCATTTCTTATTTGCTGTAATAAACCCGCTCTATCTTGGTAACCTAAAGCAGAATAACCAAATAACGAGTGAATGTGCTTACCCAACGCTTTAACTTTCTTTGTAATCTCTTCTTCTGATTGAGGAGCGAGGGTTGGTACCATAACGATCTCTTCACCTTTTGAGATTCCTTCACTGATAATTTTCTTCATTAATGCATGTTTATACGGATCCGCGTCAGCATCGTCTTTTTTCATATTGGCTTTGATGACTTCCATTAGAACGTTCGCATTTACAACGGTCCCATTTGCTGAAGAATCAACTTCTTTAATTGCAACCGGAACGATTAATCCACGATACTTTAAATATTTTTCGGGACTACCTTTACGAGATAAAATCCAATCCATCAATTGTTCTCTTGGCGGCGGATTTTGGCCCAAAAGCTTGAACATATGTTCGGCTGCGATAGCTAAGTTTTCGGGAGTGCGATACTCTACCGGAACAACGTAGCTTTTCGGATCATTGGTTGCATCGTAAAAGCCGTGCATGATCTTGTTCATAACGTTAGATAACAAACTAAGTGCACGATCATTCATGTAGACAACATTTACCGGTCCATCCTTCTTCATTTTTCTCATTTTTCGAGATCCACTGGAAAGATTCCCAGAATCTGTTCTTAGTTTCTCCAGATTCTCAATGCCTTTTCCAACACCGTCTTTTTCTAAAGATAGGTATTCAAACGGCTGCGGCGTTTCTGGTCCGCGACGTAAATCTTCAATTAACGACTGACGATCTCCGGCTAAAGCCGATTCATGAACAATTTCAAATAAAGTAATTCGTATCAAACGGCGTAACGCCATTTCATTATTCCAAGCGTTCATTGATTCATTGAATCTAGCTTCTTCTTCTTTTGAGCTAAAAGTGGCTGGCTTCAGAGGTTTAGGGCTTAGTTTTACTCGCTCCAATAACTTCTCAATAAGTTGATCGACTTCTTGAAAAACTGCCAATTTCTCTGCTTCAGTATGCGCACCGCGCTTTTTTAATAATCTAAAAATGTAGCCCATCATTCTTCGCACGTGGTTGACATCGTGATACCAAAAATCTATCGGAGTCTGGTAATGTCGATCTACCCGAATAGTTTTCGTCTCTACTCCTACGAATCCGATCGGGATCGATCGAACGCGGATCAGTTCTTGAAATCCTAAGCTGAATGTCGTTGGCCAAAATATCACTTCAGAATTAGCAATTAAATCAAAAGAGTGATATTTATAGCGATCGAAATGATAAAGAGGTTCTAAAAGTCGCTTGCCCTCATCGGTTCCAGGAGCCCAAGTTTTTTCTACTACTTGTGAATCGGGATGTTCTTTATATTTAGTCCGCTCGACAACGTCGAAAAAACGGATAGATTTATAGATTGCCTGAATTGTGGAACGATATGGATATTTACCTGCGAACGGCTTTGAAATCAGACTGTCATTTTCTACTTCTAGCTTAACTTGCTTAATTTTTTTAACGGCCTCTTCATGCAAATATTTTAATACCGGTTTGTCCGATATAAACTTCAAAGTCTCTTCAGATATCAAATCAGCTTCTATACGATCAACCGTTGGTTTAAATTCGTAAAAGCTTGCGTTCTCGCCCTCTACCTTAATACGACGTACAAAGCGGCGATACTCTAGAAGTGGATTCTTCAGTACCCGCTTCTCTGGGTTGATCGAATGAGATTCATTTGAGCTGGATACTGTGGACAATTTTGAATCATCTGTTGTTAGCGGCGAAAACCAATTCAAGGCGCCTTTTTCAATCAAACGATTAGCTTCCAAATTTTCGCCGGTTACTTTTTCAGTCAGATCAATTAATTCAAGCGCTTCCGCGACAGCTTCCATTGTTGGGCGATAGGGGAACGGTTCCTTAAATGGAATTTCATACGGATAATCAGTCACCTGTACACTGAACTTCAAATCTACATGGAAAAAACTAGTCAATACCATTTGTCTTAATTGTTCTATTTGAGGATTGGTGGATGCAATCTTAACCATTTTTTCGGATTCTAGTTTTTCTTCTAGGAACCTTACAATACTTTTAAGTTCTGGAAATGAGGTCAATTCGCCTTCATTTGCAATTTTCTCTTTTATTTTCATTACTTTTTCTGGCGACAATGATAACAACGCAGGTTCGGCGGCGAAAATATTCAGCCCAAAAACTACAATGAAAATAAAGATCGTGACGATTTTTGACATCATATTTACTAATAGTTTCTAAAACCAGGCCATGGTTCCCAATCGACTAGGGTAATTCTCGCACTGAATGACTGACCAAAAAGGCGACACACGTCGTATCCAAATTGCCTAAATTCAAATATCTACTTGGAAAAAAGTGATATTTGAACTTAGGAAAATTAAAAAAACAGCTGTGTATGCCTTTTAAGCGCTGACTGTAATTGGCTCATTGTCTCAAACTATTTAGACACCACCTTGGCTTCAATTGAAATTAAATGCTCTTTTAGATGGAATAGATCCTGCTGTTCCATAAAGTTTTATAAACGATTCCAGTTAGCTAGGAAATTTAGATGATAAGATGCTTGTTTTTAATAATTTTAAGTTTCGGATTTACAAGTTTAGCGGAAGCTATTGGAACCGAAGCCAAAATTTTTATTGGATCAGATTTTCATTTATACCCGCCTGATTTTGATTTTAACTCAATTCATGATGAAACCGAGCGCAAACAAACCCTAGAAATGGCAAATACTAACCAACGCCGCTACGACAATATGCTAAGGAGTATAAAAAGTGATCCAACCATCACATCGGTTATTTTAAATGGAGATGTGTTTCAAGCCGCCATTTTGGGAAAAAATGAAAGTGGCAAAGTGGCCATTTTACCCGTTATATCGTCAATGGATGACGAGCGACGAATCGGGCTGACTATTAGTGCTCTGTTGCAGGCCCAGAAAATAACTCAAAAAGAAGTCTATTTTAATTTAGGTAACCACGATCTGAAAGCTAAAGCGGAGGGTGATAAAATCATCATCGATCCGGATTATGCAAAATTATTTGCTATTCGATTTACCGAGGCTTTAGATCTTCAAGAGCGTAAGTCAGGAATTAGACCACTTTTACACCTGGTCGGTTTAAATCAAGTTGGATACGGTGACTACAGGTCAATTTTTGATTTAAATATTGACGGCGTAAAAGTGAAACTATCTCACGCACCATTCGTGACTACAGATAAAATAATCAAACAGGCAGAACTATTCAAAGATTCTAATACACGTGCGTATAGCAAAGTTACTAATCAAACGAAACTAGAAAGTAACGATTCCGGAGTGTTTTATATTTTTGGAGATTCACATACCCCGGCGTTTGATGAAAGATTAAAAGTCTATAACTCTGGATCACTAGCTTTAGATCGGTTTGTCCCTTTTATAAAGGCAACTTTTTTAGTTTTAAATAGTGATTCAGCACAACACTATACTTTTAGCTCAAGAGGAATGGGAAAAATTGTTCCATTTAAAGTCCCGAGTTCGGGCATCCCGTCATGCCGTTCATTCTACAAGTAAAAAACTTCACAGATTACAAAATAAACTATTTCGTCGCTCCCCGTGGACTTACAATACTTTCATTATCATCAACATCGTCAGGATCTTCGCATTGCCAACTGTTTTGGCAACAATAGCTTCGAGCCTTTCTCTGCATCAACAAAATTTCTATTCGACGGCTAATGGCAAATTCACCCATATCTCTTCCACTAAAATAAAATGAATCGGCGTTATAGGCGTACTCTTTAAAGCGTCCTAAAACATCCTCGGCAGCCACTGTTTCGGTGATTTCTGACGAACCCCAGTCATAGAGTTGAATTCGAGACATGCCGCCGTCTTTGTCGAATTCATAATTAAATGTCGGTTTGGTTTGGGTTGCCAGATAACTATTACCTCGTTCATTCAGTCTGTTCTTAATATCGGTCCTCATATGTAGGGCCGAGGAAATAGTTTTATTGGTTCCAGAAAACTTGAGTTCGTAGTACTCAAGATCGCGCATGCCCTTATTTAAATTTACCCTGACTCGTCCATCGCTTTGGCACTGAATTGGTGGCTGGCAACGCTTCCAATGTTTTCTTTTTTCAAAGTTTTCTGGGGCCGGACCAGAGTATAATTCTACGGGGCAGCTTTCTTCGGCTTTGTTTTCTTCTTTACTGGTTGGCAACTTGGTTGTCTCTTGAAGGTCGACTAACTGCTTAACTTTTCTTTTGGCAACATCAGACCAGTGAGAACATACGTCAGGACACAAATCAGTAACTTGCTTTTGAAGTTTATTCTGGCGAATAACATTCATAAAATATAAACCCTGATCGGTAATATTCGATGTACTCAGGCGGCAATGAGAATGGTAATTTTTTAATACATCACAACCTGCAGCAGATCGAAAAATCTCTTTCATTTTCGCGTCTCCGCCCTTGGTTTCTTTTAGTTTCTTTGCCATCATCAGATCGCGATCACGGCCCGGCATCAAGGCGAGCTGGCAATACTCTTTTGTTTTAGCATCCATTTCGCTTGCCGGAGCTTGGCAAAGTGGGCTGACTTTGTCGACTTTCCGATTGCTCGTCTCACAACCGCAGAACCATTGGCTATGCTCTTTTTCCATATCTTTGGCTCCTAGGGCCTGCTGCTGAGGCATACGACACTGGGAATCTAATAAACCCGACATGTTTTCTTTCACATAATCAAAATTAAAAGCAATCCCATAACCCATCTCGCGCAAGTCATAGTAGTCGAACCAAAATGTAAGGGCTGTCAAACCACCCTGCATTCCGTAGCGCATGCCTTTACGAGCCAGGCTACCCAGGCGAGGGCGAGGTAAGAAAAATTTAGTCATCCGATTTAACGGTTTGCCTTCTTCCCAAAATGGCAAGTTCGATGCTAACTCTGTTCCTACTTGGGTGACGGTCTTATCGATATTTTCTTTGGATAACTTTTCAAATGGAATATCGACTTCTAACCAATTTGCTTTTTGGTATTTCATCAAAGTCTCGCGCTGCACCTGATTTAGCTTAGCCCCTGCCTGTGCGCTTCCGCTTTTATCCAGCGGTAAGCCAACATCCGGTAAGGTTTCACCAGTAAGCGCAACTAACCTGCGCCTTTGCTCATAGCTATTGATCAATCGTTTTTGAGTATGTTCTCGATAACGTTCATGCTCGCCATCAGCCAACTTGAATTTCAATTTCTCTAAGTGCCCATCGTCCAATATTGTAGGATCACTCTGAATTGATTTTAATAGTATATTAGGAAACTCTTTGATGGCTGCCAGGCGATTTTGCTTTGCCCACTCAGGCATTAGCTTAAACGCGCCATTGGCATCCACGACACTGAACCCCGCACCATCAACGTTCAACATAAATCGGGGTATGGCACCGGTTGCTTTTTCTGCCACCTTAATTTTCTTTTTTGAAATTTCTGCGATGGTTTCCTTGATTAATCCCGCTCGCTCAGGATACTTCGCCATTTGAGATTTTAGTTCCGCGATGGTGCGTTCTAATTCAGGATTGTATTTGTCCGCCACGACTTTGACCTGCGTATCAATACCTTGGAAAAGTCCCAGTAACTCAGACTTCTTTTTCTTCAACGCATCCACCGATGCTTTGAGAACAGTCTTTTCTTGGTGAGTGGACGCTTTTGATAAGCGCGACGTACTTTTTGCCAATTCCTCGTCAACCTTAGTAACTTTTTCTATGACCGACTGATTTATCTTTTTGGTATCGTCTATGGCCGATTGAATCACCTGCTGATTACTTTTTTCAAGAGATGCCCGGTTGCCTAGCTTATCACTAATTTCTTTGGCATTTAAAAGCTGCGTTTGTGCTTCTTCGGTTGCGATCGGCGTTTTTTTCAAACGCTCCATAAGCTCGGCGACTCTCTTCTGCGCACTCTCTATACTTCCGCCGTTTTCTTTGATGTATTTATCGATTTCAGGCCCACCAACTTCTGCAGCAATTCTTTTGGCGTAATTTGAATCACGCGCCAGTTTTTTTGCATCACTGATTACAGCCTTTAAAATTCCTTCTAACTTGGCTGCGGAATATCCCGCCAATTTAAAATTTGCAGCCCCACCGGCTGCTACCACTTTTCCCATCGTCGCTGTCATCATAGTTGTGCAATCGTTTTCACTTCCTGCGATACATGCCATGTAGTCATTTAACAAAACAAACGATTCAGAAAGTTCTTCAGATGTACACATATCAGCAGAATAGGAATGCGGCGAAAGCAGCAGTCCTACAATAATGATTAAAAATTTTAATTTCCTATGTGAAAACACCATCTTAGTTAATCGGCTTTGAACCAAAAAAAATCGATGGCCCTTGGACCGGGTAACGAGCTGTAAAAAGTCTAGTCACCTCGGGGCCGTCATACGGCGATTCGATAAAATCTCAGTCTGATACAGCCAAGTTTCATTCTGTAATTCAAATACTTAACTGTTTTCCAGAATGGCGCGCCCACTGCACTTCCTATTTCGTGAGCCAAAAACAACAAGGAGACTTTATGAAACTGAACAAGAATGTATTTTTAGGTGTAGCTCTATTTGCAGCATCAAGCGTTTTATCAACGAGTTTAGTAGTTAATCACTCTCATAACTATGCAAATTTAAAAATGGGAATGCGCTCGATTGCACAATCAGCGGCTCCGACTTTTGAAGATGCAAAAAACTACTATCTATCTCATGTGAATCCAAACGGTGTTGCTGTTTCTAATTGGTATGAATTAGCAAATGAAATTATCAATGATCATATTCGATCCGCACAAGGTCGCGGCGGACTTATTTTAGTTAATAACGTTGGACCTTCTGATGGCGACTTCAAAGACAAAGAACAAATCCAGCGCCAAGCGAAAATAGAAACAATTCAATTAGCACAGCAATTACAAGCGCAAAATGGCGGTGGTACAATTGTGCAAATGGCTGGAAATACAAATACAGGCGTTGGTAATATCATTACTGCTGTCCAAGATGCAGAATTCGTTAAACACGTAGAAAAAACATATAATGTGAGAGTCGTGACGGCAGGACTATCGGCTTATCACGCAGCTCTAAATCATGGACCAGATCGTTACGGCGCAAACTTTATGAATACTGGTCTAAATTTCACTGCATTAGTACCAACAGCTCAAGATGTATGGACGGTTATTGTTAAAGGTATTTCAAGTGTAGTTCATATCTCTGCTAACTTTGCAGAACTAGCATCAGCTAAAGGTGTGGTCGGCGCAGGAAGTATTTTTGTTCTTCGTGAGGGCGGTCCTATCGCTATCGAAGAAGGAACAATGATGATCACAGAATTAGACAGAAAAGCAAAAGAGTCTGGTAAATCACCTAACAAAATTGTAAAAATGATCGTACAACAAGGCATTCAATCTGGTATCACACGTGGTGAAATCAGAGCCAATAAAGGAACCGCCGGAGTTACGGATTTAATGGTGTCTTTGTCTCGTATGATGTCTCAAGATCCAAGTTTCAAAAACACATTAGAATCACTAAAAATCGAACTTCAGCGATTTAACTCTGCTGGTGTATTGAGCTTTAAAGGTGACCTTACATCAGAATCTATATCTAAAACATTGTTAGCATTCCAAGCATCTGAAGAGGGAAAGATAATCCTACAGAAAGCAGAACAGTATGTTAAAGAAGTCAGAGCTGTCGAAGCCAGCAGTGTTGATGCGGATACTAAAAAAGCTCAACTTGCTGAGATTGATAAAAAGCTAGGTATCCTAGATGCTGCAACCTTAAAAACAATCGATATGGATTCAGTTAACAAACATAAAGCAGCTGCTCGCGTAAGAGCATTTGCGAATTCATACATCGCTTATCTACAAGCCGTGACTAATATTTCAAAAGCTTATGCTGAAAATGCAAAAGACGGTAAAGCGAAAGTAGAAACAGCTAAATCGTTCGCTGAAGCATCAGAGAAATTGAAATCATCAGCAGAGAAAGCACTTCAAGCTTCCAATTTAGAAACTAAAGATGGAAAAGTAGTTCGCTCTATCGAAACCGATGTTACTCGCGCAGTTAAACGTGCAAAAAGATAATTGAAACAATCAAGGGCTATGAAAACTAAAAAATATTTTTTACTACTAATAGCCCTTTGTTTCTTCTCGACAAACTGTCTTGCGGCCGGAGCTCCTTTGCGAGCCCCAGCTGCCACTTCCTCGGAATCTAGAAAAGCCCTCAGTGACAAAGTAAAAATGCTATTAGCAAAGGGTGTTGCTCCTTCGCACTGGCTTCGCCATCCTCAATTACAACAAGTGTTTAATAAAGCCAGTTGGAATTTCAATTTTTTTAAATTTTTAACTCCCAAACAAAAAGACCTTCTAAAAAAAGACGCTGAAGCTGTAAATCAGGCCTTGGATAAATCTGAAATTGCATCCAAAAGTAAAGTGTCATCCCCATCTACTATCGCCGAAGTTTCACGTACTTATTTGCTCATCTACGCATTAGCCATGTCTTCGATCGTGAAAGAAAAATTAGTCTACAAATATAAATCGGGAACCGACTTCGAATATAAAGCCACGTTCGCAGAATTGGGATCTGCATTTATGGAAGTCCTTGATTCTGGGGAAATTATTGCAGCCATGGGATCAGCGGGCGCTACCCATGCCGTTTTAGCGAAACCACTTAATTTTTTGCAAGCTGTTATTCAAGATAAGAAACTATTTCCGATGTTTAAAAACTTTATGGTCTACTTTTCCCACACGCTCGTGTCCTTTACGGGTTGGGAGTTTGGAGCACAGCTTTGGAAAGAAGCCACATTCCTTTTAGATAGCCAAATTACAGATCCTGAAGAGAGAAAATTCCTTCAAGACAGAAATAAAATATTTACTAATATTATCCACACCATAGCGATACCTCTTGATAGCGGTAACGCAAAACAAAAGGCAACCGCAGCAAAGATGCTTGGCCTAACAATTAGCAACGTCGTAAAAATAATTATCCTCGATAGCGATTTACGTATTCAATGGCTCTATAATTCACTACGTTTACGAATGATGAATGGACACTTCGTTACCTTGGTTGGCGCCATGTCTTCGGCATCCACAATAGGTACGGCTCTTGTTCCCGGTGCAGGAACTCTCGTCGGACTAACTTTTGGATTTTTCGGTGGCGTCGGCACGATCCTTATTCCAGAAGAAAACAAAAACGGAATTACTAACTGGATGAAGGAATCTTGGAAATCCACATTGGATTCAACTTCTGGAAATAGTACCTTCAAAAAATTAAATCTTGATTTCACTAATGCGAATAAACCTAAAGACGGTGGTATAGCGGCACTACTCGATGTACTTGGTGATCGTGTTGCCTATCGCGAGAAATATGTAGATATTTATATCGAGCGGATTTTCAACAATAGTTTGGCTATTACTCAAAATTTAGAAAAAATTGTTAAATATGCAAAAGTTCTTCAATCTAACCCGAATAATCAATCTTCTAAAGAGGAGATGGCTGATCTTATGGATATTGTAGCAGACAGATACCAATCTACAATTGATGCCATCCTTAGTTTAGTTTCGCTTTATGCTACAGAATCTCAGTTATTTGATGGATTTAAAACCAGATCCGCACCCGAGTTTTCGGAAGAATTAAATATCCAAGTTGTATTGTCTGAAAATATGTACTCGCATTTCTGTAGCTTTACTAAATCTTATCTGACAATAGACTTGTTAGATAACTATAGTCGCGCATTGACAAGCTTTCCAAAAATGAAGCAACTTATGTCTCTATGCAAGATTGATAAAATAGAAACTAAACGCGCACACGCAAATTTAGACCCTACGGCTAAAGAAAATTTCGATGCGGCCGCTCGCTTTATAGATAAATCCTATTGGACGAAGTACAATGAAACTGAAATTGCGGTTGAAAGAATGTCCGAACTATTGCTACTACCTAATTAATACTTAATAATTTATCTGCGACGAGTACAAAACTCCAATTTCATTCCGATCAACCGCCGTATCTTGAAACGTGCGATAGAAAGGCCCAACTCCCCACTCAAATTCTTTTTCTGATCGGCAAAACCCAACCGACCATTGAAATTCGCGTCCTTGGACCTTCTGATGCCGGCTGAATCCTGTAGAGACTCGACCCCATGATCCGATGTATTCAAACCCCGCTTTTAGTGCGTGAGTTCCTTCAAAAAAATAAGTGTCCGATACCGAATACGTGAATCCTTTTGTTCCAAATTTCACTCCGAAATCGAGTTCGAAATTAGAACTTAAATCATAGGTTTGATCCGCATCATCTTTGACGACTTTGTTTTGCGAAACTGAGTAGTATCTTGATTTCAATTTTCCATTTTGTGCGACAAGAACTTTTGGTGATTTCAAATGAGTTCCCATAATGAATGAATCAGACTCCATTAAAAAACCGAATCCAAACTGTGTGGAATAGGCTTCCTTCTGGCTTTCAACAAATCTAATAGGTCGATCGACATCCGTTGAACTCGTGATTAGTTCCGTTTTTAATTTCTGATCATTGTTCAGTGTTAAGCTCCAGCCGATGTTCCACATCGGTGATAACTTTAGCCCAGAGCCCAGATGAACTTCGATAGACCGCAAGTCCTCTGTACTTTCCAATTCATCTGATTGTAATTTTATTTTCTCAACATTATTTCCGATGACAAATCCCCAACCGCCCCAGCTTTGTCCAAGCCCTGAAGACAAAACACGTGGCTCAATGGCCACCGGCGATCGATCCGTTTTGTACTCTGCAAGATTAGGCTTATACGACAAGCGGCTCAATGCATTGAGTGATCCAGAGAAACTCATTCCGTGCTTGAAAGATCCAAAATTCGCAGGGAATTTTGTGATCTCGCCTGGCGCCGTGATATCGCTGTAGTTGAAAAAGTGCTCTGTCGCGAACACTACCGAACTCACTACTAAAATCGAAAAAAATGATTTTACCATTGGATCGGAAGAACTTTGTTAGTGAGAGAAACGGATGACGAGGTCACATCACACACGATGGGTGTAATACGCACTCCGGCGTCGTCGGCTTGTTTTAGTAAACGCGCGTACTCTGGATCGATATCTTTTGCGGGTTTAAAACTATCAACATCGTTACGCTGAATAAAGAAAACGATCTCGGCGCCATGACCTTGTTCTTTTAACAGCATTAATTCCTTCAAATGCTTTTGTCCGCGCGTAGTTTCGGCATCGGGAAACTCAGCCGATGTTCCATTTTTTAATGTTACATTCTTTACTTCTATAAAATGGTGTTTATCACCTTTGCTGATCCTAAAATCCAGGCGGGTCTCAGCATTCAATTTAAATTCAGGTTTGACCTCAGGAAATTCCTTCCAATGCGCGAGCCAACCCGCCTTTAATGCGTCCTTGATCATCTCGTTGGGGGTCCTCGTGTTAACACCCACGAATCCGGTAGGGGTTGAGACGATTTCCAGTGTGTATTTTAACTTACGGTTCGGGTCGTCACTTTCGGTAAAATAACAGTCTTGATCGGCAAATAAGCAGGATTTTAAGCTCCCGGTATTCGGAACATGCGCTGTAACTAGTTGATTTTCATAAAAAATATCTGCAAAGAAACGTTTATATCTCTTTTTAAGCATGCCCTTCTTAATTTTCAGCTCTAATTTCATATTTCCGCCCTTGTGTAACACCCATTTGGTTAAATGCTTTTTTAACAAATTTTACAAAATATTTTTCCGTCGCATTGCCGAATGAGGTGCTTTAAGCTACATACTCTACTAATTAGAGCAAATACCTAGTTTTGTTAAAAAAAAGGAAATGGAAGCATGCGCGCACCAAAACCGTCATGGCTCAAAGTGAAAGCTCCGAGCGGTGAGAATTACACACGTATTAAAGACCTATTAGGCGAGTTAAAATTAGCAACCGTTTGCCAAGAAGCCAAGTGCCCGAACATGGGCGAATGCTGGAGCGGCGGAACAGCGACATTTATGCTGATGGGAGAAGTCTGCACACGTGGTTGCCGCTTCTGCAATGTGAAAACTGGCAATCCAAAAGGCGCCATCGATCCTTTCGAGCCAGAAAAAGTAGCCTATTCAATTTCACAAATGGATTTAAAATACGTAGTTATCACCAGCGTAGATCGCGACGATCTGGAAGACCAAGGGTCGTCTCACTTTGCTCGGACAGTATCGACCATCAAAAAATTACAGCCAGATTTAATCGTAGAAATTCTAACTCCTGACTTCCGTGGGAATAAAGAATTAATTCAACAACTGGCAGACAGTGAACCCGATGTTTTCGCTCAGAACATCGAAACCGTTCGACGTTTGACTTCATCTGTGCGTGACCCACGCGCGGGTTACGATCAAACAATGGGCGTTTTAAAAACGGTAAAAGATCATAAACCAAATATGTACACAAAATCATCTTTGATGCTTGGCCTAGGCGAAACAGATAACGAGATCATGGAAACACTTCGCGATCTTCGCACCGTTGGATGTGACGTGATTACTTTTGGTCAGTATTTGCAACCGACAGAACGTCATTTGAAAGTTATCGAATTCATCACTCCAGAGAAATTCAAATACTGGCAAGACGTGGCTGAAGGCATGGGTTTCTTATACGTAGCCTCAGGTCCTTTGGTGCGTAGTTCGTATCGCGCTGGTGAGTTTTTTCTCGAGGGCGTGATTCGTAAAAACAAAAAAGAAAATCAAGAAAACTTAAAATTAGAAAAATCAATTTAGTAGCTGCTACATAGCACAAGGAGAGTACATGGCATTTGACTTAAAGTTACCGGAACTAGGAGAAGGTGTAACTGAAGGTGAATTAATCAAATGGTTGGTAAAACCAGGCGATACAGTGAAAGCAGATCAATCGGTTGCAGAAATCATGACCGATAAAGCCACTGTCGAAGTTCCCACTACACGCCCAGGCGTTGTTAAAGAATTAAAATTTAAAGCCGGTGAAGTGATCAAAGTCGAATCTACGATCCTTACACTAGAAGAATCTGGCTCTGTAGCCGCTAAAGCTGCGGCTCCGGCAGCAACTAACGGTCATGCATTCAATCCTCCAACGACAACAGTTTCTTCTGGTGGCGGCGGCGGAACTTATGAGTTAAAACTTCCTGAACTAGGTGAAGGCGTTGCTGAAGGCGAACTAATCAAATGGTTAGTAAAACCAGGTGATGTAGTTAAGCCGGATCAATCTATCGCTGAAATCATGACGGATAAAGCCACTGTCGAAGTTCCGACAACTAAAGGCGGAACGGTTAAAGAATTAAAATTCAAAGCTGGCGAGGTTGTAAAAGTAGAATCGGTAATGTTAACTTTAACGACTAATGGTGGAACTCAGACAGCATCAGCTCCGGCTGCTACGCAATCCGCTCCAGAACAAACTCAAAAAGCTCCGGCGCAGGCTCCTGAACGTACAATGTCAGCAGCGGCTACTCAAAATGGCGCGTCCGCTAGTACTTCGTTCTATCCTCCCGTTATGGATTCAAAAGTTTTAGCGACACCGTCAACTCGTCGCCTAGCTCGCGAAATGCAGCTGGATATCAACAACGTTACCGGAACTGGCCTTGCTGGTCGCGTAACTCGTGAAGATATCTTAAAACAATTGGACTCTGTTTCTATCGGCGCGAAAGCGCCGGCGACTTCAACTGGCGTTGGTCCGATCTCGTTCCCTAAACCAGGTTACTCATCAACTATGGCCAATGCGGAAGAGAGAGTTCCTTTAAAAGGCATCCGCAAAAAAATCGCTGAAAACTTACAAATGGCTAAACACATCATTCCTCATTTTACATTGATGGATGAAGTTGACGTAACTGAACTTGTTCATTTCCGCGAATCAATGAAAGAGATCGCAGAAAAAGCAGGAACGAAAGTTACCTACTTGCCTTTCGTAATGAAAGCGATGATCGCAACAATCCGTGAATTCCCAGCGTTCAATGCGTCCATCGACGACAATGCACAAGAAATCGTTTACAAAAAATATTTCAACTTAGGTTTCGCTGCGGATACTCCAAATGGTTTACTTGTTCCGGTGGTTAAACAAGCCGACAACAAATCGATTTTAGATATCTCTAAAGAAATTATTGATCTTTCAAAACGGGCGCGAGATGGAAAATTAAAACCGGAAGAAATGAAAGGCGCAACAATCACTATCACGAACATTGGTTCTGTTGGTGGTACATATGCAACTCCGATCATCAATCACCCTGAAGTCGCTATCCTTGGTATGTATAAAATCCAAGATCGTTTGGAACTAAATGCAGAAGGCAAAGTTATCAGCAAGAAATATATGAACTTCACAATCACTGCGGATCATCGTTTAATCGATGGCGCATTGGCTGCTCGATTCTTGAAGGCTTTCTTGGGTCGTATTCAAAAACCAGCATTATTAATGCTAGAAATGCACTAAGGACTTTAAAGGAATTATTATGCAAAAATTTGACGTAGTAGTAGTTGGTAGCGGTCCCGGTGGTTACGTAGCAGCGATTAAATGTGCGCAGCTCGGTTTAAACACAGCGATCGTCGAGAGAGAAAAACTAGGTGGCGTTTGTTTAAACGTTGGCTGTATCCCATCAAAGGCGATGATCACAGCAGCCCACTGGTTAGATAAAGTCGAACATGGTTTCCCAGAAATGGGGATCGAAGTTTCTAAACCAAAGATCGATTTCAAAAAAATGGTCGCATGGAAACAATCTGTTTGCGATAAAATGAGCGGCGGCGTGAACCAATTATTGAAAGGTAACAAAGTTACGATTTTCAATGGCACCGCGGAGTTTGTTTCGCCAACGCAAATCGAAGTACAATCATCTAAAGGCAAAGAGCAATTAGAAACGAAATACATGATCTTGGCTTTAGGCTCACGCCCAATCCAAATCCCGGGTTTTGAATTCGACGAAAAAAATATCGTGTCATCCACTGGCGCGCTAGATTTAGACGCGATTCCAAAACGCATGGTGACTATCGGTGGTGGTTATATCGGTCTAGAGATCTCTTCGTATATGAAGAAACTTGGAACTGACGTAACAATCCTTGAAGCTGCGGACACATTATTAGCGGGCGTTGCTGATCCCGATTGTTCGCAAGTCGTAGCTCGCAAATTGAAAAAATCCGGCGTGAAAGTGATCCATCAAGCAAAAGCTAAATCACAAAAGAAAACAGGCAGCGAATACGAAATATCTTATGAATTGAACGGCAAAACAGAAACTCTGAAAGCTGATAAAATTCTGGTAACCGTTGGTCGCCGTCCCAATGGCGATCAACCCACTCTTAAAAAACTAGGTATCCAAATTGACGAACGTGGTTTTGTAAAAGTAGATGCTCAGCGCAGAACAAATATTAAATCTATTTTTGCGATCGGCGATCTATGCGGTCAGCCAATGTTAGCTCACAAAGCGTCTCACGAGGGCGTAATGGTAGCTGAAATCATCAAGGGTGCTCCAAGAGCCTTCGACGCAAAAACAATTCCTGCAGTTGTATTTACGGATCCAGAAATCGCATCAGCGGGAATGCTTGAATCAGAAGCGATCGCTAAAGGTTACAAGAATCTTAAAATCGCGAAGTTTCCATTCGGTGCTAACGGCCGCGCGGTTTCAATGATGGAAACTGATGGCTTTGTGAAAATGATCGCGTCTGAAAATGATGTTCTACTTGGTGTTCATATCGTAGGCCCAGAAGCTTCGAATTTAATTTCTGAAGCGGTTTTGGCGATCGAAATGGGTGCACGCCTACAAGATGTCGCTTTATCTATCCATCCTCACCCAACATTGGGCGAAACAATGATGGAAGCTGCTGAAGCGACATTGGGACATGCGATCCATATTATTCAAAAACCTCTTCATACCCCGGCTCCCGCGCCGACTGCGACGAAGTAACTTATGAATAAAATATTGATTGGCTTATTCGCTTTAAATTTAATCTCCTGCATTCCAATCATCTCAGGAGAGAAATCTAAGTACTCTAAGCCAACCGATGTTTTAAAGGAAGATAGTTATCAATCATCGGCTGCCCTAGGGCCGGTGTTTGTCGGTAAACTGAAACCCGTCACTCGAAAAATTTCCGGCCATATTTATTGTGGCGATGGATTTTCTCAACGACCGGCGAACAAGGCGACAGTTGAACTAGTAAATAATAAAAAAGTCGTTCGTTCGACAACAACAGAAAGCGACGGCAGTTATGCGTTTTCTGCGACGTTTGAACTCGACGGCGGATACAACTTCGCTATCAAATCAACCTGCGGACAAACAAACGCCGCTGTGCCTGCCGATTTAACAAAAGACTTAGAAAATCAAGATTTCTGGATCAAGTAAGGATCACATGCAAATGGATCACGATAAAACAAATCAAACACAGATGGAAATCCAAGATTGGGGTTTGATTGATTATTTTGAATCCAACAAACGACAACTAGAATTAGTGGAACGAGTCCATGCTGAAAACGTACCTGGCATTATCGTATTCTGTACTCATCCTGAAATCGTAACCTTAGGGCGATCGACGGAAGAGGGCGACGTGTTTTCATGGGACGGCCCGATCGCTGAAATCAGCCGTGGTGGACGGGCTACGTATCACGGTCCCTCACAGTTAGTGATTTATCCGATCATCAATTTAAAACACGCCAGTCGCCCCGCTCACGAACAACAGAACGTTGCGGGACATTTACGTAAACTCGAAAATGGAATTATTGAATGGCTAAAAACCTTAGATGTTAAAGCCGAAGGCAAGACCCTGGATCTTGAAAATCGTAAGCCACAACAGGATTACAAAGGCCACGCGGTCGAAGAAACGGGTGTCTGGGTGGACGGACATAAGGTCGCCTCTTTAGGCATCGCCGTTAAAAAATGGATTACATACCATGGCGCTGCGATCAATTTATTCTCTGATAAAACTGCATTTCGTGGAATGTACCCTTGCGGATTTTCGCAATCCGTAATGACAGATGTAGAAACGTTAATTCAGAATAAACCCGATATCGTAAAAGCGAAATCCTACCTTCAAGACTACTTTCAAGCTAATTTGTAAATCGCAAAAATCATCTACGCCCGATTTCGATTGAAACTACCAATCACAAATTTCTTAAATAGCGACGGGGTGTACTTGTTCATCAGTAGACCAAAACGAGTCGCTCCTTTTGGCATTAAGTAGGTTTCATCCCGTTTAATGGCGTCGACTATTTGATTCGCATACTCTTCTGCGGAAATGTAGTCTGCCGGTGAATCAAAATATTTACCGTACGATGTTTTTATTTGATCAAACATATCTGTCTTAATTCCAGGGGTAACAAGAGCCAGCGTTCCAACCCCGGTGCCCATCAATTCAGTTTCAAGACATTCCGTCATCGCTAACAATCCACTTTTCGCTGCCGCATAGGTAGTCGCACACGGAAATCGCATATAGGCGGACACACTGGTATTGTTTACGATTTTTCCACTTCGACGCTCTAACATCGAAGGAAGTACTGACTTAATAAGTAGTGCCGATGCCACCAGGTTTAACTGAAAAACATCGATAATATCGTTATCATTTTGTTTCTCAAGAAGCTCACCCGTTAGTATACCGGCATTGTTGACCAAAACATCAATATTCTCTTTAGCGAGATCTTTTCCTAAATTCAAAATGCTATCTGTTTTAGTTAAATCGCAAGTCCATCTAACAACTTTAGCTGCACCAAGCTTTGTCAGCTCTTCAATCTTGTTCGAATCCCAAGACCGTTGCACTAAATGTAGAGCCGCGTGTTCTTTCGCAAAAGCCCTAGCTAGCTCCCAACCGATGCCGCGGCTTGAACCAGTGATCACTACATTTCTATTTCCGACTTCCATCTGTCTCCCCCTACTTCGAAACAATCAACTTCGAAATACTTAACCAATGTACAAGGTATATAAACACACCCCAAAAAACTCCATATATAAGAAAAAATGTTTGATTAGGAATATTGATGATTCCAAATGAAATTCCCGAATAATAGCTCAACGGACCAAACACCGATGACAGAGAAGAAATAACAAATCGTCGATCTTTAAATTGCTGAATTAAATACGGCGCCACCCAACCAAATAACAACCAAAGGGCTAAAAGCCATTTCGGCAGAAAGAAAACATCATCCCCATAAAAATTAATAATTCCATTGCGGAAACAAAGAAAATCAAACGTGCTACCAACGACTAATATAAGCATCGAAACAAATCGAAGGCGCAGACTCGCCTTTCGAAAATCCCACAGAAAAAGACCGAAAAACCCCAATAGTAGATAGTTGATGTAGTCCGTTTTTGCCATAAGGGCGGTTAGAATCCACAAGAAATTAAAAGCTATTAGCCTGATCAAAAGTTTCGACATCAAGTGCCTTCGGGCTTGGTTGGACTTTTTATTTTATATTCAATAACCACAGACTGTGGTTTATCCTTGGCCGACGGCAAATTAGAAAGCCCGACATATTTCTTTAGAATCCCACTCTTTTCATCATAGAATATTTTTATTTCTTTAACAAAAAGACTAAGAACCATTGACGGCTTTATAACATATTCACGATCTGAATCTGCACCAAGCCCCTTATCTATAACTTCAAATCGATAATAATCATGCCGAGGCATAACCAAAAAATGCACCGAGGATTGAGTGACTTTTTTTCGAACCAAATTTTCCTTGATGTAATTGTCAAATCCTGAGCCGGAAACCAAGTCAGTTTTATAAGCTAAATCGGTCGTTTTAGTAAGCTTACCTGAGTTAAATTCACTAATTTTGTAAATGTCGCTATCTCCCTCTTTTGCAATTTTCCCTTCGAAAACGCGATTAAATCGAAAATCTTCAAATTTAGAATCGGGCGCCGCCAACTTTTCTGCAAAATCCGAAGTCATTTTAGCTATTTTTTTTCCTACATTATCGAAATAGACCGTTTCAATTCTTTTTGCACGCCCCTCACTATCACGATCTATTGAATGCTCTTCAGTGTATACGAATTCGCCGTCAAGGTTTATAGCCTTTCCCACAAGCACTTCAGCCAACGATATACTCGACAAAAAATATATAAAAATTAGTGTTTTCATATCGTCTTCATTTTTCCGCTATTTTTTCTCGATGGCTAATGAAACGTCACCCAAGTGAAATCCCCATTTAGACATTTTAGTTTTATTAATTACTAATTTTTCATTCACTCTATACATCCAATCGTCCATTCTAACATTAATTGTTCCGTCATCAATTTTTAATTGAAGAACATAGTTCATGTTAAAAGCAAAACCAGCGGTTGAAATTTTAGCCTCACCAATCACATCACCAGCCTTACCCACGTAATTACCATCTTTATCTTTGGTAATTTTCCATGTACGGCTTTCTTTAACACCATCTGAATAAACGAAATCTTCATATATATAGATTTCGTCTCCTTTTTTCTCTGCTCTCATTTTGCAATTCATTCGCTTTATTACTTTACCAGATCTGTCCTGAAATACTCCGTTGGCCTCTAAGTTTCCAGAAAAGAACTCCTCAAAATTAAAAGCCGGCGTTTGGTCTTTGTATT
>CAZCHT010000031.1:0-36079 GCA_964498705.1 uncultured Bdellovibrio sp. | reverse complement strand
ACAAGGTTTATGCCAACAGTCTTCATTGGTATAGTTTAATGCTTTACTAACCATTGGTTAATGACTATTTTTAGTAACGTGAATAGCTAGACCTAGGTGGTACTACTGTGCTTGCGACTTATACGGAATATCAAAGACCTTGTAGCTCAGCTTTATGTCGTCGAGCGTAGTTCCTAAGCCAATTTTAATGGAGGCTTCTAAATCATGAACGTTTTTGGTTTGCTTTGCGTACTGGTACCAAAATGGCAACATCTCAGTTTTGAACTGGCTCAAGCTGATGGCTTGAAAACCAGCGAACCCGACATAGCTCAGTGGGTAGTCAGTTCCCTGTAGTGTACGGGCTTGAAAATTCGTTAAGAAAATATCTTTGTAGAAGCCCATGCGATTTACAAAAAGACCCGCAGAATTATCAACGTATAAATTGGGATACTTTTGTGCCAGCCCTACAAGATAAGTAAATCCTGGTTTGTCATCAAACTTACCAGAAATAGCAGCGTGGGCGGCGATGACGGTGATGCCTTTGTTTAAAACTGTTTCGATATTTCGTGGATCGCAATAATCCATGTCTGCCCATGAAAAGGTATTTTCATAACCTGTGTGAGTCACAAGTGGCATATTGAATTCTTTCATTTTATCTAAAAATTTCTCGACATGCGGCGGAGGGTTTTTCAAATTGATGCCCATGACACATGGGATCCACTTAATTAGCTTGGCACCTTGGCTGTGAACTTTTTCAAGTTCCGCGATGGCGTCTTTTTTATTTGGATTGATACTAGCGCCGAAATATAAATTGCTTGTTTTTTGAGTGACGCTATAAATGTAATCGTTCGGAATTAAAATATCTGTTTTGTTTTTATCTAAATCACCGTTTTCATCATAGAAACCATCAAGAGCGTAAACGATAGCGCTCGAGTAGAGTTCAGATTCATTCAGTCGATTGATGTAGGTGTTGACCATGATTTCATCGGCGTCTGGTCGATCTAAGTCTGTAGACTCAAGTCCAGAAGCCTTCATGTACATTTTAAATTTAAACATATTTCTAAAGCCAGGACGAATATAACAGCCCGGATTATTCAAACAGGCCAGGTGGGAATGCACGTCCAGGATGGATTTTCGAAACGACAGGGGAGCCTTGAGCACGCGGTCTTCCCGGCTATGTAGCTGAGCAGCATAAGCAATCACTAAACACAATGCGGCCGCAGCCAATGCGAAGTATTTTTTAGCCATGGTTTTCATCTCCATTTTTCTGTCAGTGAAAAATTATAGATACATTATTCTAGTCCGTGATCCAGTCAAATTTTAATTCAAGTTTTACGCCATCACGACGACAATAAAGGTATGAAAAAGCGAATGATGATTATTATAAGTTTCATAGTATTTCTAGCTGGTTGCATGAATGAATTTAAGTTTCGAGCGGACGAAGTCGACTCGGGAAATAATGCGGCGCCAGGCAACGAAGTGGCTCGTAACCCAGGTGGCAACACTGATGTGGGCAATCCAAAACCCGAGGACCCGATTGTAGATCCTGACACAGGCACTGTGTTTCCGGTTGCTTACAAAAAAGGTGAGTGCACGAAGGATCCTCTTAAAGTTGTTTCTTGCATGAATTGTCAAATCGATCAGCGACCTTTAGCGATTCCGTTGTCAGAGAAAGCGACTCAGTTACTAAAAGTTATGGAACTCGGTTGCGCGATCACGAACAAGTCGGACCCAAAAAATTATGTGGCGCCATCACGCGCGGCAATATTGAAATATTTAAATCAAGCCAACACGAAAATGTATCCGGATTCACCGATGACGACTCGTCAGCAACAAAATATTTCTAAGTGGATGGCAAATGATAAGAAAAATTTAGAGCGTCTGTTTGGCGGTCTTTGGTACAATCCACCGTATTCAGATGATTTTGAAACTTACTTCGGTCTTGAGCCACGGGAAGCACGTTACATGTTTTGTTATGAAACTCCCGATTCTACATTTTCTGTGGGTTCTGTTTCAGATTTATACTCGATTGAATATTATAGCTGCGTTCACGAAGGCAGATTTTCATGCCGCGAACGAGCGGAATATGTGAAGGGCAATGTCTATCGTCGTCAGTTAATCGCGTCGATCGAGCGTAGTTTGACTGATCCCGTGAATGATCAGGAAATGGTGCCAGTGAATAAATGTAATTGGGAATCGATGAGTGGGTATTACAATCTTGAGATGGAAAGTAAATTAATCGAATGGAAAAATGCTGGGTATGAACTGGCTGTTTCGTTTGAGAAAGCTCCAGTTCGTTGTGAAGCTGTTGCTGCGACTTCGATTCCACTCGGCACTAAGGTTACCGTGGGTGCGAAGAAGTGTGAGGATTTTTAGATCGCTAGAGTCGATTGTAAAATGAATAGCAGAGGAAGGCCGCAAGTGATTTTACGACATTCCTCTTAATTGATATGAACCTTTAATTTGATACCTGACAAACTAGATTATTTAAAGATCCATCCGCATTGTTTGATTGAGCCGACAATGTTTGGGTATTGGATAAATCAAATTCTTGACCAGCGAGACCTGCCGAAGCTCCTTTAATATAAAGTCCAATTTTAGTAGGAATAAATTCGTTATTCACTATCACTGCTGAAACATTTCCAGCGGGTTTTGATTCGACCTGCTGAATTCCCGCGTTTAAGTCGGCTCTAAAACTTACAGTCGTACCAACTGAGCTCAAGTTGCATATTAAGGTTAGCTTAGGGCTTTGCGAAGCGGTTTGTGCCGAAGAAATTAAGCAAAAGCTTTGAATTACTAATACTGCTATAACTTGAGAAGAAAATTTCATATTGTGTCCTTTTATAAAAAATTAGTTTGTAGCTCACTGACGAAACTGCAAAGGCAAGGCCAACTTAAGAGCAAGTAAACTGTTTAATTAGCTTATATTGAAAGGAAATGACATTTTTTGGGTCCATGGTGGTCCCAAAGTAAGCTATTGAGTTGGATGTGGGTTAGGAACTCAATTGTTTTTATGGTCTCCCGGCTTTGCACCCGAAGACCGCTTTGATTTTGAAATCTTAAGTGAAAGATGCCGCGAAAAGTATTCCGCGGCATTTGAGTAGGTGAACTAAATCAAACCAACCGAGTCCCTGTTTGCTCGCGATAGGCTTCCTTGTTGTGACTTGCGCAAAAGACTCTAAGATTATCTGCTGAGTTTCCGCCGCCAGCCCACACCGGCTGTATGTGATCAAGGGTGAGATTCCAAGTCGAAGAGCATTTATGTCCCGTTATTTTACTTTGAAACTGGCAGCATTTGTCGCGCGTGAAAACTTCTCGTTCGATAGATTTTGGAATAGTCTCTCTACTTGGAGTTATTTGATCCTGTCGAGTATTCAAAACAGCTTTTGCAGTTTTCGCATCGAACTTCTTTGAAGTCCTTACTTTCCTTGGTGCCGCTTTGTCTTTTTTCAATATAACTTCGTCGCACATATATTCAATGACGTCATTCCATTCACTTCCATTCGGAAGTGAATTTGAAAGAACGTCTCTAGCTTGATTAAATTTCTTCCACTGTTCTTTTGTAAGTGTAATCTCAAATCGCACCGATTCATCTTTCTGGTGTTTGGCTCGTGCGGTCTCTTGAATGGGAATGTTTAATACTCGACTGACGATGACTTCTGTTTCATTCAAATTTTTTCCGATAATATTGTTGATCAAAGATTCTTTGGTCTCCGCATCTACTTTTTGTGAACACTTGGCAACCTGACGTATTGCTTGAGCCATAACAGAGATTTGCGATAAATTGATCTCGCCTGATTCTATGTGGGCCAAAACCTCTGGAACGTCATGAGTTAATCTAGCGGCATCGATGCGGCGCTGAGCACTGGCATTGGAATAGCCCATTCGTTTAGTCAGGTAATCAAACAAGCTGGGATAACCGAACGAGAGAAACATTTTGCGGCCATCTACTTCACGAATGTAGATAATTATTTCCGACAATATCTCGCGCTCACGGGCGACTAGATCCTGCAGTTTTTCATCAAGAATTAAATTAGTGAGTTTCTTTAAAAATGATTTTGTAGACATAACTCTCCTTGCGCTGAATGAAGCCAAGACAACCATATCACGGTTTTAGATTTCAGTTTTTTAGAGGTTTTGGATATTGTTAGGCGAGAGAGACTCGTATTTTATTAGACCGTTAATGGTTTTAGAAACGATTGTGTTGCTTTAGTTTTTTCCATTGGAGATCGGGCGTATAAGAACAGTTTAATTTAAACTGGGCGCAGTCTAAAATCACAAAATCTACGTCAAGTTTATTTTTGATGACGCGTTTTTTTCTGATGAAATATTTTATGAATAGAAAAAATGAAGGATGCGCACAGTGTACTTTTAAATTCACTTCCGAACGGAAGTTGTGGTCATGCAGCGCTGCTGTTCATGATTGCGCTAGACGTTTGTGTGCGATAGTAAATCCATTAAAGCATTCCCTATCTGAAATTAAAACTGTGCCTTTTCGGATTAAATGAGTGACTAACTCAATTGATAAATTTAGAATTTAATTGTGAGATTACTATTTTTAATTTTAGTTACAACTTTTTATTTTGTGAATGCAGCCCCGGTTAGCAAGAAGGAAAAGGAACGCAAGTTCCCCAAAGAAGCGATCATTCAGTCTATTTTTGACCTTGATCGACTTCAGTCATATCTACATCCTGAAATTTCTGGTCGGGTTCCGCTAGTAGTCAGTGATCACTTGATCGGCCGCAAGTTAAAGCTAAATAAATTTAAGAAAAAAGTTAAAATAGTTTCCGATAAAAATATTAGCGGGGCGTATATTCGATTTACTATGTTTGAATGTAAAGTGGAACCCGCATACTGCAATATTGCTTTTGAATATCCGATAGAGGGAGTCAAAGGCTCAACAGGGGTGTCGATTAGCCCAGATGGTTCCTATAAATTTGAGAAAACGGACATTTCCGAAAATTAAGAATATGAAAAATCATTTAATCGTACCTGGTCGCCGTAATCTGGATCTAACAAAAGATGTCGTAAAGACCCCGATCGATATACACGGAAGCACATACTTAGTAGATGAAAGCTGGGCTTCGCGAGTGGTCTTTGATGCCATCGTTCGCGGGCCAACGTTTAGTGTTTCTTTAAATTTGAAATAATTTAGCGATCGAAATCAATCTTTTTATCATCCCCCGGCTTTGCACCGGAGGACGTTTTCTCTTCAAAATCCTAAGACAATGACGCCGCAAACAGCATTTCGCGGTACTTAGGCAATGGCCATAACTCATCCGCTACTAAACGCTCTGCTTGGTCGCAGGCATCGCGCAGTCGGAAGCTTAATGGTTGTACTTCTTGCGCCAGTTTTTTCATTCTAGCCGGCTCGTCGTGCATTTTTCCAGTCGTATCTGCCAAACGAGTTAGTTCGTCTTGTAAGCTCAAGATCGCTTCGAATGTCGCTTCTAGTTTTTGTGTTCTAGAGGCATGATGCTTTTTCAGCGATGACGACATGATGTTTTGGTGAGTCGCTGTCAACGTCATCAATTGTTTTTCAACCGCCGGGATTACAAATGTTTGAGTCATTTCTAATAGCGTGTCGATTTCAATATCGATCGTTTTGATGTAGCGCTCAACACTGATGTGATAACGAGACATGATTTCTTCTGACGATAACACTTTTGTTTCCGTTAAGAAGGCTGTCATTTTTGTGTCTTTATAAACTTCAAGTGCATCGGCTGTCGATTTTAAGATTGGTAGACCACGAGATGCCGCTTCATCGCGCCATTCTTGAGAATAACCATTTCCATCGAAGCGTACTTTCTTTGATTCTTTTAAGTACGAGCGGATCAAATCCATAACTGCTTCGTCACGGTTTGATTTTGTTTTTAAAATATCTTTTAACGCGCTCGAAGCTTGGCGGAATGTATTGGCTACCGCTGCGTTTAGGTACGTCATTGGGATCGATACGATCGCTGATGAACCTACGGCGCGGAATTCAAATTTGTTTCCAGTGAATGCAAATGGAGATGTACGGTTACGATCCGTGTAATCTTTAGAAATGTTAGGAATTTTTCCAACTCCTAAATCGATAATCAATTGCTCAGTCGCTTTAGCGGATTTGCCTTCTTCGATATCGTTGCAAATTTTCTCTAGCATTGAACCCAAGAAAACTGAAATGATCGCAGGAGGTGCTTCATTCGCGCCCAAACGGTGATCGTTACCAGGATTAGCAATTGCCGCACGTAATACCGATGCGTTTTCATTTACAGCTTTTAAAACAACAGCCAATACCGCTAAGAAACGTAAGTTTTGGTGAGGTGTAGTTCCTGGCTCAAGTAAGTTTTCACCTTTGTCATTCGATAATGACCAGTTGTTATGCTTACCGCTGCCGTTGATACCTGCGAATGGTTTCTCATGTAATAAACAAACGAAGTTATGTTTAAGAGCCACACGTTTTAAAACTTCCATCGTCAATGTGTTGTGATCCGATGAAATATTAACGTCTTCAAAAATCGGTGCTAATTCAAACTGACTTGGTGCTACTTCGTTATGGCGAGTTTTAGCTGGGATGCCGAGTTTGAATAATTCATACTCAACATCTTGCATGTAGCTTTTAGCACGTGTTGGGATCGATCCGAAATAGTGATCCTCTAATTGCTGACCGCGAGTTGATGGAGAGCCTAACAACGTACGACCTGTCATGATCAAGTCAGGACGCAAAGACACAAAGTTTTTATCAATCAAGAAATACTCTTGTTCCGCACCTAATGTAGCGCTGACATGTTTAGCATCTACATCGCCGATAATTTTTAAAAACTCGCACGCTTCATTGCTTAGAGTTTCCATTGATCTTAATAGTGGCGTTTTGCAATCCAGAGCTTGACCGTGGTATCCAAAGAATACGGTCGGGATGCATAGAGTTTTGCTGGCGTCGTCTTCGACGATAAATAATGGAGATGATGGATCCCAAGTTGTGTAACCACGGGCTTCGAATGTTGAACGTGTTCCGCCTGATGGGAAACTAGAGGCATCGGGTTCACCTTGGATTAATTGTGATCCAGTGAAACGCTCGATGACGCGTAATTCAGAATGATGCGTCGATTGGATAGTGATGAACGCATCATGTTTTTCGGCGCTCAATCCAGTCATCGGTTGGAACCAATGGCAAAAATGAGTTACGCCTTTGGCTACGGACCATTCTTTAACAGCAGAGGCAATGGCTTCCGCAGTTTCTTTAGGTAATTTTTTGCTGTGATCTAGAGTTTTAAGTAAGCTTTGGTAAGCGTCTTTAGGAAGTTTTTCACGCATTTGAGCTAGGCCAAATGTGTTGCAACCGAAGAACTCGGAAACGGGTGCGTTTTCGCTGATCGGTCGAGTGATTTTTACGGGTTTGTGTTGTGTGGCTGCCGCTAAGGCAAGCGCACGCGAATTAGATCCAGGAAGATCTGTCGACATAAGGGACTCCTTGTTTTCTATAAGAAGCTACATTTTAAAATGCATCTCTTACAAATATGTTTGGTTTTAACCCTGAGAATAAGACTACTCTAAGGATTGGCCTTCACTATAAGGCATTTTATCGTTTTATTAAAGCTATTTTTGGATACAGTAGAAGGCTAAAACAATGGCGGCTGAAATCAATGGAAAACTAACGGGAGAGCACCCATGGCGCACAGTAGTGGGCGCTTTGTTTAAAAAGATGACAGAGTTTGAGCCTGGTTAGAGCTCAGGCTCAAGATTTATTTCGTTTTCTTAAGGGAAAGAGTGATTTCGTAGGTCATGAAAATGTTCTCAGGATTATTGGCCGAGTATGCCGTGCCCTTGAACGTTTTGTTCAGGCGCTCGGCTGAAACTAATGCCTCTGCCATAGCCTCACGACTCGATTGCACATCGGCGAATTCAAAAATGGTGTCGGTGTCAGCCCGTTTTAAAAAATCGCATTTAAAATCTTTAAAGATAAATGAAATCGGTTTTTTTTGAATGAACATTGCCTCAAGAACAGGGGTCGCTACCGATAACTCAGCACCCATCGCTAACGCGCCAAAGTACATGGTGCGAAAATGATTTTTCGTTACAAAATTCAGGGGTAGTCTAACTTTCGCTGAAGGTTCAATGCTTAAAAGTTTAGGATTACAAAATGCCAAAAGAGGCACGCGAGCTAAACTTGTTCCTTTGATCAACCAATTTAATTTTGCTGTACTCATGATGGTGAGTTTAGGACAATGCTCCCCAAAGCGTAAGGGGAGCTAGACCTTTTTATTTTGAAACTGAGCCAGATGCTGATGTCGTAACGTCGTATTGAACAGAGCCAAACGTCACCCAGCTGCCTTTCTCTTCAAAGAAGAGCGACAACGTCAGACCTTTGCGTCGTTCCAGAGTAAATGGAATTTTACGTGTTCCCAGCAGTAACACGCCTTGGAGGTTGTCAGACACCCAGCCGGTATCCATATACTCGGTGCTGTAGCTAACATTGTTTGACGATGGGCTTTTCCATAGAGTGTAAAGAGTTGGGATAAGTGATCGGAGATAGTTTTTACTTTGAGCGACGCCCGCAAGCTCAATTTTTTTACCAGTAGGGTCTTCCTCGAAAATAATCTTTAGATTTACGCCGCCAAAAGAAACTTTTCCGATCTCTGCCGTCAGCTTAAAATTATTTTCAGGTTTAAAATCAAACGTCTGCTCTAGGCCGGCTAGGTGAAACTTGTTTTGAAAATAACCTTGTGGAACGCCGGGCGTGGTCCCGCCCGAGCTTGTAAATAAAAGAGTGTCGTCCGTTTTGAAACTATAAGGCCATGTCGGACTTTCGATCTGCTCTAGCTTTCCTATACCCATCCAGCTGCTTAAGAAATGGGATACATCTTGGCTCATGACCCAGCAGGAATCGTGCTTCATTCCAAAAACATGTCCGATTTCATGAAGCAGCATGTGGGACGTTTGACTCCAACTTTTGTTCTTAACAGATGACCCAATCCAAACGATACCGCCTGATTGTAGGGTATCATGATTGTACTCAGTCCGAATGGCAGCTCCGGCCGCCGAACCATTCAGATTTAAATAAGTGTCTACAACAGAATTAGATTCCCCAACTAGAAATAAAACAGTGGATTTAAGTTCATCGTGACATTTTTGTGCGTCGACGTTTTTGCCCACGCACGTTTGGAAAACAGTGTCACAGTTTTTTGCTGATTCAAATTCAGTCATGATTTTTTTCTTAGTGCCGTCTAAGAAAACCTGATAGTTGCTGTAAGGAAATCCAGCATTCATTTGGTAGCGATTGAAGAAGTCATTCCATCGAGTGGATGACTGATGAATCATATAGTCAACAGCCGCCGTATTCAGGGGATAACTTTTGTTTACTTTTAGGCAATACTGAATTTTATCCGAGCCCAGAAACCAAGGATTGTTTTGATCCAGCGTTGTGATGCCGCCATTTCCAGTCCAACCACCCGTAGCAAAAATGCTTTGGGTGTAGAACAGCGCCGCGAGAACCAGTAGTGCAGAAATAAAATAGGATTTCGACTGAATGATTTTCACGGCCGCCTCCTTAGTTTACTTTCGAGTATTCACATGAATCATCGCCCTCGTCGGCGCCGAAACCTTCGTATTTGCTAAATTGTATTAGCTTGTCGTTCTTGCGAAGAAATTGAATGGATCCTTTGGCTACCTGAGCGCTGTTTAAAAACGGTGAGTTTACCAAGGCCGCTAGTTCTATTGAAGCCACCGATTTGTCCGTGTTCCAGCGACCGGCGTAAGACGCGGTAAATGAGGCAAAGGCGTTAGAGTTAGAGATGCTAGAAATGCCGATTCCCGTCATGTCCACATTAATTACAAACGAATCCTCTGCGTAAGGTTCAACAGTGATCACTTTCAATGCTATACATTGAGATTGCACGATTTTGATTTTAGATTTTTTGACTGTTCCATCTTGTTTTTTACATTCGCCATCCCAAGTGCCAGCGAGTTCGGCGCACGTAGTTTGTTGGTCGGCAGGTGCCGATTGAGTCACATTTTTCAATCGGGCTTTTTGAACCGCATTGTTGATTGATTTCTGTGACATGAACCCAAAGCTTGGGATCGCGATCAATGAGAGTAGGCTTACCGTAATTAAATTTTTCATTTGTTCGTCCTTGTTGGATAGTTGTTATTTTTGTTTGTGTATTTCGAAATCACAAGTACCAGTTTCTTCGGATTCAAAAAAATGTATATTATTTAATAATAAATTAATGTTGAAATATGTACTTAAAGTACATATTATAAGCTAAGTGGTTGAAGATATTTACGAAAAAAACAGTCTAGTTGACGCCATAAAACTGCAAATTAAGCTGAAAGGCTTGAACTTGCGGCGCGTTTGTTTGAGCTGCGACATCAATGCGTCGTACTTTTCTCGTGTTTTAAAAGACGATGCGAACCTATCTTCGTCGCAATTGTTTCGTATTTTAAAGTTTCTCAATGTGGATGGCGATGCATTTGATTACGTTTTTCTACTGTGGCATTTGAGCCAAGCTCAGGAAAAATCGGAACGGGATCATTTTTTAAAAAAGGTTCGCGATATTCAAAACGAAAAAACAAAAGTTTCTGCACGCATTGAATCCAAGGTGATGAAATCCGCCGAACAAGTCCAAAAAGATATTCAAAGTTACTACAGCGAAGTCGTGACCGCGCTCATTCATATGCTTCTTACAATGGATAAGTATTCAAAACAGCCTCATCTGATTGCGGGAGTTTTGGGAATTTCTGAAAGGAAACTGAATTTAGAGTTACTAAAATTGACTCAGCTAAATTTGATAGAACAACGAAAAGATTCTATGCGCGTAAATGACGAAAGTATTCATTTGCCGGCGGAATCGCCGCTTTCGTATCAAAATCATATCAATTGGCGGGTAGAGGCGATCAAAGATTTAACGTTGCAGGATTCGAAATTCAGCGATTATCATTTTTCTGGTGCGTTTACATGCGATGAAGATACGAAAATTAAAATTAAAAAACTGTTGAAGGAGGTTATCGTCGATTCTCAAAAAATTGTACGAGATGCCCATCCTTCAACGTTAAGTCGCCTGCTGATAGATTTATTTTAGGTTATAATTTCGAACACTGATGAACAATCATATAAACATTGCACAGGCCGGGGCTGTTGTCGGCTTTGCAGTTCGCTTGCGATATGTTTTGCAGAACGACCTTCCAACCAGCGGCACATTTAGTGCCAAGGTTTGAACCTTTGTTTGGACACGAAACAATGGGCCACGTTGCGCCGCCTTCACCAGTTGCAACGCCATCCAGTTTTTTATCGTCGCTAGAGAGTGCGCCGTTATTGGTGATGTTGAAATTGCCATCGACTAGCAACGCGCAATGACCAGCCAGCGCGCCGCGAGCATAGGAACCTTCCGCCGATGCCAATTGAGCCGAAAGAATTAAACTTAATGTTAAGATAAGTAATTTTACTGAACCCATTTTTTCCCCCAAAGAATTTTAATTTCTATCGAATCTGAACAGGTTAATTAGCCAAATCTAACTACTAGTCTTCCGTTAACTGACATGTCATGGTTCCGCATTCGTTGGACGCGGTTAAACCAGCGGGTGCGCACGCTTTTCCTTGCGGAGCGGGTGCGGGTGTTGGGCCAACACAGGCTTGAATTTTGGTGTAAACCCATTTTAAACTGGACGATTTTTGTTTAGGCGCTGACGAGCCTGAGCCTGAGCCTGAGCCTGAACCTGAACTACCGTCATCAGCGACTTTTCTAGATGCAGAAATTTTCGCACAGTTATAAGTAGCCCAATACGTCGCACATCGTGCGGACGTATCACTCGCCCGGCAATCCATTTGTACAAAGCTGCTGAGTACGACTTTGAATCCCTCAGCACATTTAACTGCATTTGTTTTTGAGTTACCAGAGTTCGGACAGCTGATAACCGGCCAAGTTGCGCCGCCATTGCCTTCGGGAACGTTCACTAACTTCTTGCCAGTGTTGTCGATCGCGCCATTGTGAGAAATATAAAAATCACCATTAAGCTGCATTGAGCATGATCCATAAAGAAGGCCTTCTTGATGATTCATAGTGGACACCATCGCTTTTTCGTCCTCGGTCATTGATTTTAAAGTGGATTCAGAAGATAAACTTGCACTGCCACTAGAAGAACTATTATTAGCCGCAAATTCGCCACCGCAGTTTTGAAACGCGATGAGTGTCGCCATGATCCCTATTAGTGTCCAAAGCACGCTGGCTTTTTTCAACATGTGTGATTTCATCTGATCCCCTTTTATTAGAAAAAAACTTTCCCCAACACGAACTATAAGTTTAGAGGATCACGGAACTCTCAACAATAGCGTCAGAACAAAAGTGTTTTCTGAGGCGGAATTCAAGATGGCGACGGCATAATTTGCAATTCACCAATAGGATCGAAATTACGTATACCAATCTGAGACTCTAATTTTTAGATTTTTTGATTGGCACGCGAGTTTGTTGTCAGAATAAATGACAACTATTTCTAAAGCTAACAGGGGTGTCAGTTTTGTGTCAGTTACTGGCGCTCGCCGGTTTTAGGTGCAGGGTGGCCAGTGTACAAAGAAAGACGAATTAATGTGTTTAGTTTTTTGATTTCTGACTCGGATGCATAGGTACTTTCGCTAAATAGGCTGCCCGTAATTTCTCGAGCTAATCTCGGTGATTGCTTGTACAGGCTGCACGCGGGTTCGTTTGTGCACACATACTTTAACAACGTAAAAGTCACTTCATGAAAAATGAGTGCAATACGATGCTGAGCGGTTAGTTGTTTCCACACATTCGATTGAAGGCGGATATTAAACAAAGTTCTGTTCGATGCCTGGATACGTTCTACCATTTTAAATTTTACGATGGGTGGATCATCCGTCTGCAGAGCCAGAGGAGCATTGATGAACGTCCATGAATGAAAATTAATAGTAGCGGCAAGAACTTTCGCCAAACCGGGTGCAACCATTTCTATGTCGCACAGTTTGCGACCCAAAAGATCCCCATCGATTTCTAAAGATCTGATTTTTTTTAGATCTACTTTTGCTGGCGAGCCACGCTTGCAATGGAAATAGGGCTGAGCGTGGGCCCCGACTTCCAAAAGATCGCGCACATAATAGGCATTATTAATTTTATAAGTTTCAACCCCGCTACCAATGGCAAGAGGCGTAGTTAGGGCTAGGCTAGGTAATAAAAATACAAACAGGACCTTTAATAAATTCATGTATAGGAAACTCATTGAAACAGGCAATAAAATCAAATTAAAAGAAGGGATGCCGAGTGTTAAAGCTCCATTTTAACTAGAATCTAACCAATCGGCGAATACCGAGAAATTTAATCCAAAAGCCTAGTCTGTAAATCGATTTCGACTTAATAAATTCCGCTATTACGCCGAGATAGATAGGAACACGAACATTGTTTTTGAGGTGAATTTTGAAAGACTGGATTAAAAAAATTGTGCAACAATTTGAAGTCGAAAATAAGAATGCGGAAACTCCCGTTAAGATGTCGGAAGAGATGGCCACGATTCTATTTTTGATCGATGTGTACAATAAAAATTTACTCGATACACCTAAGTTTTCCGTGCGCCAAGCACGCGAAGAACTAGATGTTTTTTCAAAAAAACTGATTCAAGCGGGCGTGCCCGGTCATGATACGGCTGCGCATGAGGAAACTTTTTTTCAATTGCGCCAATTTTTCAATTCACATCGTATTGATGAAACGGCTTATTTTCTATCTGCTTTTGAAGACTTTAAAAAGATCATCTGGGAATTTGCCGATCAATTAAAAGATGAATTTAAAGACCAAAAACACAACGATCAACAGATTGACGGTCAATTTAAAGAATTGCGTGATGCTGTTGAATCTAATTCAATTGAAAAGCTACGTGAAAAATCCAAAGAATTTATTTCTAAGTACGTCGAAGTTCAGAATCGTAAGGATACGTCTAAGGCGAAGAGAATGAATTCTATTAAAAAGAATTTGAATCAGTTTAAAAAGAAACTAACGGAAGCTCAACATACGTTAAATCATGATTTTTTAACGGGCGCCTACAATCGTCGGTTCTTTGAAGATCAAGTGCGTAGCTTTGCTACAACGGTGGACATGGGCGATAGTAAATCAGTAATGATGATCTTAGATATCGATCACTTTAAGAAAATCAACGATACGTATGGACATGACATTGGTGATTTTGTTTTAAAAGAATGTGTAACCACGATTAAAAAGATGTTCACGCGTGAAAGCGACGTTGTAGCTCGTCTGGGCGGCGAAGAGTTTTCTATCTTCTTGCCTGATTACACAATGGATATGGCTATTAAAAAAGGTGAGGAAGTTCTAGAAACTATCCGCAAGCAAGCCTTTGTCCATGGGGAACATCAAATCAAATTTACAGTTTCGATGGGGCTTTCTGAGTGGCGTATGAATGATCAGCTTGAGCTGATTTATAAACGTTGCGATCAGGCTCTGTATGAAGCTAAAAACTCGGGTCGGAATAGACTGGTTGTGGCTGATAAGCTAAAAGTCGCTGTTTAATTTTTGGTTTTGCATTCGCAGTCACCTTCGTGGCAGCGAAAAATAAGCTCATCTTGAAATAATTGGAACTCGGTAATTTCCGAGTTCGATTCTTCGACCTCAATGTGGGTCGTATCGGTAATCCGAGCTGACCATTTCTTTTGTGTTTCAAAGACAGTATTGAAATCGATGTATTTTGAAAGTGTTGTGTTGTTAGGATTAAACTTATCGTCTTCAGGAATTTCTACCGGATCAGGCAAGCCATCTTCAAGGACACGGAAAATTTTAAGTTCGCGAATAGGACGGCCATTGGCTTCCATGTATTCAATTTGACCGCGGACTTCTTTACCTTGTTTATCTTTGAAAAAATAGTGAATGAAATCTAAATCTTCGCGGAATTTAGGATTTTCTGATTTCCAGTTTTCAACAAACGCCTTTGGAGTGTTTATTTTTCCGGACATTTCAGGAAAACATCGTTTTAATGTTTCTGAAAACGTGCTACCCACTGCGATAGATTTCTCTGGAAGATCTTGTTCGGAAACATCGTCTGTTACGGCTGCGGTCGCATCGCGATCGACCTCGTCATCATTGGAAGATTTTATTTCTGGAGATGGACTACGACCAGATAGAGCCGAGGAATTACGTAAAGTTGCTAAGCCACCTAGCAATACCAGTGCGACAATAGCAAGAATGGACGCCTTTTTCTTATTCAACATAATTTAGTTTTAAATTTCCCCAGCTAGGGCAATTGCTTTTATCAGCTACATCTTCACCGAAACGAACTTCTGGTGGGTGGTTCGGGTTGCTGGAAAGGCGATTTGTAAACAAGCGACGCTTGATTTCCGCTAGATCAATCGATTTTTCGGCGTTTTCACCGCGAGAGTAATGTTTTATACGGCATAAAGAAGCACTGTTAGCTAGCGTGCGCTTTTGATTTTGTGATTCAGTAGCGACATCGACATCCAGTTGTGGGAACACTACTTTTAATTGCTGCCACGTTTTTGCATCCAGAGAAATTTCATTTCGGTCACGAACTAGGTCTTTTGCAAAATTTCGAAGGAAAATGATCTCATCGGCTAAACGACGATCGCGGCTGGGTGTCGAGTAGTTATCAAAGTCAGCTTCAGACATACATTGATAGCCCATTGATTTCAGAAATGCTTCTGATTCTTTAATCGCATCAACACGTTGTTGAATGTCAGCACAAATGTTTTCGATTAAACGAACCGCTGTTTGCTGACTTGATTCTTCTGATTTTTGTAATACTTTTTGTAGGTCGTATTTCCATTTTCCTGGTTTGATTGCATATTGCTCTTCGCTGTAGCCGGTGACTTTCCATACAGGGAGTTTTAATTCAGATTCTTTTCTCCAGTATCGAACGCCGCCATTACCTTTAGGTGTTACATCGCCCTCGAATACCCAGTCGCCGTTTGGCCAAGATTTTCTTTCTTGTAAAATCAAGCTCGAGTAAGCACCTACTGTCGAGTTGAATACTAAGTGGGGGATGCCCGTTGGGAAAATGTTTTTGATAATCCATGAATGGTGATTTTTTTCTACTGTTAAAATGATGGCGCCGGGAGTGATTGTCTCGCGAGATACTTTGACTGGGTAGGTATCGTTAGGAATCGATTTTGTACTCACCATATTGTAGACCAAAAATAGGAAATTACGGATGCGTTCTTTTTCAGGGCGGGAATCCCAACGAGTCATTGAATTGGAGATGAGTTTTTTACCACCACTAGCATCGTTCATCACAAATGGCAGTGAGTGAAGGTAGGAGAAAATGACCCGAGCTGAATAAACAGTATCCGCGCAGTCTACTCGTAAACCTTGAAATATATTGGCTGTGCCATCTTGGTTGTCTTTTTTTGCGAAAAAGTCTTTACCCCAATTTTTTTGAACCCAAACAGAGTATTGTTTTTCGCGGTCAGCATTCCAAGTATTTGTAGCAGTCCAGACTTCAGCAAACGTTGAAATTGAAAGAGTCAGAACGGTAACAAAAATAGAAAACGACATGTAGATCCCCCAAAGAACGAACTAGATACAAGGCCCGTATGTACCTAATTTATCCGCAAAATTGTATTAATATTATGGGGGACTATAAAAAGTAGCAAGTCGTCGCAAGCCCGAACATTAGAATGTGGCTTTTTTCCCGTCTTACTATTCAACGGAATTCACAAATTGATTCTCATTAACTAGCTAAAATGACGATATAAATACAGGGGAGCGGCTTCGACGGGGCAACCGTTTCCGTCCCGTAACCGCACCCGAGGCCGAGGCCGTCGCCGTACCGATGCCGCCTCCGATCCGTTTGATCCGTTTATTTAATCCCGATAAACAATTTCCTAAAAATTGAAGTCCTAACAATCACAAGACCCGCAACGAAGTACCAAAAAATCGGCTGCGGCTTGGTTGAATTTTTTGTAATCGCAGATCTTTCTTCGAAAGTTTCCGATTCAAGCTCGGTCTTCCTTTTCGGAGTTCTTTCTTTTTAAAGACATGAAAAAAATGAGTTCCACAGCCGGCGCTCGGCGCACGGCGAGGACTGCCGAGGCTTTTTTTATGTCTTTGAAAAGAAAGAACTCCGAAAAGGAAGATCCCCAGTTCAGCCCAGGTTTAAACTTCAGAAGAAAGATCTGCGACTACAAAATATAGGGGGATTTTCAATCAACGGGAAAGGAAGAGTTAAGTAGTCTCTTCCTCTTTATATTTTTGCTTACCCATCGTATGTTCCTGAACAATAGTCTCACGAACAACAACAACTTTAATCTGCCCTGGGTAATTACATTCTTTCTCGATCTGTGCCGCAATTTTCAAGCTCAAGGCCAGTGCATCACGATCAGAGATTTTCTTATTATTCACATACACGCGGCACTCACGACCGCCCGATAAAACATAGCAATCGGTGACGCCGTCGAAACTGCGTGCGATTTCTTGAAGCTCAGTGACTTTCTGTGCGTATGTTTCTAGTGTCGATCGGCGAGCGCCCGGGCGACCGCCGCTCATCGCATCGGCTGCGATAACAAGGAAGGCGTGCGCGGTGTTTGGCGTTTCGTCATAGTGATGGGCGCGAACGTTGTGTACGACGTCTGGGTTTTCACCACGTTTAGCGATAAAGTTTGCACCGATAACAGCATGGCCCCCATCAACGGCGTGATCCATGGATTTACCAATATCATGCAGCATTCCGCTTCGTTTACCGGTTTTAACATCTAAACCCAGTTCGCCAGACAATAATCCGCACAACCAACCCACTTCTCCGCAATGGAAGAATTGATTTTGAGTGAAAGAATAACGGAAACGAAGGCTGCCCATCATCTGTTTGATTTCTGGGTGCATGTTTTCCAGTTTTAATTCTTTAGCGATGGAATCACCGTCATGTTTAATTTGTTTAAACAATTCGTTTTTTTGATTCGTGTACGTGCGTTCGATGAATTCTAACGCCACTGGTTTTTTCTCTTTTAGTAGGCGTTCAAGAACTCGGCGGGTTAATTCACGACGAACGGGATCGAAACCAGCGACGCCGATCATTTCATTTTCTGGCTCGACGATAATATCGCAGCCGGTTAGCTCTTGGATTTTAACTAAATTGTTTTTATTCGCATCCACCAATAACGAGCGATTATAATTTTCTGGGAAATACACCGGCGCAATGCCGCGTTCAGAGCAGTACGGACGGGCAAAGCGATCCAGAGCAATATCAAGAAGACGTTTAGCGATCACTTCCTGCTGTTCTTTTACGTCTAATTCATAGTATTCAGCATCGCGGATGATAATACGTTTAACGTCGTTAATAAATTCATCGGCAATTCCGCGTTTCACATCTTCGGCATTTAAATTTAATTTCGCGCACAGCTCGACGACCATTTTCTTTTGTTCCGTCTTGATCATTTTTTTGAAGTCTTGATGGAACAATTGTTTCTTTTTGATTTCTAGTTCTTTTTGGCGAATCTCGTTGTGCTTTTTATCTTGAGTACTTTTCAGGCCTGACCAGACTTCATCGTGACGAGCTTTGCGTTCTTGGTATTCTGTTTCTAGATCGCTGACATTAAGCTCGATCTTTAGTAAATCAGGTTCTGATTTAGTCCAAAGTTCCATTTCAATTTCAGTTAGTTTTTCATTGCGTTCGATTTCTTTGATTTCGGCGGCTTCTTTTGCATCGTCGATCATTTCGGCTGCTTCTGTTTCGGCTTGTTTTAAGTAGATGCGGCTGCCCCATTTATAAAAGGCAAAACCAAAGATAGCTCCTAGAACTAGGCCGACAACAGAATAAATCAGTATATTGAGTAACATAGGAATAATTTATGCGGCTAACACTTGGATTGTCCAGCACTTTAAACTGAGTTAGCATCATAACATGACGGTAGAAACAATAATGTCGATAATTATTCATGAAGTCACTTTCCAGTACTTCACAGCGAGCGGCCCAGGCGGCCAAAACCTGCAGAAAAACAAGACAGGCGCACAATTGTTTTGGAATATGGACGAATCAGCTCTTCCGCTCGAATACCAAGAAAAAATACGCCGAGTCAATCGCACGACAAAAGAGGGATTTCTAGTTCAATTCAAGTCGCAGACCGAGCGTTCCTTAGATATGAACAAAAAGAATGCAATTTCTAAACTCGAAAACCTTGTCGCGCAGTCGTTGTATGTCCCCAAAACACGCAAAGCCACAAAACCAACGCGCGGGTCCGTACGAAGACGCCTAACAGACAAGAAAGTTCATAAAGATAGAAAAAGCTCGCGTCGAGGCAATAAAGTTTCAGAGTGGTGAGGGTTTTGTAGTTACGTGCTTCACTTGGTGAACCACACTGATCGCAAGAATTGTAAATAGGATGGCGACATAGCCCACAGTTTCGTAATTAGCCATGTGACCCGTCGTTGTGTCGCGAATAATAATATAGCCAGCTAACGATGACCCTGCCGCCGAACTTAAAGATTGCACCGAACTTACGAGACTCATGTAAGATCCGCGGCGCTCGGCCGTTGGCGCCCCGGAAATTAATGCCATAGCTGGAATCATACGCATACTCATAGAGATAAAAAATAAACTCGAGATGGCCAAAATAAGTGGTACGTCGGTGGGGCCCAAATGAGTCAGCAAAAATATCGGCAGCAGAGACAGAATAGCGCCGTAAATAAAAACCTTATGCTTGCCGATCCGATCAGATATGCGACCAATCAAAGGGGCACCTACGATGGATGTCAGGCCACCGCACAAATAAATTAACGGCAGATGCATTTCGGGAAGTCCAGCATTAGCGACCAGAGTAGGGCTAATAAAAGGAATGACGGTGAACTGTCCAAGAAATAGAAAAATCATAAAAACCAAGCCCATCACCAAGTTGCGACTACGCATGACTTCAATCAATGGATCAAGCAGCGCTGAGGTTTTTCCTTTTTCTAGCACCGGCTGCTGCGGGACAAATTTAAATATAAAAAAGAACAATCCCAAACTAACACAGCCTAAAAAAACAAACGGCGCATGCCAGTTAAATTTCATCGCGAGATATATTGAAAACGGTACACCCAATATACTGGCTAACGAAAATGAAGTTGACGTCCAGCCAACAGCAGTACCACGTTTTTCGTATGAGAAATTATCGGAAACAATCGATAAGGTGATCGAGTTTAAAACGCCGCCAAATGTTCCCGCAAGCGAGCGTGCAATCAACAGAAAATTAAAATTAGGGGAAAAAGCACAGAATAAGGTGCTAATCGCAAATCCTGTGAAGAAAAATATAAGCAAACGTTTTCTCTCGAAACGGTCCATGAAAAAGGAGCTCACAAAACCCGAGATACCGGCAAACAGCGTATACGAGGCCACTAAAAAGCTAAACTCTTGGGCTGAAATCGAAAATATTCGAATCAATTGAGGGCCTAGTGGCATCATAATCATGAAATCGACAATATGTGCGAACTGGATAGCCGCAATTATAAATAGAAGGAATTTTTCTTGTCGTGAAAACATATAAGAAATACCATTGTAAGCAGAAAAGAAAGGACTGTCATTATGAAAGCTCTAGGGAAATGGTTAGTAAGGATATTAATTTTTGTGGGAATCCTTGTAGCAGCGTCTGTGTATATGGTTTACTATTCGTACTTTCATTCGCGCACCGTAATTGGTCCAGTGAGTGGCGTGAAACAGTTATTAGAAAATACGGCAATTCTTGCCGGAAACCAGGATCCTTCCAGTAAAATTTATTCGTTTGCTGTTGGCGTAAAAGACACTAAGACTCAAGAGATCGTTACCGGATCGTCAGAAGATCGTCAGTGGGGCGTAGTAAAAGATGGTCAATGTGTGGAAGCTGTGTTCTTCCCATATCCACCATGGAACCTTCAAAAAGCGGGGACATATTTCAATGTGCGTGTTCATAAACTTTACGATAACTGCGATGCTTTACCTAAAAACTAAAATTACAAATAAAATTGTAAAGTCACTTTTACTGGGTAGCATGCTGTTGCTGTCGACCACCATGGCCGCGTGCCTGACCGCCTGTCAATCGGCGCCGCAGGCTTCGGATGATTTTCAAAAGCCAGCTGAAAATAGAAAATTTCAACGACCGATTGTGATTGCTCATCGAGGGGCTAGCGGTTATTTACCAGAGCATACTCTAGAAGCCTACATCCGCGGGATGGAACTTGGTGCTGATTTCATCGAGCCGGATTTGGTGATGACTAAAGATGGCGTGCTGGTGGCTCGTCATGAAAATGAAATTTCTGAAACTACGAATGTCGCGGATGTGTTTCCAAAAAGAAAAACAACGAAAACCGTCGACGATGTTAAAATGGCCGGCTGGTTTGTTGAAGATTTCACACTGGCTGAAATTAAAAAATTAAAAGCTAAGCAACGTTTAGCGTTTAGACCACAAATGGATCAACAACCGTTTTTGATCCCAACGTTAGATGAAATTATCGATGCCGTTGATCAATACAATACTAAGACGGGTAAAAGCATCGGTATTGTTCCAGAGATTAAGCATTCGTCCTATTTTCGCTCGATCGGTGTGAATATGGAAAAGGCTTTGTTAAAAGCTCTGGAAGACAAGAAGTGGGATAAAAAGTTAGACCAAGTTTATATTCAGTCATTTGAAGTCTCGAACTTAAAGGAACTAGCGACGTTATCTAAATATCATTTAGTGCAGTTACTGGGCGATCCCGCCGAATCTCCGTACGATTTAAAGGGTAAAAAGACCTATGCGGACATGGTGACTTTGGATGGTTTAAAAGAAATTCGTAAGTATGCTCAAGTATTAGGGCCTTATAAGAAGTACCTTGTGGTAGAGAACGCCAAGAGTGAAATGACCTTGGTAGCTAATGACGTGTTGAAAAACGCCAAATTATTAGAACTTAAAATTATCCCCTATACCTTCCGCAACGAGTCCTTTTTCGTGATGAAACCACTGACCGATCCTGTGAAAGAATATGAGTTTTTCTATAAGATCGGTGTCGATGGGGTATTCAGCGACTTTCCCGATACAGCCGTCAAAGCACTTAAAATGGGAAATGAAACAATAAATTAACCACTTTGGTTCAGGTATTGTCTTAACTACAGTTAGGACAATCATGAATATAATTAAAGACATTACAGATCAGCGATACAAAGAAATTACGGAATCCTCCTTTACGCCGTTTAAAATGCGCCTAGATTGGTCGCAAAAAATAAAAGACGGTCAGAACACGATTCAGCTTTTTATCACTAAAAATTTCGACCTCAATATCAACGAATATCACCTGCTGGTGGGTATAGCGAAGGATTCTAATTACCTCGTTTTTAGTTATCTTTGCGAACAACCACCCACATTTGTTATCAGTGATTTATGTCACATCATCGTTAATAACATTCAACATCATGGTAATAATACGTATCTAGTAAACCAGTATCTAAATGGCAGTGGTTATAAAAATCTAGAGCACATAGTGATGGATATTTTCACCCAAGAAATGGGCAACAAGATTGGTCAGAATTATCTGACTGACACCGCGATTCTTTTTAATGACTATTCCTATTTAATTCAAAAGGCTTTGACAGATATTCAGTCAACATTGAACGGCATTGATTTAAAAGAAGAAAGTGATCAGAATTTTTTCTTCTTTTTACTGACTGTCGAAGAATCGATTAAAAAATTAAATCAAGAGTTTATGTATCTATATTTTTGTTTTTACAAAATGTCGGATGAAGCTCATGTGAATAAAATAAGCTGGGCGCCGATATTAAGTGGTTTACGGCGGAATTATTTTCAGCGTATCCATCATCATATCAATGCATTGAAAGCATCTTTGATCACACAAAAAGCAATGGATACGAACTCAGAAACAGTAGAGTCGGTATCCATTCAATTAGAACATTTACTGAAAAATCTAGAACTTTTCCAACGAAAAGAATCCTATATCGGCCTTGCCTCTCAATCGGCAGCTCCTCAGCTGGCTAAAAACTCGCTTGAAGCTGGCGAATAGAGTGGCCGCAAATTATCAGAAGGAAATTAGACGGTCAGGCGGGCAAACTGTCACACTGGCAGGCTGTTCCCAACAGGGGCAGGAACGGATTGACTGTTTGCCAGCATGCCCGCTTGACCGTCTAATTCCCTTGATAAATTGCCAAAAAAACTTCAAACTTTGAAAAGCGCTCAGTTCTTGTCACCAGTCAATATGATCGGAAAGACATTCAAAATGAAGCAATTAAGCTAGGACTAAAGATCTTACCTAAGAACCGAATCTCTGCGATTTCGATTAAGAATTTTTCTGAAGGCAACGATTGGGATTTGGTCCTAATAGATGACGACGATTTAGTTCACGATGCTTGGAATTTTGAAGCGAAAAGATCAAAGCGTAAGTTAAAAACATTTTTCAATTTAGAGCAGTTTCGTCGGTTTACGGTAAACAAAACTGTTCCGATTTTTATCGACTACCAATTAGAATCTATAGATGGAGTTAGTGTGGCAAATGAGCTTCATGCTCTTGGATTCGAGAATATCTACTTGGCTACAGGTCAGCCGATTGATTCCGTTACCAACCTTCCTGTTTTTGTGAAATCTATTTTAGGCAAAGAATTTCCAAGTCATGTGCTTTAATATTTCGAAACTTAATTTATACTGACCTTACACGCGCGAAACACCTTTGCGTGTTCGTCGGGAGTCGCAAAGCGTGGGCACTGGCGATTAAACAGATCGACAATCATAAGCGCCAGACGGCGCTCACACAGTTGATCAAGGAATCAAAATAGGAAAATCACGCTCTATATAAAAAGGCAATCATTTCAATACAAACAGAGTAAAAAAATGCCTCGGCCAATTATAAATATAATTACCTTGAAATGGTGATTTTACTTTCACCTTCCCAAGCTGCAAATATTTCCATTGCAAGAACACCAGAGTATAAATTATGGAAAATTAAAAATCCTGATTTAAAAACGCTAGATTTTAGAATTAAAAGGTATGGAGATTTATTTGGACAAAGTTGATTTTAAACTATTCTAGAAATTGATGATTTCCGAGAGTCGATTGAAGTTACTCTGACTTCTTGGGTTCCTCGTCACTTTGACTATCAGTAGTTTGAGTTGGCGAGTCTAAGATATTATCAAAGTAGGGCATTGCCATTAAGCAAATGTTTTCAAGGTCTTTAGTGTTTTGAAAGAATACTTCTTTATTAGGCTGGTTGTTTGTTTTATTTTCAATAATTTGCAAACATTTCGATTTATCTAATTCTAGAGAAAGAACGTCGCTTTTCTTGTTGATATTTTTGAATTGAATCTTTATAGAGTTAAGCTTACAGTTAATGCCTTTCGTATCAAAAGAATAAGTTCGTTCATATTCACCATTAACAGTTCTATTTTTAAAGTCTTTCATTTTCAAATCTGTAAATTTCAAACTCCACTGGTCATATTGATTTGGATCATCGCTGGATGAAAAATTGGACTCTACTTCGGCACCGGGAATTAATTTCTTTTTACCCTTGAAGTCTTTAAACCTATCAATTGAAATAAATTTTATTATTGGAGCTCCAAAATCTTTAATATTATGAGAGGCGCTCATTAGTATCTTCTTATTGGGCTTTCCAATGAGTCCCCATTTTTTTTCTTTTAGAAATTGATTGGCAAATTGTAAACATTGGTTTTTTGGTGTTTCTTCTGCGAAGGAATAACAGTTAATTAACACCAAAATAGTAGATAAAAATATCGTTTTATAGCTTATTTGAACCATCCAGTTAGTAAAATCGGTATTGCACACAACTTCTTAAGTCCAGTTGGATTTAAAACTATGCCCTTGGAGTGTCTCAATTGTAGACAGGTGTACTCAGTTTAAATTTAGATTAGTATCCTAAACCTTCAAAACTCAGTCTAAATTTGGCACAAAGAATGCTTTGAACGTATTTAGTATATTTGAATAGCATTGTATGAGGATTTATGAAAACCAATCGAGCCATTCTAGTTTTTTATTTTATTTTATTGAATTCAATATTTGCATTTGGGAATGATGGAGTCCCTGGTGCTTATGAACTGAAGGGAAATTTAATTGGTTCTTCAGCCTTAAATAGCGAATGCAAAATTACAGTAGTACTTACCTACAATGAAAAAAAAGGTTGGTATAATGAAATTATTTTTAGTTCACAAGGTATAAAATCAGAAGTCTTTTCTACTGGAAGTGGTGAAATAGTTGGAAGTCATTTATCAAGTAGTAAGGTCTCAACAAGCTTAACGATAAGAAGAAACACAAGTAATTCTAGATATACTTCGTTCAACACTCAGATTACTTACGGAAATCAAATTATTGAATGTCAGAACATGGTACTTTGATCATCGCGGTTCCATTGGAACCAGGCGGCTACAACGCAGGACCGCACAAAATTAGAACATTCAAAAATCAACATGATGTAACAAAATAAAATTTTATCTAACTTCCCTGGGCAGAAGCGACTGGTAATGTTAAATCTATTCGCTGTAAAGCGATAACATTTGAATTGAACGCTAAAGGCGAATATCAATACGGACCTGACTTTTGGCCATCCTATTTTCTAATCTCCAGATAGCGGCCGCCACAGCGGTTCGATGGCGCCGTCACTCCCGTTTTTGAGAAAATAAAAGATTGGTTTCTGAATTACAAAGACTTGATGATTTCCGCGATCAATTTGATGTGCTCGAGAGGATGTTTGCCAACATGTTCGACCATTAATTTTTTGGGAGCATCTGTTTTTGAAATTCCTTCAAACGTGAGAAGCCGATCCATAGCATTGCAACTAGAAACAATGATTGATAGTTGATCGAGCTGATTTTCCATTAATTTTTTAGGAAAACCGGATCCATCGATGCATTCTTCGTGTTCATTGATAATTTTTAAAACTTGGGGGTCAAAGTGCATTGTGTTCTTGAGTTTCTCGATACCTGAATGGGGATGATTTCTGTACGTCGCCAAATCAGCGGCTGCCAGTGCACTCAGCGGTTGTTGAAAGTTTACCGGCGAATCATGCAAGCCAATATCGTGAAGTAACGAACCCAACGTTAACCAATGCGAGGCCTTCGGGTCAGTCAGTTTCAGTTTTTGGCTCAGTGCTACGGCCATAGTACCTACAGTGACTCCGTGATGGGCTAAGCTTTTATCGGTGTTTTCAATTTTTAAAATCGCAGCGGCTGCCGGTGAGTTCTTCGTTAGAAATTCAACGTATTTGCTGGTGGCTTCTTTTGTAGCCTCGTACGCTGATTTGTCTTCTGGACGTTCGAAAACTTCTTCGACGTGAGATTGTTGATCGCCTTGGATAATTTCGGCCCGCGTCTGCATATCCTTTTGTGAATTTGGATCATACGCAGATTCGATATTAATTTTTAAATAGTTGCGGTAATTAGGCTCGTCGTCGTTGATGATATAAAGATTTTTTACCTTTTTCTCTTTCATACGTTTTAAACGGGCGCCTTCAAAGCTGTCGCCTCGACGAAGGTAATGAACCATTTTGTCGTTTATCTTTACAAAGACATCGAAGGTAATTTTTTGATCGCCTCGTAAGGTGCTCACGCGGATAGAAGTATGATTCATATTTGACCTTTTACTTGTTGTCCTTCATCTGAGTTTTGATAGACTAGAAGAATGATTTTAGATGACTCAATTTTAAAAGAATTTGTTCAGGAATCCAAATCTTTAATTAAGGAAAGTCTAGATATACTGGAAGAAGTTGAATCGGACCTATCCAAAGTTAAAAAGCTGGAAGTGTATGGTAACAGCGTTGATCGCATCATGGGCGGCGCGAAAAATTTGGCGTTGATGGCAGAGGCTAATCATCCCATTCATTTCATCGGTGATTATTGCGCTCTATGTAAAGCTGTCGGATATAAATCATCTCAAATAGTGAGTAATCCAGATTTCTTGATGATCTGTATAGCGTTGCTACTAGACGCCACGGAAACACTGGACGAAATGGTCGATAAACTTGTGTCCGACACAAAACAGGAAGCGACGACGTTAAGCAAAACATTTTTGGATCGCTTGCAGTGGGTATCTAACCAATTCAGTAAAGATATTCGGGAAACGGTAGGCGCAAAGGCTAGCGGTGAGAAAAGTTTTGGGCAGAGCGAGATCGACGAGCTTTTGAAAAAGCTAGGGATTTGATAATTCGCTTAGGCACCACTTTGCAATTTCTTTTAATTCTTCATGTTCCAAATAAGGTCGAACATCTTCGGCCAATGAATTCAATTTTAAATTAGCAATCACAATCATAGCATTACGTTTCAGCCCACGCTGACCCGCCCGTACGAGAGGTGTGCCGTGAAGTAGTTTTAAAAGTTGTTTTCCTGAACTTCTTAATACTAATCGCAGTTCTGTTGCCAAGCCGGCATCGGTCATTTGTTCTTGGCGTTTTTGATAGGGCTCAGAACGTTTTAAAACCTTTTGATTCCATGGGCACACTGTTTGGCAAATATCGCAGCCGAAAAACAAACCTTGGAATTTTGCAGCCAGATCGAACGGTGGATTGTTTTTGGATTCAATGGTCCAATACGAAATACATTTTGTAGAATTAATTGTTTTATCCTGACCAATTGCAGATGTTGGGCATTCATCGATACAGCGGGTGCACGTGCCACAGAAATCGGGTAGCGGATCAAGCTGTTGATTTTGGCTCAAATTCACCGACGTAACAATATTGCCTAATAAAAATAGAGATCCTTTTTTAGGGTGAATTAAACACGAATTTTTCCCGATCCAACCGAGTCTATTTTGGTAAGAAAAGTCACGCTCCATAATTGGAAACGAATCTGTCGAGGACATGAAAAACTCACTGGGATACAATTCTTTTAATCGTGTCACTATGGTTTCTAATCGTTCACGTAGCCAAAAGTGGTAGTCGCTACCTTGGGCATACATGGCTGTTTTCAAATGTTGAAACGCAAACTCCGTCTCTTCATGCAGTGCTCTGTAGGGATGAGCCAGACTTATGATGGAGGTCGCCGCAGTTTGAATATTTTTAAGGTCACGTTTGATTTCTAGATGCCGCTTAAGATAATCCATTTCGCCATGATAGTTATTTTCGATCCACTGGATATAGCGATCCCAACTGAGCGGTGTAGTGATCGCGCTGTACCCATAATGGGAAAATCCAAGTTGGTATATTAAATCTTCGACGGCGGCCAGTGGGTTCATTCGTGGTTGAACATTAATGGTTTAACGACGTATAATCAATTCAAATGAGTAAAGATGTAGCAGCCAAGCTATCAACAGTGGAAAGTTATCCGCTGGCCATAGAGATAATTCAAAAATTAGCCGATATTGGCCATACTTCGTATTTTGCGGGAGGCTGTGTTCGAGATGCTTTGTTAGGTATCAAACCCAAAGACATCGATATCGCAACGACCGCCCATCCAGAAGAGATCGAACGGATTTTCAACCAAACTGTCGCCGTTGGCAAAAAATTTGGAATCATTGTTGTTGTAGAAGGTAAGCATAATATAGAAGTGGCTACATTTCGTAAAGAAAGTGATTATCGCGATGGTCGCAGGCCTGAGAACATAGAATACTCGGGACCGCAAGAAGATTCGGTTCGCCGCGATTTTACTATAAATGCCTTGTTTTACGATCCTCTTAAAAAGGAAGTAATTGATTTTCAAAATGGCATTGCTGATTTAGAACAACGAAAACTTCGCTGTGTTGGTAATCCAGATCGACGTTTTAGCGAAGATTACTTACGAATCTTGCGCTGTTTTCGTTTTGCTTTAGTGCTGGATTTAGAAATCGAGCCAGCTACGTTGCAATCGGCGATAAAACATCGCGATGGGCTCAAGCAAATATCTCAAGAACGTAAACGGGACGAATTGTTAAAAGCTGTATTGAATTTGCAATCTCCTTGGGCCCTTGTAGTTGAATTTTCCAATCAAAAACTGTGGGCGACGTATGGATTGCCTAATGAAATTTTAGATTACAAAGATTATTTATTTCAAACCAAGATCACAAGTGAAACTGAATTGTTAGTCAAACTGCTTTGGCAACTAGATGCACGCATTGATGCAAAGATTTGGCTTAAAGAATTTAAGTGCTCGACCGATGTCCGACAGGCGGTGCTTCGCGCTCTGGAATTTAAAAAGAATATCGACGGTGTAGTGGATTGGTCCGAAGAAGAAATTCACTACTATAGTTACAAACATGATATGCGTTTAGTGATCGATATAATAAAACTAGAAATGAAGAGTCCGTTTTATAAATCGTCTCCAAAAACAGTCGATCTAGCACAGAAATTAGAAACGCTTAAGAAACATATGTCGTTCTATGTCGACAATGCAATCAAACCGGTCGTCAACGGCGAGCATCTGAAAACTAAATTTCAAGGCGCCGAGCTCGGGCGAGTGCTGGATTTATTGTTTCGAAAGCAACTTGTTCATAAGTGGACGCGTTCGGAAGAAGCACTTCGCTGGTTAGATTCAAACTCAGGTAAAGGGTAACGTTCATGTATTACTTTCCGTCTACTTGGCGCCGATTAGTGGCTCATTTTGTTGATAGATTCTATATAGGAATTTTGCAATCACCGGTGTGGATTAAAGTCGGCATAGATTACATGAAACACAACGAACTGCGATTGCATTGGTCACATTTAGCCTATGCAATTTTAGTGAGTTTCCTATATCAGGTGTTATCTCTGTATTTTTTCTCGACGACTCTAGGGAAATGGCAGTGGAGTTTAAAAGTAATTAGTCGTCACAAAAACGGTAGTGATGATTCCATAGGTATGGACCAAGCGATTTTAAGAACATTGGTTTCTAACCTGAGTTTCTTCTTTGGCTGGTCTATGTATGCGCTGGCATTTTTTAAATATAATCGAACACATTTGGCGGACTGGGCCGCAGAAACTCAAGTGGTTAGTTTGAAAGAGCGTGCGAGCTTGCCACACGTTCGCTGGATTTTGGCGATAGGGTTTATCTTTTTAACATTGAGTGAATCACTCAAGACAGCCTCTATCACATTGAACTCGATCAAATGGGCTAGTCCGTACGTCTACTATAATAGTCATGCCACGAAAGCATTTTTGGATGATCTTCAGTATAGAATTGAATTTGAAACAGACGACGATTAGCAAGGCCTAGCGATCGTCGACGCCAAAGCCTTCTGAGCGTTTATATGTTTTTAAATAGTCGCCCAATTTCTTGGAACTTTCGGTACTTAACTTGGCAAATTGCAATCCGCCCAAATGATGACCCCAGTAGTGCCCTTCGATCGGAGCGATCCATTTAACTTCGGCTTTAATTAAACCCATTTTAGGGCCAAAGCCATCGGAGTTAAACTCTACAAGAACCTCTTTGTAATTGCCTAGCATGCTTGGTGTTGTTTCAAAACCAATTCCACCCAAGCAGCAGTTTCGCAGTTTTGCTTTCGTAATAATTTTCCCGGTCGTATCGTAAATATTGATTCGACCATTAACGATCGTTCTAATTTTCTGTGTGTCGCGAATCTGTAATATTTTTGATGGATCAATATCTAAATCTTTAGCTAACAAGCTATTAAAGTGCTCTTGAGCTAAATTACTATCGTTGCTGCGATCAAATGTTTCTTCGGTGTCGTTATTAATACGTGGATCGCGGCCAACGCGTGTGGCTTCGCCATCTAGACGTTTGATCAAACTTTCAACGATAGCGATACGTGTTTGTAAGTTTTCTTTGTCGTCCATTAAATCTGCAGTGGGTGTCAACTGTTGCGGAGCTGGAGTAATAATAACGGTCGCATCTTGGTTAAATAGAGCCTGTTGAACTTCTTTATTTAAATTAAAGATTTCGGCTTTCTCTGTCGCAATTTCAGTTTCAAAAAGTGAACGAACGAATTTGCCTGTTTCCGCATATGTATGGGAAGTGTAGCAGCGCTGCATAACCTGACGAAGTGCTACTTGAAACTCATTTGCGGTTTGATAGCGATCATTTGGGTTAATACGCAGCGCTTTTAATATCGCCATATCTAAATCAAGGGGGATTTCGTCATTGTATGCTGACGGGGCCACCGAGTTTTCACGAACACCATCTATGTTTTCTGTTGTTTTCTTGGTAATTGCTTTTTGGTCGTAGTAGCGAATTAACGTTAATAGTTCCCATGCTACGATACCTAACGAGAAAACGTCGGAACGACAGTCAACGGCTTCGCCACGAGTTTGTTCTGGCGACAAGTAGGCTGCTTTTCCTTTAATTGTGCCGACACGAGTTTTTTCGTCTAAATTAGTATTCGCCTTGGCGATACCGAAATCGATAACTTTTAAATTACCATCATAGGATACTATTAAATTTTGAGGCGACACATCACGGTGAATTGTATTAGCTTGTTCACCGGTCACAGCGTTCGAAAACGTGTGCGCGTAATCCAATCCGGCTGCAGCTTGGATTACTAAACTTAATACTACTGGGACAGGGATTTTCGTTCCTTTTTTCTGAATTACTTTGTTGCTTAGATCACGCAGGTTTTTTCCGTTTAAAAATTCCATCGCGATAAAAGGTTGTTCTTCCGCTTTTCCGAAGTCATGCAGTTGCACAGTGTTCGGATGACAGAAACCCATTAACACTTGAATTTCATTCTGGAACATACTTAGAAACATAGGTTGATTTGAAAAATGAGGAAGCAAACGCTTGATCACTAATAGGCGACCATTACCCATATAGGAATTGGGTCTGGCTAAGAATACTTCAGCCATGCCTCCTTCGGCGAGCTTTTTCAACAAGACATAATTACCGAAGCTTTCAAACTTTGTGGGTTCAGCCGGTTTCAACTTAAAATTATCACTCATTATTTTTTCCTATATCAGTGGCTCTTTCAACATCTTAGCAGGATATTTTGAGCTAAACTAATTTTCCGTTTTTGTCGTTTTTATTTACAGCTCAAATTTCAAATAAATTGCCTTACCTTTTTACTAAATCGGCAGTATTTAGGCAATATTGTGTAAAGAAATCTGGAGACTGAAGCCTGATCTGGAAGACAGGACGAGACGATTCAGGAGGCACCTCCTGGATTAGGGCAATAAATGTCCGAGACCACGGCAAAAAACGCAAACGCGGAAATATTTCGAATTTTTATTCGTGCAATCTCAGGATTTTACAGGGGTTCGTCTCATTATGATATGGGACAGTGATATTGCAGCTTTAACTTCTTAGGAGGCTCTAATGCGGATGTTGTTGTTATTTGTGGCTACGAGTGTTGGATTTGGTTTTCACGCAGCTAATGCCACAATGAGGTCGTTAACACCGCAGGAACAAGCGTCCACGTGTTACCCATCGTCACCTATGTTATATTCAGATGCGTGTTGGGGAAGTCCCTATATGAGTGGCTTGCCGCAAAGTGATATTTATCGTACTCAACAGAATGATCCATTCTCTGATATGTATACATTGATGAATGCGCTTCAAGGTCAAAGTAGTGGCGGAATGGATACGGTGATGGGATTGAATTTAGATCCAACTATGATGTGGCAACATTCAAATACGAACACGAATTTTCCCATTCAAAATAGTTTGCAAAACACGTATCAAAATACAGCGACACCAATTGTAAGATAGAATCGAATACTTATCTGTAGAAAAAGTTGATTAAGCTTTAGCTGCTTTTGCTAAATTAAGAATGGTGTTTAGATCGAGAGGTATTTGTGAAGCCATGACTTTCTCTTTCATTTCAGTCAAGGCACTCGTTGCTGTTCTTTTATTTTGGTTTTTTGTTAACGCTGTCATTGTTTGAAATTCATAAGCGATACGCAAAATGCGTGGTAACTGCTTGATGGTTGCCGAGATATGATTGGGAAAGCCTGAGCCATCCATGTTTTCACGGTGCTCTATAATAGTGTCTGCCACCAACGGGGGCAATGGAACTTTTTTGGTTTTAATCATCAAGACTGATTTTTCTGGATAGCTGTAATAAGTTGTTAGTTGATCTTGCGAGAGTGTTGTAATGTCTGTTTGCAATTCAAAGTTATCAACATAGCTAAGGCCGATATTGTGAAGTAAGCCGGCGAGAGCTAAGGATTCGATTTGTTCGGAACCTAAATTTAGCATGTGGCCAAACATTGCGGCAAAAACGGACAAATTGATCGCCTCATTATAATAGGTACGCTCTTGACCTGCATAGCGAAGAACTTTAGCAAACGCTTCTTGATGTGTATGTGGTTTTAACAAATCATAGTCTTGAACAATTTCACGGCAACGCTCGTAAATAAGTTTTCCACCCTTAAAATCAGTGCTTTCTTGGTTGAAAAATTCGGCCATGATTTCAAAGATTAATTTTTTAGATTTTAAAGCACGTTCGGTTTCTGCAACCGGGTTATCTTTATTTGCGATCGTTAGGGCTGTACGCGCGTATTCTAGGAATTTTTTCTTTTCAGTTTTTTTGAAGTATAGGCGCTGATCTTGTTCTTCGATTTTTTTAATTTTTTCAGTTTCTAGAGTGGCGCCTTTTTTCCTGTAGAGGATTGTTTTCTTGTTGAAGGGTAGGTGAACAAAAACGTCAAAATTAATTTCTAAGTCAGCGCTTAAATCGCCACTGTCGATCGAATTCAAAGCTGACAGGGGGATTTGACTGTCTGGAAATTCATATGGAATGATTTCTAAGAGCAATTCAACAATGAATTCTTTGTCGAAATTAAAGTGGATCAACTGATCGGCACCATTTTTTCTGATCGACTCGAAATTCAATGGTGTAGTTGTCGTGTGGAATACAATTAGGGGGATTTTATCAAAACTCATTTTCAGAGTTTGCGTCCATTCTTGAACGGGGCCTTGTCCCAAGTTGCCATCGATCAAAAAAAGATAGGGATGAAGAGTGTCTGAGATTTCGCTGAAGGCATTTAAATCATCTGCCTTCTCGAATTTAAAATCGGGAAAGTCGGCTAGAAGCTCGGTTATGCGTGCTAAAAAAAAAGTGTCTTTGGAAATTACAAAGACACTTTTCTGATTAGGCGCAGTGCCAACATCCATATAATTGCTTCTACTAATTAGTATACTGAGATTTCAATGTAGAACTCAGTTTGGTTGGTTAGTTTAAACGGAATCACCAAGGTAGCCGATTTAGAGTGTTGTAACATAATGAATTGACCTTTGATCACTGTAGGTATCGCCATTTCAAAGTTATAACCTAAATCATTCAAAGTACCTTTAGCGCTGCCGTAGATCATGTTTGTCAGCTCACCAACAGCGTCAAACACTTCATCAGTGATGTCGCTGTATTTTTCGCCCAGCATATTTTCCAAAATTAAAAGGATAGCGGGTTTAGGAAAGCTCAGGGTTAGGGTAGCTTTGTACTCGTTAGAAACCATGCCTACAACGCCGGCAACTTCGCCGCGTGCAGAAAATTTTTGTTCAACAAATGGTTTTCCGAAAGTCACTTTCGTGCTGGCCATCGTTTCTAGAGTCTTAGATACACCTTCAATAAATGAATTAATTAATGTTTTATCCAAAAGTGGATTTTGCATTTTCGGAGCAGCAGACATTGTAATCCTCTTTTAGCTTAAGCAGCTTGGTTATTGGTTTTAGCGTATACTTTCTCAAGTTTAGCTTTCAAAGTCGCGGCATTAAATGGCTTAACAATATAGTCAGAAACGCCCGCTTTGGCTGCTTCTAAAATCTGTTTTTGCTCGCTTTCTGCAGTCACTAGCATAAATGGAACCTTGTTAAAGCGAGGGTCTGCTTTGCATTGTCGTAATAAATCGATCCCTAGCATTTTAGGCATATTCCAGTCAGAAATGATAAATTGAAAAGGCACACCAGCGTCGTGAGCTTGCTGGATTAATGGCAAGGCCGTAGCCCCATCATCGGCTTCTTCGACTTGACTATAGCCAAGCTCGGTTAAAATTTTTCTGATGATTTTCCGCATAGTAGCGAAATCGTCGATCACTAGGAACTTCGTATTAGCTGGAAACATATTATCTCCTGTATATGATACCATTTGGAATCTATGATACGATCGGTCTAGTTTTTGAAAACTGTAGTCTGGGAAGCTTGCTTCAAAAAAATTTATTAGGCAGACTTAGACTCAGGTGGTGTGTTTCTCAACTTTCAACGGGGGGTCTAAGGTCGTTTTTTCAGGTAGATAGCAGAGGAAGGTTCAGTCTGAGTCGGTTTTGTCCAGGATGGGTAAAAACGAAAATCCAGAAAAACGGACTAAAGTTATCGGAATGAGAAAATGTTAGATTAACCGAAAGTCAGGGAACAAAGGTCTTAAGTTTAACAACAATTTAGCGGGAGGGAGCAAGGATGCTCAGAGATACATTAATTCAGAAGGGACTTTCAAACAGAGAGTCAGAAGTAGCGGAACTAGTTTCTAAAGGTCTTTCAAACAAGGAAGTTGCGAATCAACTATTTGTTACTGAAAAGACGGTAAAATTTCACTTAACTAACATCTATAAAAAGATGAACGTTAAATCTAGAGCTCAATTGATCGTTTGGTGCCTTCCGCATCTTGGTTTCTCAGCTGATGACAGCAGAATCGAGAACAATGCAGCTATCCAAACTCAAAATATCTCTAATCAGTTTGGTGCTCAACAAACACAAACAATTCCAGCAGGTAGTTCAACAGTAGCGGCTCCAACATTGCCAGCTTCTGCAAGCCAATTGAACCGTGGTTCAGGTAACTCTGATATCGGCGCAATGGGAATGTAATTAGTAGGGTCATTAGATGCTTCAACCAAAACCGGTATCGGCAAGTGAAGTGATAATGACCCAGCTGGTTCTGCCTATTCATATTAATTCGTTAGATACAATTTTCGGCGGTACTATCATGTCATGGATAGATATCGCCGCAGCTATTTCTGCCCAACGACATTCCAATCGAGAAGTCGTCACAGCCAGCATCGATCAATTATCATTTTATGCTCCAGTTAAGAAGGGTTGGGTAGTAAACCTAAAGTCCAAGGTTAACTTTATTTCGAAGACCTCAATGGAAGTCGGAGTTCAAGTCACCGCGGAAAACCCAAGAACGGGAGAGCTGTTTCACACATCTTCGGCATACCTAACATTCGTAGCCCTGGATTCCAACAGCCGCCCAACAGTAGTTCCGGAATTAATCCTACAAACAGACGATGATCGTCGCCGCTTCGAAGAAGGAAAATCTCGTCGGGCAGCTCGATTAGCGAATCGCAAATAAAGGTGCCAGGTCCTGTTTCTGGAAGCGTAGCTTCCAGAAACAGGACCT
>CAZCHT010000030.1:0-36190 GCA_964498705.1 uncultured Bdellovibrio sp. | reverse complement strand
GCAATTAATGCTTTAGGTAGCTCAATAGGATTAATGAAAATTAAATTATCCCACACCATTTGTGCCAAAGTGGATTCATCTAAACTTTTAAATTGGTTCTTTAACAGGGATTTATACGTTTGGCTCAATTCTGTCGACATCGGGGCACTAATCCTGCGGTTACTGGCTGATAAATTCTTGTATTAGTATGGAATTAAAGGATATGGTCGTCACCATGAAAATCGTTAGCTGGAATGTCAATGGTATCAGAGCGTGCGCTAAAAAAGGTCTCGAGAATTTTATTGCTCAAGAGAAGCCCGATATTTTTTGCGTTCAAGAAACTAAAGCCCATCTAGAGCAAGTGGACGACGCAATTAAAAACCTAGGTTATAAAAAAGCCTTGTGGTCGTCAGCCATCAGAAAAGGCTATTCTGGTGTCGCTACTTTTAGCAATCGCGAGTGGCTAACGGAAACGACACATTTTGAAATTAAAAAATACGAAGATGAAGGCCGCACAGTCATCACTGATTTTGGTCCGTTTGTTTTATTCAATATCTATTTTCCAAATGGCGGCTCGGGTGATGTTCGCCATCAATTCAAGCAAGAATTTCTAAAAGAACTTAATATCCACTTAGCAAAAACATACGCAACGGGAAAAGAAATTGTTGTCGTTGGCGACTACAACGTGGCTCACAAAGAAGCCGATGTATACGACCCTGTTAGGCTTTCGTGCGAGAGTGGATTTCTGCCTGAAGAACGAGAATGGTTCGACGCCTTCCTTAAGATAGGGTTTATCGATACATTTCGACTGATTCATCCTAATGTAAAAGACAAATACTCGTGGTGGAATTATCGTGAGCTCGCTCGTATTTCCAATCGCGGCTGGCGCATTGATTACATTTGTGTAACCAAAGGACTTGCGCCGCTGGTTAGAGATGCACAAGTTCATGACGAGATCGAGGGCAGTGATCATTGCCCAGTTAGTATTATTTTAGATCTTAAATAGGGGACGTATATGCCTATACTTATTCTTATCGCTGAAGCCATGTTGGTGTATTATTTTATTTTAGCGTACGGATTCTTCAATTTTTTGCTGTTTTATGCGATTAGCACGGTGTTTGGAATCCTTATTGTTCGGGCCGTCGGTTCAAAATCACTTAGAGAATTTCAGAACGGGCACGCTTCTGCGTCTAATCGATCATTAATATCTCGAGGACTATTATTTTTATCCGGACTTCTTTTAATCGTTCCTTCAATGGCAACTAAAATAGCTGGCGCAATATTAATTATCCCGCCCGTGCGCTGGTTAATGGCTATTGGTTTTGCCAGTTTCTTAATGAAGCGTGTTTTTAATACAAATAGCTTCGTTCATCAGTTTGGAAATAATGGTTTTAAATTTTATTATTCTCAAGGCGGCAATCCCTTTCAGAATCCTCAGGCTTCATCAGAAAATCAGTACTCCGATAACGTTATCGATGCTCAATTCCGTAAGGTTGATGACACCAAATTATTAAACGATCCCGATTCTAATTCGTAGTTGTTAAGATTTCTTTAGGTGTTCCGTTTGCCCGTCTACGTAAAGTGCTGGTCGAAAATCAATTCTATAAGCTCCTAGTCGTCGCCATGCTGATGTCTTTGCGAGTCTTTGCAAGTGTGTAGTCTTATGTAAATCCTTTTAACTGAACCCCGTTTCGATTGAATTCGGGGAGCTCAGAACTGGTACCACACTCAGAGATAAGATTATTGTCTAAAAGCCACTGTCTTTTTTTTAACGACGGGCTCAAAATAAGAACGGAACATATACTGACCAATAAAAGATGATTTAACTGTCCAAAACTTTTTACTGATCGTAATAGCAGCGACGGCTAACTTTCTGTTTTGATCATCAGTAGCGTAGCCTACGAACCAATCGACGCGACCTTTAGGGTTGTCTCCTGTTAAGTGACCAGTCTTGCCGCCCATTTCAATTTCACGAAAACGACGATCACGAACCAAATTGCGAAAACTTTTGCGAGACGTTCCACCAATTACAGTTTGTTCCATCATCTTGCGCATCTGCCCTGCCGACTCAGCTGTCATGATGTAGCCTTTCTCAAGCGGCTCGCCTTTATAGAACACATCACCTTCTGGATTCTTCATACTGTCGACGATGTAAGGCACTAACATTTTACCATCATTGACAACTGCGGCTGCAATCATCGCACCTTGTACGGGACTTAATCGATTGATGCGATTAAAACCAGAAGCCACTTGAGTTAACTCGTAACTTTTTTCTGTCGGAACATGGGCATAGCCTTGTTCGACTTCGAAATCGGCTGGGATAGCTTGGTTGAACATAAAACGATTTGCAAAATCTAATAAGTCAGCTGGTTCTAGAGATTCTAAGCTCAAGCGACCAAATGCCGTGTTGATCGAGCGAGCAAACGCATCTTTTAAAGTGATTTTGCGAGTCCAACGGTTTTCTTTGTCATTCATTACGTTCTTTTTATACAAAGTGTAGTTGGCGCCATTAAATTTGATCGTGTGGTACGGCGATACTCCGGCTTTTTCAATGGCCGCAGAAGCTGTGATAATCTTAAATAGTGAAGCGGCTGGATATGTCGCACGCAGGGCTAAGTGTGAAGCCTTAGGGTCATCTTTTTGATAACTTGATAGAGCCAATATTCTACCCGTGGTCGCATCTAACAAAACAACAGCGCCATAATCAGGGCGGTATCTTTTCAAAAGGTTGTCGGCGTCGTTTTGAAGGCGTTCATCCAGCGTGTAATTAACTTGGAACTTTTCTTTACGATCAAACCAGTCGAATTCAACGTTAGCTGGAAACTGGCCTGCTTTGATATACTTAGACATAGTGTTTGAGATCTGAGTGCGTTGCTCTAGATTGCGTTTAACTTGTTTAGAAATGACTTCGATCTCTGAATCGTCGTAATTGAATGCTGTTAACGTCACACTCGCAACGATTAAGCTTACTAAAATTCCTATCTGAATTTTGATTTTTTTATGCAATTTTACCAACCTCAAAAAGTAAGTTTTTTTATGTTTGCTCGACATAGTTCTGCGCGAACTTTAATTAGATACTTTATTTGTAATAACTTCAAGTCCGGCCAAACGATTTCACGGTTTTTTTAGCCATAATTCTATTGCCTATCCTTCGACCAAAGCCTATAAGGGTCCCATGAAAACTAAAGACCGAATCTTAGATGTGTCCGTAGAATTGTTCAATAAAAACGGAGTTGTAGCTATCACTACAAATCACATCGCTAAAGCAATGAATATTTCTCCCGGCAATTTATATTTTCACTACGATAATAAAGAAGAAATTATTGGTGAGCTATTCAAAAGAATGTGTAAGGAGACATACAAAATCTGGAGTCCAAAACACATTTCATCAATGTCTCCGGTCCAGTTTGTAGAAGAAAATTTTGATGTGTATTGGAAATATAGATTTTTTCATCGCGAGATGTACGCTCTTCGTAGAAAAGATCCAGTTCTAGCCAAAATGTGGAAGAACCATATGGAAAAGATGATGAAGTTAATGAAAGTACTTTATCGTCACTGGGTTGCTGATGGAAAAATGGTTCAAATTAAAAACGACAAAGAATTACTTTACGTGTTTGAATCCTTGCTGGCAATGGCAACTACGTTCCTTCAGTTTTTCGAAAGCACAGAAAAATTAGCTGGAAAACTTTCTGTTCATCGCGGTAAGACTCATTTAGTGCGTCTTCTATTGCCATACTCAAGTGGCAAATCTAAAGACGACTTTGAAAAATTTCTAGACGCTGAAGTGTCTATTTAAATATATCAGAATAGACTGAGCCCAAAAGCGGACTCGGTCTTGCTCTAACCTCTGCATCGGGCGGAGGTTCCTATGGGTCGTTATATCGTTTTATTCTATTTGCTTACGCTAACATTTTCACACGTTGTGTGGGGTGCTGATTGTTCGTCTATAAAGAACGACCTTAAGCAAATGCGCGCGGCTCAAAGCCAAATCACCGAGAATCTTCTAGAGAACTACAAATCTGCTGCTGAGCAGGTTTCCTACACGGCTATAAAGATGCATTCGGATTCTACGAAGCAGCGTCTGTACGTCAGAGAGCAAGCGTTAAGAAGCGCTAAAGCTCACGCAAAACGTGCTGAAAAGACCGAAGTTATTATCAACAAACTCAATCGCGCTACGGACGAATTGATCAAAAAAGTCGCAGCTTGCGTGAAGTAAAAATAAGATCCTGACATTTGTCTAGGTTGAGTTATGTTTTGCTAATACCTACCATAACTATTACGCACGTTTGTCCTATATAATCATATACTTATCATAATTTAAGTACGTTTAAGAATTGTGTTGCAAAAATTTCAAACTTACCTATTAATAGGTACATTCCTTTTCAGGACTCTATGTAAGTAGAGTTTTTGCGGAGGAAAAGAGGGGTTGATTTAATTTTGCCTAAATATTTGGCAAAATAGAACAAGGAGGGGTCTTATGGCAGGGAATGCCGTTCTAAAGCCAGCTTTGATTGCTGAGTGCAAATCTAAATTGCAGAATATCAAGACGGATTTATTGAATAGGGTTAGAGATGCTCGTAGCCAGTTGGATAACATGGAAACTGGGGGGGACGAAGCAGATCAAACAGTACGCGTACTTGCAGAACAAGAATTCGTGAACATGCAAGATAGACTTAGAAATCAATTAATCGAAATCGAAAGCGCATTAGCGAGAATCGAAAATGGATCATTCGGTGTTTGTGAAGAAACTGAAGAGTCTATTGAGCCAGATCGTTTGAAAGCGATCCCTTGGACTCGATTGAGCATCGAAGGCGCTGAAATTCGCGAATCTTTGAATAAACGCTACGCTCGCGGTTAAAAACGATTAGTGTCCGACGGATTGGACACTAACTTCAAACCACTAGTTCTTTTTTTGCGAAACAATACTCCATCCGCAAAGTTTATAAAGAACACGCGCACCAACGTTACCATCCCAATCATCGGCCTCATCAGGGCTTAAACCGCCTGTGGAAACTTCGTTGAGGTCAAATGATACAATTATGCGACCTGATTTAACAATCGCTTCAAATAAAAAGAAAATCTGATCGACACTGAGGCCGCCAGGAACAGGTGTGCCTGTATGCGGGCAAAATACGGGATCAAGTCCATCAATATCAAAAGAAATGTACACATTTTTAGGCAACTCTTCGACGATCTTTTGGCAGAGCTGCGCCCATGTCGAACCATTCAGTAGTTGTTTTTTTAATTCCAAATCGAAAAATGTTTTAATATCGGGACGTGATTGAATAAAATTATATTCTTCTTCACAGAAGTCGCGAATGCCGACTTGAACTAGTTTTTGAGGACGGTGTTCATGAGTCATAACATTGTACATAATTGAGGCATGAGATTGCTCGAACCCTTGATACGCAGTACGCAGATCGGCATGTGCATCGATATGAAGAACGCCGAAATCGCCTTTTAGTTTTTTGCTAACGGCTTGGATCGCTCCAAACGGAGTAGAGTGGTCGCCGCCGACTAAACCTAAGATTTTGCCAGAATTTAAAATACCTTCAGATTGTTCTCGAACCCAGTTCGTCATTTCAGTGCAGGCGATGTTAACTTCTTTAGTCAGCTTAGCCATCGTTGCTTTGTCATCGCTCATCTCGGTTTTCATTCGAATCACTGTTTGAGCTTTTTCTTTGAATATGTCGTTCTTCTTTTTCATCGCTTCTGGGTAGTCACGCATGAAGTAACCTTCTTCATAGGCCTTACCTGTTTCTAGGTCGAATAGATCAATTTGCTCGCTAGCTTTGCGGACCATAACTGGACCAAAAGATGCACCAGAGCCGTACGACGTTGTAACTTCCCACGGCACCGGCAATAAAACGATTTTTGATTCTTCTTCTTTGGCTGGAATTCCAAAAATACCGAAGTCTGACGAGATTGTAGTGGATGGATCAAATTGTATCATAATTCCTGTTACCCTACTTTTGCATTGAAAACAACATTCTATTGAATCCGCATTGTATCTGTCCCGGCAAGAATTAATATAGATGGAACCTATGAACCAAAAGCTTTTTTCCCTACCAATTCTGATTTTGTTTTTATGTATTCATTTCACATCATTTGCGGCTAAAAACCGGTCGGGTCAGCTCCGAATGGCGCTCAGTGAAGATCCGGAGATTTTGAATCCGTTGCTATCGACTTCAGACTACGCTGTAGACGTTCAGACTTGGGCCTGTGATTCTCTCCTTAAGCGGGATCTAGATACGTATGCATGGCAGGGATCGATCGCCGAGAAATGGGAACTATCAAAAGACAACTCATCGGTAATTTTCCAACTGCGCGATAATGTTTTTTTTCATAACGGTGAAAAATTAAAAGCGGAAGATATCCAGTTTTCATTCGATATTTATAAAAAGAATGCGTCCATAAACTCTTCGGTGGCGGCGTATTTTGATGGTATCGATGCTGTTGAAGTCTTATCGCCTTTGAAAATAAAAATTACATTTAAGAATAATTATTTTAAAAACTTCGAAGTTGCGGCTACGAATTGGATTTTGCCGAAATCGGTTTATGATGTCAAAAATCAGCAACCCAATCAGTTAGTGTGTGCGGGGCCGTATCAGTTAGATGGGTACGAAAAAGGAAAAAAAGTTAGTCTCAAATTATTTGAAAAGTATTTTGGGTTTAACGTAAATCATTTGAAAGGAATTAACAATTTTCAAAATATTGATTTTCAAATTATTAAAGATGAAGATGTTCGCGTTGATAAATTAAAAAAGTCGGAAATTGATTTTTTGGAATTTCCGAACGCGGATTTGCTAGAGCGCAAATTATCTAGCGATGTGGTTCAGAAAACACTAGTGAAAGTTAAGGTTGAAAATAAAATTCCAAAAGCGTGGTCGTTTATAGGTTGGAATTTAGCCAAGCCCATCTTTGCCGATCACAACGTTCGCAAGGCGCTTAATCTGCTAGTTAATAAAGAAGCAATTAACAAAGTGTTTTTTGATAACCAATTAAGTGTGATTAATGGGCCATTTTTACATAACCAGGAGTATGGGGCGAAAATTAAGCCGTTCATTCGAGATGCCAAAACCGCAACAGCCTTGTTGAAGAAAGCCGGTTGGAGTGATAGCAATAAAGATGGGATCCTAGATAAAATGATCGATGGTGTACGGGTCGATTTCAAATTTGTTTTGACCTACGCGAATAAAGACTTTGAAAAAGTGTGGCAATTTTTGCGCGACGACTATCGCAGTGCTGGCATCGACATGGAACTGAAGTACCAAGACTTTAATTTAATGATGAAAGCAAAAAGCGATCTGAGTTTTGATGCGCTGGCATTGTCCTGGGCAGGCGGCGGTGTAGACCCAGATCCAAAACAACTTTGGCACTCGGACTCTGCAGTTAAAGGTGGTTCAAACTTCGTGGGCTACAAAAATGTGGACGTAGACAAGTTAATTGATAGCGGTCGGATGACTCTAGACAGAAAAAAGCGTATAATTATCTTTGAAAAGGCGTATCAAATGATCTCGGATGATAATCCTTATTTATTTTTGTTTATGGATAAGTATAATTACTATGCGCACGTAAACAGATTTAATAAACCAAAAGATACCTTTAACTATGGAGTCGGATTAAATACATGGTCGGTAAAAAAATAATTTTCATTCTATTCGCTGCTCAATTAGCGTTCGCTCAAAATTCAGGAACTACGACGGAAGATATTCCAGGAGCAATTGAGCAAGACGACTCCAAACAGGCGATTAAAAACAAAACCGATACAACAATTGAACGTAGAACGAATCGCCAGCTCCGTTATGATAAATCATTGAATCTAGGGGTAAGCTGGGGTTTGATGTCGATGTGGCTGCCGAGCAAGCTAGGGGTAAACTTAAGTTATAATTTTTCGGAACGAAAAACAATCACGGCCGAATACCAATCACAAAGTATCAAATTTCCAGTGTTCAGCATCGATCTTGGTGGCATTAGAGAATCTAAATACGGAGTCATACTAAAAAGCTTCGGTGATTCGCAAAGTTTCTATTTATCGTACGGTTTAATGAAGTATGATTTCCGCGCTTCTTTAAGTCTGTCTATGTTCCCTGGGGCCTCAGTTCCAATAGCGCCTCTTTTTGACTTTGGCTCTTTCGGCTTTCAATTTGGATTGGGAAATCAATTTACATGGGAAAATGGTTTGAGTTTAGGTATCGATTGGTTTTCTATTTATTTCCACTCTTTTGGTAAAACAAAAAACACCGAAATTTTCAATTACATGAATGCGAGCGATCGAGATAAGGCCAATACAACTATTGACCTTATCTATAATATTCCAATTTTCGAAATCTTAAAAATCCAGCTTAGTTATGCCTTTTAGCTCTGGATTTTAATTTATATAGACCACGCAGCAAATACAGGCTGCGATTTTAATTAAGCTAAAACCAGCTGGATTTGCGACGCGCTTAATTCTTTACAATTAGATATTGCACTACTCGCCATATGTTCAATAACAAAACCCATGATAATACTTTGGATGGTTTGCGCTTTCACCAAAAGTTCGTCGTCGGTACCTTTTACGTCATAGTTTTTAAAGATATTTAAAATTCTTTGACTGCCTTCTTTTCTGAACGATGTATTGAACTTCTTGAAGCTTGGGTTGTTAGCACATTGAGAATAAAAAACAATCAGCGAACGAGCATGGTCTTTGAACTTATTGGCCCATTCAAAAGTGACCTCATTAATTGCCAGCACCTTTGCCTTCATATTGGTCGCATCATCTATTTTTTTATTAGTCATATCTTGTGCAATAGTAACGACGTAATTAATGGCTGCTAAGGCTAACTCATTTCGATCTTTAAAATAGTAAGTCACGTGTGAGCGTCGAATTTTCAAGTTCCTAGCGACTCGCTCGAAATTAGCGCCTTCGAGACCCTCTTCAGCCATGCCTTTGATAGCGGACTCAATCATGGTTAAGCGGCGTAGATCTGATTTACTTAAAGATTGTCCAATAGAAGCCAAGTGGAATGCATTTTTAGTTTTAGCCATGAAGATAAATTGTAGTGGCGGGTGGTTGGGAACCTCAACATATTTCCCCCATATAAGCGTGTTTGAAAAGCTGGCGTTTTTAACCGATTTATAACAACTTTACACAAAATCAGCCGCCATACCCTGTAATAGTGATTTGAAGACCACAACGCCCTGTGTTTTTTTGTAGCATTTTAAATAAAAACGTGTAGAAACAGAGGCTCAATGTACGCGTCCGTCTTAAGAGAATAGCATTAGGCTCCATTCCTTTAGAAGACCACCCAATCCTAAGGAGGAACTCATGGGCAAGAAAATTTACGTAGGCAACTTATCATACGCTATCGATGATCAATCATTATCAGATATCTTTTCAGCTTTCGGAACTGTTGAATCAGCTAAAGTTGTTACAGATAGAGAATCAGGACGTAGCAAAGGTTTCGGTTTTGTTGAAATGTCATCAGAATCAGAAGCTTCTTCTGCAATTGAAAAATTAAACGGTACTGAACAATCAGGTCGCGCAATCAACGTTAGCGAAGCTAAACCAATGGCTCCTCGTGAAGGCGGCGGCGGCGGACGTGGCTTCGGCGGCGGTGGCGGCGGCGGCGGACGTGGTAAATCTTTCGGTGGCGGATACAGCGACCGTAAACCTCGTTACTAGTTTGTTCTTAAAACAAAGGACTAACTAATGGCTAAAGATGATTTAGTCACAGTTGAGGGTAAAGTTTCAAACCTTTCAGGTGGCGGAACTTACCATATTGAACTTGAAAACGGGCTGACGATCACAGCTCGACTGTGCGGAAAAATGAAAAAGTTCAAGATCAAGGTAATCTTAGGAGACAGAGTTTCAGTAGGTCTTTCTCCTTATGACCCTTCTCACGGCCTCATCACTCACAGGCATAAAGGCTAATTGAGTAGATGAACTTAAAATAAAATTTTAAACGCGTTCTTGGGAAACTCGAGAACGCGTTTTTTTTGTTTAATTTGAATTTAGAATCTGACGTTTAGTTGGCAGCCAAGTTATCTGGAACTTGGATGATCGCTACTTTCTTGTAAAATTTCTCGTAATATTTCATTACTTTTGTTGAGTAAAACTTAGGTACGTCTTTGCTGTTCTCAATTCTTAAGATCTTTCCTGGTCCCACATTGTAGGCAGCCATGTAACGATAGGGTTTGTTCTCAAAAAAGCTGCGTAATTGGCTCACATAGGCTGTTCCGATGCGGATGTTATTAACTGGGTCTAACAATGTTTTTGGGCCTCTCCAGCGGATTTTAAGGCGTTCTGCGATCTCTTTAGCCGTGGACGGCATAATTTGCATTAAACCGACTTCGCCGGCTAAGCCGCGTGCTTCTGGATTGAATGAGCTTTCTGTCTGAATGATCGATGCGATGAATACTGGGTCAATACCGTGAGCTTTAGCTTCTTTAATAATAGTCTTAGTGATTCTATTAGAGTGCTTCTTATGCTTTGCCGGTAAGTTCTTTTGGGCTAAGTCATATAAATAGATGTGGAAGAATTTAACACCTTCAAGTTTTGAGATATCACTCTTCTTATAGTCTTTTCCTAGGATCTCTTTAGCGTGAGATACGCGTGTTTGTTCATCTACGAAATTCTTTTTATCTAGTAGATTTACAAAATTGAAATTTTGGAAACAGATCGCCAGGATGATAAGTGAAGATAAGCTTAGTGTTTTCATAATTGTTGTTCCTCTTGAGGATAGCTAGGTACAAGAGGCATGCCTGTGGAAACTCGTTTAATAGTTGCCGCGTGTTTCAATTTGAGAATCAGAAATTCAGAGACGAATTTTGTAAACGTTTCGCATCATAACTTTTTGATCGTGTAAACTTTGTATCATCTTGAGACATCAACAAAAACCGCAGGGGTTGGTGTCATTGTGCGATCACCGCAAATCCTTGGTACAAGCACATTTTAGAATGACTCAATTTGTTTACTAATTCGTGAGTCTTTTTGATTGGATAATCATCACAATTGTTAGCGAGCAAAATGACCCCACCTGGCTTGGGCATTTTCGCACCAGTTTCCTTTGTAAAATCCACCTGTTAAGAATTTTGTCAGGTAAAGATTACTGTCACATTGCTATTGCAATTTGCCAATTTTTGGCAAATAAAGCGGGGGTCCAGAAAACTAAATAACCAAACCAAAAAAGGTAACATTATGAAAAACACGTTCAATGTTCTTTCTTTAGCGGTTGCTGTTTCTATGATGGCGCTATCTGCACAAGCAGATAACAAAAAATCTAGCAGCACACCAAATTATGGCGGATCTTCATCTAGCTATAAATACAATGCTCCAACAGTAACTTATGGAAACTCATCGTCTTCAAAAAGCAGCGGTGGATCTTCATACAGCTCGGGTTCTTCAAGCAAAGGTAGCTCTTCTAGCTACTCTTCTCCTAGCTATTCTTCTTCTAGCAGCAGCAAATCAAATTATGGTTCGTCTTCTAGCTATGGATCAAGCTCGTCTTCTTCTAGCTACAAATACAATGCTCCAACTGTAACTTATGGAAACTCATCGTCTTCAAAAGGTTCGTCATCTTCTAGCAAACCGTCGTATTCGACTCCAAGCTACAATGACTACAACTACAACAAGTCGACACCTAAACCGTCTGTAAATTCAGGAAGCTCTTCATCTTCTAGCAGCAAACCAAACTATGGTTCGTCTTCTAGCTATGGTTCATCTTCAAACTACAAATACAATGCTCCAACAATAACTTATGGAAACTCATCGTCTCCAAAAAGTAATTCTGGTTCGTCGTCTAGCTCAAACAGCAAACCAAACTATGGAAGCACAATTCCGAGTTATGGTAACTCGTCTAAGCCAACTCCAACGACTCCTCCGGCTAAGTCGAATACGACTCCAAACTATGGTGGTTCGTCTTCTAACTACAAATACAATGATTACACTTATACAAAACCTAAGTATGACATTGGTAAACCAGTTCAGCCTAAAAACAACGGCGGAAATAATGGTGGTTACAACAACGGTGGTTACTCAAATAATCAGCCTAAAACTAACAAAAACGGAACTGTTCTTTTAAAAGAACTTCAGCCTGGGCAAAGTCGTATTCGTGCAGACGGAACTTCTGATAAAGTTCACAAAGACGGTAAAGGTTATACTCACACTTTCGTTGATAAAAACGGAAGCACTCGTAAAGAATCAATTCGTTATGATAAAACTGGTAAAGAAGTTAAAATCAGCGATACAGAAAGACGCACTAACGGTGACGTTGTTACTAAGTACAAAAGCGGTGTTTCTGAAATCAGAACTAGAGATGGTTTAAGATACCAACAAGATCGTTATGGAAAAACTGTTTACCAAGAGAAATATTCTACTTGGAACAACCGACCAGTGATCTATCGTCAGTACAATAATAATTATACAACTGTGTATGTTCAAAATAACTACTACGGATATCCTTCATATTTCTACCGTCCGTCATATTATGATTACAACTACTACAACTGGACTTTGACTTCATGGTCACGCCCTGTGCTTTACACTTGGCACTGGAGTTACAATCCTTGGTACAACAGCTACTATCACCCGTATGTTAACTACTATTCTCCGGCTTATTGGTTAACTGATTACTTGTTGATGTCATTGATCCAATCTAACTACGACCGTATTGCAGCGGATAACGAAGTTCTAGCGGTTCAACAACAATACAACCAAGTAGCTTTGAACGATCAAATCAAAGAAGAAATTCGTTCTCAAGTTGAACAGGCTCTTAAGCAGCAACAATCAGCTGTTCAAAACAACGCGACTATGGATCCAGCACAAATCTTGACTGTGGGCCGTTTGATGGTTGTTCACTCTGACCTGACAGTTGAAGAGTCTAGCGGTGGCCAATGTCAATTAGATGAAGGCGACGTATTACGTTTGACTAACCAACCTAGTGCTCAAAATCCAATTGCTGAACTAAAAGTAGTTTCTGCAAAAGGTACAAGCTGCGCAGCTGGAACGACATTAAGTCTTTCTGCTAACAACTTGATCGAAATGGAAAATGAATTTCAGTCTCGTATCCAACAGGGTATGACTGAAATGAAGAACGGTAATGTTGGAAAATAATTTTCCAGGTTAGTAAGTTCTGAAATTTAGGTTTTAAATTAGGCCCTTCGGTGAAAATCGAGGGGCTTTTTCTTTTTTAGGCTTCCGACCCAGTATTAAGCAGAGTTCTTTTAAGGAATGAGCGGTTTGGCTGATCGAAATGAGTCATTCATCTGAAAAGGACTGAAACTTCTGATGGCATGTTTGTTTTAGGAACTTAAAAGTAATTGATAATACCAATCCTTGCAATGGTACCTGTGGTTTTTATTTCTGTATTTTCAGGTTTTGCAGATTCGTTTTTTAAAGCAAGTTCACCAGTGACTGCCAAGCTAGAATGTAAATAGAAATATTTAACAATAAGACCGGCTTGGGCAATATTTGTACTATAGGCTGATTTCATACCAGAGTTGTCGATTTGTCCTAAACCTAATAAAATTCTTAAGCCAGGGACCCAAGTTTTTGATTCAATATTCTCTACAAAATTCCAGTCGCCAAAAAACCCAACTGATAAAGATTTTGAATCAACGCTGCCTTCTGTTTGGAATAGATAAGATATAAAAGGACCATATTCATAGGATTTCCTATTCCAGCCGTAAGTAAAGTTTGCCGACATCGATTTTGTATCAGTTTTTGTTTCTACTTTATTCACAGTACTTGATTTTGAATAAAAACCAGACTCAAAAGATATTGATATTAATTTTTTTCTTTGTTCTTCACTCAAAGTAAGATCATCATTGGCTGTTGTGGTTAACATATAAATACCGGGAGGTAGCTCGCCTCCGTAAGTATTTGAAACGCGAATAGATGCATTTTGTCCTTTAGATTTGATTACTTTTATCTTAATGGGTGTATTTTGATCCGCATTAGAGACAATCGCAAAAAGTGAAAAAAAGGATAATGTTAAAAAATAGTTAAAAAAGTATTTCATTTTGAGACTTTCGTTAAGTAAATAATTTTTCAGTTTCAACCTGAATACATTGAGTCTACAATCAAGAGAATTGTCAAGGGGAACGGGGGGCGATTTATGAACAAGATTCGACTATTGTCTGTGCTTAAATTTAAGAGGCAACTTAAGTTTCTAATGCTAATTGGACTTATCGGGGGAACATTAGTTGTTTATGGAAACGCTTGTTCAGTCAGACGATCGAATTTAAGTTCACTCGATTCGGGTTCAAGTGATTTAAATGGCTCAAATTCTGCTAATTCAGCGCTGACCTTACAGAAAATAAATAATGAAGACTATGATGCTTGTCTTGTAAGTAATAATTCAGATTTCGACAAGTTGCCCGATTGTTTATCTGGTAAGGGTGTAATTCCGACTGGGTCAAGTGCAGCAATGAAAGCGGCCATAACAGCTTGTAACGCCGAAAAAAATAACAAAATTTTTATGGCGGTTTGCCTTGATTCAAAAGGATACGTAGTTGATCACCATAGAACTTTTATTCAAAGCGATATAGATAAGTGCAAGGCTAAAGTTGAAGATGCTAAAATTGCTTCCTGCTTATCTAAACATGGACTATTGCCACAAAACATTAGCCAAGCCGACATTAGTGCATGTATTGCAGCGGTGGGTGTGGGCAAAGTTGAGAAATGTCTGAGAAAGAAAAGTTTCTTACCAACCAATAGTATTTCGCAATTTGATGTTAATCTTTGTTCAAAGGCTGGTAGCGCGAATTTATATGATTGTTTGTTAAATAGTGATCTGGTTCCAGGTACTGCGGCCAGCACTGCGGATAATTTTGTACCACAGTTTTTGCAAGCAGATGTTGATGCTTGTGTGCAAACTACAGGAGTCGGAGTAGCCGGTGTATTAAAATGCCTTCGTGGGGGTGGGAAGCTTTCAAGAGTAGTTATGGCCCATCAAATTAATAGATGTATTTCGCAAGTTGGAGTTAGTAAATTGGCTGCATGCTTAGAGCTAAATGGACTTACTCTTTCAAATAATGGCGTAAATCTTGTTCAATCAAATATTGATTCATGCATTGCTGATAAAGGGGAAGAGAATTTAATTTCATGTTTACGCTGGGATCTTGGATTTTTAAATCGGGTTTTAGTGCAAGCTGATATCAATGAGTGTATAAGAATCAATGGAACCACTGGGATATCAAGGTGTTTAAGTCAGAATAGCTTACTGCCTAATAATGTCACCCAGGTTGTTATTGAAACTTGCTTAGCCGCAGTTGCTGCAAATCCTAATACTACATTGTTGAAATGTTTAAGGAAAAATTCATATATTCATAAGGCATTATTACAGGGTGATATTAACAGTTGTGCTAAATTGGTAGATAGTTCAAAAATAGCAACCTGTTTAAACGCAAATGTGAATTCATTTGCACCATTAGTACAAGCTGATATTGACGATTGTATTACAAAAGTTGGTGTTGGAAGTTTAGCTAAATGTTTAAAAAACAAGGCGCTTATCCCGGTGGTATTAACTCAAGAACACATAAATGGCTGTGCAGCATTTGCTGGAATGAATAATATTGCTGCTTGTTTGAATGCAAACGGGTTTGTAGATGCAAATGCTGTAGTTCCAATTACTCAAACTCTAATTGATACTTGTGTTACAAATGTTGGTTTGGGAAATGTTAGAAAATGTTTAGCAAATAATAATGCTGTACCTAAAGTAATAGATGAAAATGCAACTTTAGCGTGTACATTATTTGCGGGCTCGACTCCCGAGGCATTGGCATCTTGTTATTCTAAAAATGGATTGCAATAGAGTTAGAAGCTATAATTTTGAAATATGGGATACAAGTGCCATTAATTTTTTTGGTATTTTACGGCGCCACAAAATAGCGCCGCTCGGTAGTCTACTCTAGATCTTCTAGGTACGTGTAGCCTGATAAGCCTTCTTCGTAATGCTTGATCAGTAGCTTAGCTTCTTGTTTAGAGATGCTGCCTTTTTGAATGAATTCCTCAGATGCTTGGCGAACGTTATCAATCAAGTTATTGCGGTCATACTGAACGTAAGACAGAACCTCTGTCACTGTATCACCGGGAACATAATGATCGATTGTATAGCCAGCTGGGCCCATAGAAATGTGAACCGCATCCGTATCGCCGAACAGATTGTGTAAATCGCCCAAAATCTCTTGGTATGCGCCCGTTAAGAAAACGCCTAAGTAATACGATTCGTTTTCTTTCACTTCATGGATTTGCAAAGTCTGTTTGTACTGACCTGTTTTAGAATCGATGAATTTTTCCATCTTGCCGTCAGAGTCACACGTTAAATCTGCTAGAGTCGCTTCATGATGAGGCTCTTCTTGTAAACGGTGGATTGGCATAACCGGGAATAATTGTCCTACCGCCCATGAATCTGGTACCGATTGGAATACAGAGAAGTTGCAGTAGTATGTATCGCAAAGCTCTTGGCGCAATGTCGCTTCGATGTCTTCTACATCTGGGGCCGTTTTGGCGATTTGAAGCATTTTTGTCGCAATCGAGAAGTACATAGTTTCGCACCATGCACGTTGCTCAAGATTCAACACACCGTATGTAAACAATTGAAGAGTTTCTTGTTTTGACTGAGTTAAATCGTTGAAGCATTCGTTGATATTATCACGGTTAACTTTTTCGTAGATGTACTGAAGATCTTGCATGATGCCGGGATCTTTTTTAGTGACTAGGCGAGGAGGCGCGCTTCTGTGCAAGTGATTTACACCTAGAACGTTAAAGATTAGAACCGAGTGATGGGCAACAAGCGCGCGACCTGATTCCGTTACGATATTTGGATGTGGAATATTTTTTTCATCACAAAGACCCTGAAGGATAGAAACTACGTCATTCGCGTACTCTTGTTCCGAGTAGTTGATCGATGAATCAGAATGGCCAGTGCCATCGTAATCCACGCCTAAACCACCGCCCACGTCGATGTATTTAAGACCAGTCGCACCCATTTGATAAATTTCTGTATAAAAACGTGCGCCTTCTTTAAGAGACGATTTGATACTTTGGATAGAAGGAACTTGAGAACCGATATGGTAGTGAAGGAGTTCAAGGCAATCCATCATGTTTTCTGTTTTAAGAAGCTCAAGGCCTTCGACGATTTCCATCGCTGTTAAACCAAACTTAGAACGAGCGCCTGACGAATCCACCCATTTGCCGGCACCTTGCGTGTTTAATTTAGCGCGGAAACCGATTTTTGGTCGCGTGTTAAATTTCTTCGCTACCTGGATGATCATTTTCAATTCTTCTTTGCGGTCGACAACGATGATCGTTTTTTTACCTAATTTTTGAGACAGAATTGCTGTTTCAATATATTCGATATCCTTGAAACCGTTACAAATGATAACGCCATTTGGGTTATTCATTAGGGCTAGAACGATGAGTAATTCTGGTTTTGATCCGCACTCAAGACCGAGGCGCGTGTCTTTACCGAAATGAACGATATCTTGAACTAGGTGACGTTGTTGATTTACTTTGACCGGGTATACGCCGTTGTATTCCGCTTTGTAGCCGAACTCAGTAATGGCTTTGTTGAAGCAATTGTAAAGCAATTCAACGCGGGCTTTGATGATATCAGTAAATCGAATCATGATAGGAACGCGGATACCGCGATCTAGTAAATCTTGAGTTAACTCAAAAAGATCCACCGAAGGGCCGTTGGCGCCAGTAGGAGTGATTTGAACATTTCCATTCGGATTAACTCGGTAGTAACCATTTCCCCAGTTGTTGATTCCGTAAAGCTCAGCACTTTCTTCTGGAGACCATGGCTCAGTTTTTAACGGGTTTGATTTACTTTGAACAGGAAGAGAGTTTTCAGATACTAACGTCGTTTCATGAGTGGATTTGTTTTCCATCGCGTCCCTTGTTAAGATGACTGTCGTGTCCGTCATCTTGTTAATTTTCATTTTTTGTTAAACGAAATTGTTTGTATTTTAAAAACCCGGTCCCCGCAAGATTATTTCACGATCATATTTAAAATTTTGCCTGCTTTGTAAATAATTTTGTCAGGTGCTTTTCCGCCCAGAGCATTGGTGACAGTCGCAATTTGCATCGCTAGCGCCACAGCTGAATCCTGAGCCTCTTCAGGGGTCACTTCGATCGTTCCGCGCATCTTGCCGTTTACTTGTACCCCTAATGTAATTTTGTCATCCTTACACAAAGCTTCGTCGAAGTTTGGCCATGGGGCTAGAGACACAAGGCCCGAGCCACCCAAACGATGCCAGATTTCTTCGGCCAAGTGAGGTGCGAATGGCATTAACAGCTGTGAAAATGTCAGCATCAAATCTTTTGGACGAGTGTCTTGTTTGTAAACCTCGTTCACCAAAATCATCATCTGGCTGATCGCCGTATTAAATCCCATTGTTTCGATGTCGTGAGTTACTTTTTTGATCGTTTTGTGCAAAGTTTTCTTTAGATCGTCTGACATCGGTGTGTCTTTAGCGACCACATTACCACTGTCATCAAACACTAAACGCGATACGCGTTCTAGGAAACGCTTCACGCCTTCTACACCCGTTGGAGACCACGCTTTGTCTTTGTCCATTGGACCTAAGAAGCAGATAAACGTTCGAACAGTGTCAGCGCCAAATTTTTCAATCACCTCTTCGAGCGGCTCGACGTTGCCTCGAGATTTAGACATCTTCTCGCCATCTTTACCTAAGATCATTCCCTGGTGAGCTAGTTTTTTGAACGGCTCTGGGTGAGAAACTAAACCGGCATCAAAAAGAACTTTTTGCCAGAAACGTGCGTACAGCAAGTGACCGACAGTGTGTTCTGGTCCACCGACATAAAGATCGACCGGCATCCAGTACTTTTGCGCTTCTTGAGAGAAAGGCTCTGAATCATTGTGAGGATCTGTGAATCGCAAGAAATACCAAGATGACCCCGCTGAGCCCGGCATAGTATCTGTTTCGCGCATGCCAACCTGACCTTGTGGAGACGTGTAGTTTACAAAGCTAGGAACGCGTGCCAACGGCGGTTCACCTTTTTCAGTCGGCTCGTAGTCAGCAACTTCAGGTAGCAATACTGGCAATTCATTCACAGGTAGCGCGGCCAAACCTTTTTCTGGAAAACGAACCATTGGAAATGGTTCGCCCCAATAGCGTTGGCGCGAGAACAACCAATCACGCAGTTTGTACTGGATTTCTTTTTGACCTTTCTTAGTAGTTTCTAAATGTTGATTCATTTTTTGAATCGCTGATTTTTTATCAAGTCCATTTAGGAAATCGCTATTGATCAATACGCCATCACCCTCGAAAGGCAGTGGTTCATTGTTTGGACCTTGCAGTACAGGAACAATATCTAGTTTGAAGGTTTGAGCGAATTCAAAATCACGTTGATCATGCGCCGGTACCGCCATAATAGCGCCGGTGCCGTATTCGTTTAGAACGTAATCGCTGATCCAAATCGGAACCGGTTTTTGAGTCAGAGGATGGGTCGCGTAAGCACCAGTGAATTGTCCAGTTTTTTCAGTGTTGGCTTTTCTATCAACTTCAGATTTTGCTAATGTTTTTTTAATATACTCTTGTACTTTTGGTAATTCAGCTGCAGACGAAATTTTTGGAACAATAGAATTTTCTGGAGCTAGCACCATGAACGTCGCACCAAACAAGGTATCGGGGCGAGTGGTGAATACCGTTATTTTTTCTTTTGAACCTTGAAGTTCGAAATCAACTTTGGCACCTTCAGATTTTCCAATCCAATTTCTTTGGCCTTCTTTTGTGCGCTCTGGCCAGTCGATCGTATCTAAATCACTCGCTAGGCGTTCGGCATAGTCTGTGATTTTCAACATCCATTGTTTCATTGGCATGCGAATGACAGGGTGACCACCGCGCTCGCTTTTTCCGTCTACGACTTCTTCGTTGGCCAGAACAGTTTTCAAAGCGGGACACCAGTTAACGGGAACTTCTTTTTGGTAAGCCAGTCCACGTTCAAATAATTTAGTGAAAATAAATTGAGTCCATTTGTAATATTTTGGTTCACAGGTAGAAATCTCGCGACTCCAGTCGAAACTTAAACCAACACATTGTAATTGGCGTCGAAAGTTGCCGATGGCTTTATCTGTTGTGATAGCTGGATGGATTCCCGTTTGGATCGCAAACTGTTCAGCTGGCAATCCGAAGGCATCGTAGCCCATCGGGTGAAGAACGTTAAATCCTTTAGCGCGTTTGTAGCGAGAAATGATTTCTGTCGGCATATACGATGCTGCGTGGCCCACGTGGAGTCCTGTTCCCGATGGATACGGAAACATGTCCAGTGCATAGTACTTTGGTTTAGTCGACTTTGGGTCAGCTTTGAACGCGTTTTCTTTGGCCCATTGAGCCTGCCATTTTTTTTCGATTTCGTGAGAGTTATTCATGAGGGAATACTAGATTTTTCTCAAGAAATCTTCAATCAGAAAATACCGGACGGAGGCACAGATTACGGGGGCTTAGGTCGACCTGGATCTATTGTTTCGGGCCATTTGTGCCGTAAACTTAATAGATGTCCCAAGATATTGAACGTCCCGCGAAATCTAGAAAAATATTGGTAATTGATGACGATCCCCAAGGGATAGATGTCATCTTGGAGCCATTGAAATGGGAAGGCTATAATGCTGTGGGTGTGGATTCGCTTGAAGAAGGAATTCGCGTCATTGACTCATGGATGCCGGCCATTATCGTTGTTGATTTTAAGGACAAAGATCAACGCATCCGCGCTATTGCCAAAATTCGTGAAATTCGTCCGTTTGCATCGCTGCTGCTATTGAGTGACGAGTCATCAACGGAATCTATCATTTTAGGTTTAGATAGCGGTGCTGACGACTACATCGTTAAACCGTTTGTTCCTCTAGAGCTACTGGCCCGCGTGCGTACTCATTTGCGTATTCGCGATCTACAAGAGCAATTGATGTACGCAAATGAAAAGCTGAAAGAACTTGCAGATACAGATGACCTAACGGGTCTTCTGAATATGCGCTCGCTATATCAAAAGCTTGAGTTCGAGTTACAACGGGCTCGTCGTTTCGGACGTCAAGTGTGCGTGATTATGTTTGATATGGACCATTTCAAAGGCGTCAATGATGGCCATGACCATTTGTTTGGAAGTTTTGTTATTTCTGAAATGGGAAAAATTGTTCGGGCGAACACTCGAAATATTGATATCCCTGCGCGCTACGGCGGAGATGAATTCCTGATTGTGTTAACCGAGGTTAATTTTGATGGGGCGCTATTTTACTGTGAACGACTTCGTAAATCAGTAGAAGGTACTACTTTCCGCAGCGGCGATGATGAAATCCAGCTAACAATTTCAGTCGGTTTCGCCGTAACAGACCCTTACGAGAATATTTCGCCAAAAGAACTTGTTCGTCGCGCCGATCATGCTTTGTACGAAGCCAAAGAAAATGGCCGAAACAAAGTTTGCTATTACAAAAACAAAAGCTCTGAAGAAGCTTTGGAACGCCAAAATAATAAGGCTAAGGAAGCCGCTGAATCTTCTAAAAAGAAGAAATCAACTCCGGCTGTTAGTTCTACGAAGAGACGAAAAAGCCGCACCGGATGAGAATCCTCTTCGTGGCTGTTTTGTTCTGTATGCCTGTCCTAGCTGATATCCCAGCACTTGAAAAAGAATGTTTTGAAAGCAAAAAATCCTCTGCGTGTAATATATTGGGTGGCCAATATCGAGCTGCAGGCAACTTTGATAAAGCATTTGATGCGGTCAAAAAATCTTGTGATTTGATGGATGAGTTTGGTTGCTCTCAAATGCAGAGCGATTCTCTAAGATTTTCAAAAAATATTCAAAATATCGTGGTAGAGACTCTAGCCGGAAAATGCGAGCAAAAAGAGATTTTGTGTGGAGCATTAGCTCACTACTACGAAAATAAAAAAGACTATAAAAATGCGATTCAGTATTCAAAAAGAGCATTTCAAGTCAGTAAAACCGGTAATTATCCTTACTTAGAATATAAATATGGAAATAGAAAAACAGCATACAAAATCAGTTCTGAGCGATGCGAAGCCGATCAATCTAGCTGTGATTTCTATATTCGTTACATGCCTACCCATCCTGATTTTAAGAAACTAGTCGCTCATGCTAAAGATCATTGTTTAAATCACGAAAAGGATAATTTTGGAGCTACGACGTGTAGTGTTTTAGGAGCATATTTTGAAAGCCGTAAGCGCCATGATGAATCTGTGGAAGTTTGGAGTAAAGGTTGCGAGCGTGTCGATAAAACAAGTTGCGCACTATTGATCGCTAGCCAAAACGCCAAAGCCAAAGAAAAAGAAAACGCTTTCCGCAGTCTATGTGAAGGTAAATCCCTAGCGATCAGCCAAGTAGATGCCGAGATCAGCGAGAAGTATTGCAAAAACCAAAGAAACTATAAGGCCATTCCCGAGGGACTCCTAAAAATCGCGCAAACCTTGCTTAAGTCATTTGTGGACGAGCAGAAATAGCGGAATTCTATTTGAAAACCAAATGAAAGCGAGTTAGTTCTTGGGTATGAGCCACCAAATCCCTATAAAGAATCAGAAAATTACGATTGCGAAGCTAAATATCGCAGTTAGTTTTGTCGTGCTGGCATTGAAGTTTGCTGGTTATTACGTGTCCGGTTCTACTGCTATTTTTGGGGATGCCCTGGAAACATTAGTGAACGTTTTAACGGCGTTCACAGCGCTGACGGTTATTTATTTTGTGGCGTTGCCGGCAGATGAAAATCATCCCTATGGTCATGGTAAGTTAGAATTTTTCTCGGCCGCGTTTGAAGGCGGCCTAGTATTTTTCGCCGGTATTTCTATATTAATAGAAAGTGTTAGAGCATTTAAATCGAACCAATCTGTTGTCGAGATTGAACTCGGTATGGTTTTCATTTTCGTTGCATCGTTAGTGAATTTATTGATGGCACTTGCGTTACGTAAAGTAGGAAATAAACAGAAATCTGTCACGTTGGTGGCCAGTTCCGTTCATTTGATGAGTGATGTGTACACTACGGCAGGCGTTCTTGTCGGTTTGCTACTCGTTAAATTCACGCAGTTGATGTGGATTGATTCTGTAGTATCAGCGTTGGTGGCGCTCCATTTATTAGTTGAAAGCTATAAGATCGTACGTAAATCTGTTTCAGGCTTAACTGACGAGATGGACTTGGAATCACTAGATGAATTAGCTGTCGCGATTAAAAAAAATGTTAATCCTGGTATTATAAATATTCATAATCTACGATCGATTCGATCTGGAAATTTCCATCACATCGATGCTCATTTGATTGTTCCCGAATTCTGGGACGTCGCTAAGGTTCACAAGGCGACTCATGATTTTGAAAAACGTGTGGTGGCAGATTACCCGTACGACGGGGAATTCGCATTTCATTTAGATCCATGTGGAAGAAAATATTGTGAAGCGTGTGATGTTAGCGACTGTCCGGTGAGACAGTCGCCATTTCTAAAACGATTTAGCTTTGCTAGTAATCACATGATCAAGTCAGTTACTGAGTCATACTAATAGTGCCCTTATTTTCTTTAATGAAAATAGATCCCACTACAAAAGTAATTAACGCGATCGCGATTGGGTAATAAAGACCTGCGTACATGTCGCCGGTTTTATCCACAAAGTATGTTCCAATCAACGGAACCAAGCCGCCAAACACACCGTTACCGATGTGATAAGGAAGTGACATCGAAGTGTAACGTATTTTAGTTGGAAACAGCTCGACTAAAAATGCAGCAATCGGTCCGTACACCATCGTTACGAATAGAACCTGAATGAAAATAAGTAGCACAAGCACTAGCATATTTGGCTCTGATAGCGGCATTGCTGGATTTTCAGCATTGTAACCGGCAGCAATGGCCATGGCTTTGTATATCGGGATATAGCTAAGTGCTGCGATTAGGCAACCAGCCATCATAATTTTCTTACGGCCTATTTTATCAGACAAAGCGCCGAACAAAATAAAGAAGGGCGTTCCTAATAACAAACCACCAGCAACAATGTAGTTGGCCGTTACGAAATTTACCTTAAGAACCGTTTGTAGATAATAAAGTGCGTAGAATTGTCCGGTGTACCATACAACCCCTTGACCCATCGTAGCGCCAATCAGAGATAAGATCACAAGTTTGCGATTCTCAGGATTCATGAAGGAATCACGTAGTGGCGAAGTCGACGCTTTACCGCTGGCTTTTAGTTCCTGGAATACAGGAGACTCGTGAAGTTTAGCGCGAATGAAGTAAGAGAAAACTACAAGTACCGTAGATAGCAAGAACGGTATGCGCCATCCCCACTCCTTGAATGCATCTTCACCAACTGAAAAACGAGTGGCTAAGATAACTCCAAGTGAAATAAACAGACCTAAAGTAGCTGTTGTTTGAATAAAGCTAGTAAAGAATCCACGTCGGTTATCCGGTGAATGCTCGGCAACATAAGTAGCAGCGCCCCCGTATTCCCCCCCTAATGCTAAGCCTTGTAATAATCGCAGAATTAAAAGCAATATCGGCGCCGCGATCCCGATGGATTCGTACGTTGGCAATAGACCAATCAGCGCGGTAGCTCCACCCATGATCAACAATGTGACCAAGAACGTATATTTACGGCCAACCAGGTCTCCGATGCGTCCAAAGAAAATGGCTCCGAATGGTCTGACGACAAACCCTGTAGCAAAAGTGGCTAAAGTTAATAATAGTGAAACAACATCGTTCCCTTTGGGGAAGTAGTTATGCGAAATAATAGTAGCTAAACTTCCAAAAATATAAAAGTCGTACCATTCGATCATCGTACCTGCAGATGACGCCCCGATAACTGTCCATATGTTATTTTTTTTCTGGCGGGTGAAATTGTGAGATTGTACACTGCTTTCCAAAAGAACCTCCCTGTAAAAATGTCAATTACCCATATTACAGACCAAGTAGGGTATTTAATCTATGTATTTCTTTATTTTTTGATGATATTAAGTCACCACTTTATGCAGACACACGACACTCCAAAAAACAGTAGAATTAATTTAACTAGAAGCTTACCAAGACCGAATCAATATACGCTCGCTCTTGATGGTGAATTCGCAAAACATGCGTTTAACGAAGAACGAACTCCGTTGAACAAAGGAAAATGGCGCGAGGCTTTTGCAAATCCGGTGGCACCTATTGATCTTGAGGTGGGAACGGGTGCGGGGTATTTCTTCAAGCATCGAGCTTTAAAACATCCAGAACGAAATCTGGTGGGAATTGAAATAAAATATAAACCACTTATTCAGACAATTCGTAGAACATTGGTTGCAGGTGCAACCAATGCGGTCGTTAGCCGGTTCCATGCCTTTGATTTGCCTTTAATGTTCGAGAATGGTGAGATCGAAAATGTATTTGTACACTTTCCTGATCCATGGACGTCACCTAAAAAACCTAAAAACCGATTTGTTCAACTTAGAAATTTAGATATTTTGTTTGAAATGCAAAAACCCGGATCATTCTTGGAGTTTAAAACTGATTCACTGGTTTATTTTGAATGGGCGCTAGAGGAAATCAAACAAAGTCGCTATAAAGTTGAGTTTTTAACTTTTGATTTGCATCAGTCAGAGAAAGCAGCGGATAATTTTGTTACCGGGTTCGAGAAGATATTTATCAATCAAGGTATCAAAATAAATTACGTTCTTTTACGGAAAGAGTAAACAATGAGTGATGTCGTTCAGCTATTGGTTTTCAGACATGGTGAAACAGATTGGAATTTGAATAAAAAATTTCAAGGGCACACGAATATTCCTTTAAATCAAAAAGGCCGTGTTCAAGCAGAAAGTCTGCAAAAAAAACTTGCGGCAATAGATCTCGATGCGTGTTTATGTTCCGATTTAGACCGCGCTATTGAAACGGCGAAAATTGCATTGGCAGAACATACGGTTCCCTTTTTATATTCAGCGGCTTTACGTGAAACACATTTGGGTGATGTAGAAGGCCAGTCGCAAGTTCAAATTATTGAAAAGTATGGCGAAGATATGTTGGTTCAATGGCGTTCTATTAAGCCAGAACATCAGTCGATGGGTTTTCCAAATGGAGAAACAAAAGTTCAACATTTGAAGCGATTAAAAGAGTATTTGGAAACTGCATTGATGGCGAATCCTCAATTTAAGCGTGTTGCTATTTCTACGCATGGTGGCTCTTTAGTGCGATTGGTTCATTCTGCCGATAACTCTCCTGAGCAAGCCATCGTTATCCCGAATTGTTGTCTGTATGAGCTTTCATTTGATAGAGCCAAACGCAGCTGGCATTACCAAGCGTACCATGAATAACCAGTGCGCCAATTTGAGGAATTTTTCCGTATTTTGGGGAAACTTTTCCTGTTTATTGGCCCTTATATTACTATAGAGCATTAAGATTTCGTCACCGGATTTGCATAGCTATCCGGTAGAATGAAACCCTACGCCTTTTTGCTTTTATGCCTATCTGTTTTATGTGCCAATATTGCATTTGCTGGCGGCGCTATAGTGTTGGATCCAATTGGTCCTCATTATGAAGTTTTCCGTCTGGAAAAAAGCGAAAATCCTCAAAATATCTTAGTTGTTTACACACGTTTGGATGAACAGTGTCGGTTTCAACTGGATCCCGAAAATTCGGGTATGCCTGTATTTGGCTTTTATTGGTTAATGAACCGAACGAACTATAAACCTGTTCATTATTTGATCCGTGGTGGAATCGCCGAACGGCTACAAGTGGATATCCCTGCAAATTTCTCTGAGATGCGTAATTCATTTACTGTTTTAGTGAAAGATTTAACTCAAGTCGATCGTACGCTCGAAAATGCGGACGTTAAAGTAGCCTCACACAAAGACGGAAAGTTGTGTGTGGTGAAATCCACGTTTGATACGGAAGGGCCTAACAAGCAGTCCTCGGCGCTAACTTTAGATAAAATTTATGCTGAGTCTGAGACAACACTGCTACCACCTTTTCGCAGGGTCATCATGTTAATGCTACAAGGGCAAAACGAAAAGACCGGTTTGCCTGAAGTGAAAATATTCGAACAAAAAAAATAATCAGAAAAAATATTCTGAGTTCTTTCAAGGGGGAAAGTTCATGAAAAAAACCGTAAAAAATGAATTAGCTATTGTCTCGGGACTAGGTGCTTTGGCGTGTTTACTAGCGCGACGACCAAAAGCAGCGGCGATTATGGCCGGGTTCTCTGCAGGTCTATGCTTAACCCAGGGAACAAAACCATTTGGTTGGGATGGAAAATCAGTCTTTATCACCGGCGGCTCGCGCGGATTAGGTCTGGCGCTGGCGCGCGAATTTTTATCTCAGGGTGCAAAGGTAACACTAGCAGCACGGAAATTTGATGAATTAGTACGTGCACGTGAAATGCTTTCGAATGAATATCCTAGCGGCGAAGTGTGCACAGTAATTTGCGATGTGACTGAGAAAAATGAACTGGCTGTCGCATTGAAAGAATCTATTAATGCATTTGGCGTGTTAGATGCGATCGTTAATAATGCCGGAACAATAAGCGTCGGACCTCTAGAATCTATGACTCGAGCGGATTTCGAGGCGCAAATGAATCTTCATTTGTATGCTGTTATTGAAGCGACCGATTTAGTGCGACCTTATTTTAAACGCCGAGGCGGTGGACGCATTATTAACATTTGCTCGTTAGGCGGGAAAAGTGCTGTGCCCCACATGTTGCCATACAATGCTTCTAAATTTGCACTGGCAGGTTATTCTCAAGGCGCCGCCGTCGAGTTACATCAAGATAATATCACTGTCACTACTGTTTATCCGGCCTTAATGCGCACAGGATCACCTATTCAAGCAGTGTTCAAGGGCGACCATGATAAAGAATTCGCATGGTTTGATTTTGCAGATAATTTTCCTTTGTTGTCGATGGCCCCCGCCATAGCAGCTAAGAAAATTTTAAAAGCGTCTTCCCTTGGTGATAGCGAATTAATCTTGTCACCGATTGGGAAGATCCGTGTATTGGGTGGAGCTCTATTTCCTGAGTTAGTAAATGCCGTGATGGTATTTATGAATTCATTGATGCCAAAGGGACAATCAGGTGTTCGACAAACTGGATATCAAAGCCGTACGCATTTTGAAACCTCTCTATTTACTAAACCAATGAAATCGCGGGCACATGCAGCTGAGTTGAAAAACAATCAGTACCCAAGTGACGACGCCGAGTTTAATTTGGGTTTGCAGTAATATTAATCACCAATAGTTTGTGTCGATAGTGATGTCACCTAACACGTGAGTCTGACAACTTAACCGCTCGGATGCATCCACTTGATTTTTATTTTTCGTCTTAATTTCGAGCTCCGTTTGGGGGCTCAAATTAGTTTGCCCACTTAGAACTCGAACTCGACATTTGCCACAAATACCATCTCCCTTACAGGACGATGCAACGGGACGCTTTGCTTCTAACAGCAAGGACATCAAACTTTTATTTTTTGAATCATCAGCAGACGCTGCAATAGGTGCCAGCTGCGGTTTTGTTGATGAAAAATAAATTGTCATACCGAAATATAGTATCTTAAGTCTGGGAAGTTGTAACTTTTGGTTTTCCTGCAGTTAGTCATTAACTTTGAAGGCAAATAGTAGTAGGATTTACCCTTCGAATCGAGTAAAAATCGATAGATAGAGTTTTATAGAGGTTAATGATGATCCACGTCGAAAACGTTATAATTATTGGTTCTGGTCCCGCCGGTTTAACGGCAGCAATCTATGCCGCCCGCGCAAATTTAAAACCCCTGATGATCGAAGGCGAAGAGGCCGGTGGTCAGTTGATGATCACTACAGACGTAGAAAATTTCCCTGGCTTTGAACATGGTTTGCCAGGTCCTGATTTGATAGCGGTGATGCGAAATCAAGCAAAACGTTTTGAAACTCGCTTCATAACAAAAAACGTAACAAAAGTCGATTTTAGTAAGCGTCCCTTCAAAGTTTGGATTCGTGATCAAGAATATCAAGCTAAAACAATTATTATTTCAACAGGCGCTAAAGCTAAACTTTTAGGTTTGCCTTCTGAAAAACAATACATGAGTCGCGGTGTTTCAGCTTGCGCGACTTGCGATGGTGCGTTTTTCAGAAATGTTAGTGTCGGCGTTGTTGGTGGTGGCGATACGGCGATGGAAGAAGCTAACTTCCTAACTCGTTTTGCAAGCAAAGTTTATATTTTCCACCGTCGTGAATCTTTCCGAGCTTCAAAGATCATGGTTGAGCGGGCGATGAAAAATCCAAAAATCGAAGTGATTTGGAATTCTGAAATCACTGAAGTTTTGGGTGATGGCAAAAAAATGAATGCCGTGATTGTTAACGACACAAAAACAAACGAAAAACGTCAAATGGCTTTAGATGGCTTGTTCATTGCGATTGGGCACAAGCCAAACACAGATTTATTCCAAGGTATTTTAGATATGGATGAAACAGGTTATTTAAAAACTAAACCTGGTTCAACTTACACGAATATCGACGGCGTATTTGCGTCGGGTGATGTTCAAGATCCTATTTACCGCCAAGCGATCACTGCTGCGGGAACAGGTTGTATGGCATCTATCGATGCAGAACGATGGTTAGAAGCTAAAGAATCAGAAGCTCACAGCTAAGAAGCGCACACGGATAGCATTGCAAGAGGCATAATGACTAAAAAAATAAATACCAAAGATTTAATCACTAAGATTGAAAAAATCACCAAAGCTAGAATTGCATCACAAGATGTTGTTCCTTTGGATAAATTTCGCGAAACTAAAAAGAAAGAAGAGCCTAAAACTATTTTGGTAATCGATGACGATGAAACAATGCGCGCGTCTATCAAGCGTATTTTAGAATCTGAAGGTTACTTGGTTAAGCTCGCAGCACAGGCGAATGAGCTATCAGACGTACTTGACGACACTCCAGTAGATTTAATCCTGCTTGATATCGGTTTACCGTGGATCAATGGCTTTGAATTAGCTGAACTATTGAAAGAAACAAAAGATTTAAAAAAGATCCCGTTAGTGTTTGTTTCAGGCCAAGCCTCACAAGAGGATATGCGACGAGCATTTGCAGTGGGTGCGCATGATTATATTAAGAAGCCATTTGATATCGATAAATTGAAAAAGACAGTAAAGACGCTGTTAAAGATTTCTGCAGAAGAGGCTTAAATTTGCTACACAGTTTGTAGTTAAAAAAAGGCCGGATTAACCAGCCTTTTCTTTTTTCTGGATCTGTTGAATATACGAACTGATCATTTCTTCTAAAACTTTTTGGCTTTTTGCGTCCGGATTTAAAAACACTAATCGTTTTGAATCCGAAACATCACCTACACATTTTGAATTGAAATGAATGCGCGCTTTCTTAGGGTCCTTTTCTAATTTATTATAAATAATAACGCTGAAATCAGTCATTAGGAATTCTGGTGGTATGGGATCTTTTAGCTTCACCCCGGAAACGGAAATATTTTCGGATTGAGATTTAAATGTCTTACCCTTTTTGGTAATTAAAATGATTTCAATCGCAAAGTTATAACGAATGCTTTCCCTGCGATCGGCAGATACACTGGATTCTATTTTTACAGTTTCTGTGACAGGCGTTGCTTGGGGGGCGGATTTCAAGCGACCTTTGATACGCGTAATATCTAGATCGATATTTTCAGCTCTGAAATCAGGAAAGAAGTAGCCATAGTCAACCTTCGCATTGGGAGTTGCATTTTTAGAAACTTCCGTGAACGTAGGTTTTGGTTCCTTTACCACTAAATTGTTTGGATCTAACGGAATCAAAGCAGTTTTATCAAAGTTGTCAGTTACAGTTGCTGTACTGGTTTGCGTTTGTGAATCGCGAAGTCGAGTCAGCGTTTTCGTTACCGATGTTATATCCAAGTTCTTTTTCTTAATTGACGGAGGAACAACAAAGTAATCCTGATCGACTTCTAAGAATGACTTTAAATCAACCCATTCATCCCAACCGGGTGTCCAAATGTAGGCTTGAAAATTTTTCTTTTGTGCTAGATTTAAAATCAGCGCCTGAGCTTGAGTTAAATTCAACGGCTTGCTTTGTTTTTTATTTTTTGAATCGTAGAAAATCCAAATTTTTCCAGTCTGTACCATACGAGGTTTTTCGGTATTCCTGAGGGGAATCTTTAGAAATTGCTGGTCAATAAACTAAAGTCGTGTCATTTAAAGAAGCCTATGCGCAGTGAAGAAAATAAAGACTCATTTGAATACGGAAAATTAAATTATTTAGACTCGGTCTATCTGTCTAACTTAAGTCCAGAGTTCTTGGCTTTAGCCGAGCAGGCCCGCGCGGAGTCGCGTAAACTTAATAAAGAAGGAATTTCTGTAGCTCTCAGTGAGGCTTACGTAATTTCAGAACAAGTAAGACAAGCTGGATGTTCGTCGTATATGGAATTGGGCTCGTTAACCGGTTACTCGGCGCTGTTTTTATTGCGTGGGTTGAAATCTGGCGGGACATTGTTTTGTTTTGAAAAAGACCCCCACTGTGCGGACTTTATCGAATCTCTATTTAAAAATATTTCTAACGTTCCAGAGCTAATGGGAAAAAACGTAATTGTTCTGCGCGGTGATGCTAAAGAAGCGCTGGCTAACTGGAAACCGCCTAGCGATGTCGGTGGTGCATTTATCGATGCGAACAAGTCAGCTTATCCAGATTACTTAAAATGGATTGAAGCACATTTGAAGGGATCGTATTTAATTTTAGCCGACAATGTATTTTTGGGTGGATCTGTATGGGGCTTGATTGACACGCCTTTTTCAAAGAAACAAGCAGTAGGCATGATTGAATTTAACAAGAGTCTAGTTCAAAACCCAAGGTACTCATCTTATTTTATTGGCACGAGTGAAGGCTTATTAGTCGCTCGTCGTAAAGATTAGCCTTCCAGCGTAGGAGATTGTTTAGTTTTCTTAATAGGTGTTCCGACTTCTTCTAAGAAGGGTTTTAATCCCGCGATATATTCATCTCTGAAATCTTTAAGACCATTTAAATGTCCGGCTTTTGGTAAGCTGAGTTTGCGCCAATCAAGGTTAGCGTGGCGTTCAAATGTACCATCAATATGGTCGGGTGGAATTAATGGATCTTTCCATCCGCGAATAGATAGAATTCTAAATCCTTTAGGAAAGGTGTCTAATTGTGGATGCATATCGCTGTGTAAATAGGGACTCCAGATCAATGGGGTCACAATTGTTTTTGTAAAACTAGCTATTAATCCGTCTTTCTTTAAATGCTGGAATAACTGAAATGCGGAACCTAAAAACTGGTTGGAGGGACCACTATCGCAAACCATGGCTACTGTGTCGGTGTTGTTTCGGTCGGCCATGGCTTCGATCGCTGAAGATGACGGATTAGAGAAACTATAAATGATTTTTTTTTGAGGAATTAAATTGAGTAGATCGGAAATTTGATCAGCCCAGATGTGTTTGATTCCGGGCACTTTTTTTCTACTGATAGGATTAATTAAAAACGCACCTTTGCTACGCAAATTAAACGCAAACGCATCAAATCCTAAGTCATTCACCAAATCGATATGGCGTTTCATTTGGGCTTTAGACCCATCATAAAAATGCACAAAGAAAACGACGTCTTCGAATCGCTTTTTCTGACTTAAAAATAATTCGCCATCAAACGGATAATTCATATTTTTATACCTGAATTAGGGTCTATTTTTATCGATGCGTTGTCAATTTGCATGATTGCAGTGGTATTGACTTAAACAAAACAAGGAATAGACTTAGGTCATGAGTACAGATAAATATCTTCCTATCAGCGGTCGCGAGTTTCCGCGCTTTTCAGCGATTAAAACATTCTTTCGATTGCCACATGTCCCAGTAGATGAAGATTACGATATCGGTATTTTTGGAATCCCATTCGATGGTGGTGTTTCTTATCGTCCAGGGGCTCGATTTGCACCGTCGCATGTCCGTGAATGTTCTTCGTTAGGAAGATCGTATCATTGGACGCGTGGGACTAATTTGTTTAAGAGTGTAAACGTCGCAGACATCGGTGATTGCTCGACTGTTCCGTTGTCGTTAGAGGTCACGTACGAGAAAATTGAAACCTTTGTTTCCCATCTAGCCAATAAAAATAAAAAATTTGTTTCGGTGGGCGGAGATCACTCAACGACACTACCAGTACTGCGTGCGCTAAGAAAAAAACATGGGCGGCCATTGAGCTTTATACACTTCGACGCGCATTTGGATACCTATCCAGCGGCATGGGGATGTGAATACCATCACGGTGCATTTGCTCGTCATGCGGTTGAAGAAGGTTTGGTCGATCCAAAGAAGATGATTCAAATAGGTATCCGCGGGCCATTGGCGGATGGTAGCGATTTAGATTTTATTAAAAAACATCAGATAACCGTATATACGATGGATGATATTAAAAAAGGTCACATCTCAGATTTCGTAAAGACTCTTCCCAGTTTTGGTGATGAACCGACATATTTAAGTTTTGATATTGATTGCATGGACCCAGCTTTTGCGCCGGGAACGGGAACTCCAGTTCCCGGTGGGCTTTCAAGTTATGAATGTCAGCAAATCTTGCGTGGTTTGAAAGTTAAAAATCTAGTCGGCGGAGATTTAGTTGAAATTTGTCCACCATCTGATCATTCAGACATCACTGGACTTGCCGGAGTGGATGTCGTGTTTGAAATACTATGCCTGCTCTCTGGCAAGTAGGCTGGATAATAAGTTCCTTATAGATCGTAAAAATATGTCGACGAGATCAACGTATCTGGGTGCAGTGATTCTTTAACTGGGCAGCCAGCCGCGATGTTTTCCAAATTCAATCTTTGATCTGATGTTAACGATTTCGGCAAATGTATTTCTAGTCGTAGTTCGCCGATACGGCGAGGGTCCGCCACCATAATTTTTTCTACTGTTCCATTAATTCCATCTAATTTGTAACCCAGCGGTTCTGTTTTAATCGCCATCGTAGTTAGGATGCATGATAGTAGCGACGCCGCTGTCATATCCGTAGGGGAAAAGCATTCCCCTTTTCCATGATTATCTTTAGGAGCATCAGTTTGTATTTCTGATAGCGAGGGCAGGTGAGTCAACAAACAGTGTTTTGACCCTTGATAAATCGCTTTCATTTTGACCATAGATTCCTCCGTAGACCAGTTAATTTGCCATATTATAGGATTTCTTTAGTGATCGAGTATCAGCTTTCGAACGTGATCGCACCCATTTTAGTGCTCTAAGAATAGTATCCTCATCTAAATACTTATATTTATCTCCAAAACGACCACTAACAAGTCCCTGCATGATAGCTAAACGGAAAAAATTCATACCTTTTTCACTTCCAATTTCATGAAATGCACCAACAGGATAAGTATGAGTTTGTTCATGCAGGATTGTAAATAAACTTAACTCAATAGCATCTCGAAACTTGGGATCTTGAATTTTTAAATATTCGTCCACTCTAGCTAACAAAAGTTTGTTTGTTTTGGATTTTAGAGCTGTCATTTTTTCTATCGAATCGGCGCCAAACTCCTCGAATAATAGTAGATCAAAATACTTTTTTGTATAGGTGTGCAAGTATTCATGCGCCAAAAAACCTACTGAATTGCCCTCCGTGCCATCATATACAGGGTCTTGTTTGAAACTCATACTCAAATAAGCAATGCCAGTTTCTCGTATTTTAATAAAGTCTAACATGGGTAATATTCCATTTCTAAATATGTGTTTATATTGGAAGGGAAATTTTATTCCATCGGGCAATGTATAGTCTCCGATACTTATGAAACTCAAGGATTGAGCCAGACTTTGTGTTTTCCTATTCACGTCTTGTATAACTTTTTCTAAATAAATCTTTGGAGATTTACGTTGACGCGACGTAAACTCGACAAGCCGTTGTTCAAAAGCCTCGTTGCTAAAAGTTAGCATATCTCCAAAACCATCCGCATAGTACCCGACAACATTTGCATATTCGTTTGGTAGGTCGATAATTCTGCTGACCTTTTGAAAGAATTCAAAAAGTTTTTCCTGTTCGAACTCCCCAGCATTAATAATTTTTTGCCCTTCTTCTTTCACGGATCTAATCAGCGGCAGGGCTTCTTTGTAAATATCTGCCAAATGGCCTTTTCCAAACCTTCCGATCGAACTTAGTCGTTCCAATTCTGCAAGGGCAAATTCGATTGTTGGTAGGCTTTCCGTCGAATAAATTTTGGTATTTACCGCGGATAAATTGATGACTTTTTGGCTGTAAAATTCCCTACATATAGAAGACGGATTAGCGCTAGTCAGGTGTACACTAAGTAGACAATAAAATATTATACCGAGGCCTATATTCTTGTTAATCATCTTATAACGTATTAAGGCAATATACAGACCGAAATCAGTTTAAAAAGCGCCTAACCTTGTTACTAAAAAGCCTATATTGATGGTGCCTAAAATGGATCAGGTTATTACTTTTTTACCTTACAAAATGACGACAGTTTCCAATTTCCTGGCTCTACCATAAGATATGTACAATTATGTTGAGTCTTTATGATTAATCTATCGGACGACATTTTAGTTAGGAAACCAATCCAAATTAGGCTGTTGATATTTCAGCTTTTTCTTTTCACTATACTGCCTTTGAACGCCCAAGAATTCTTACATGATAACTTTGGCAGGGCTCTTATTCCTGAGATTATTGAACTACCTGATGAGGGTGTTATTCCAGAAAAAGTTTATTTTGAAAATGACTCAAGATCTATTGGAGAATCAATTGTATTCAGGGTTTCTCAAAACAGAACCACCTCAAAGTATTCTGCAGTCCCATTTAATGCAGCCAATGAAGCCCAGTTGCATTTTTATTTTTCATTTCAGGATATAAAACCAGAGGATATTGCTCGACGAGGAATAATAAATATTTTTCAAGTAACTAAAAAAGACCCGTACAATACGCGAGGGGCTAGGATGGTACGCCATCTAAGAACAGCCAATATACTTTCAGGCCTAGTTATTAAAGAAACTAAAGATACAATTAATGAAACAAACGTTGTTAGGCCTAAATATGTTGGACTTGATATTAACATGGGTAAAGAATTAAATTTTAAAACAGATGGGCTTGATTATTTTGGTGAGGTTGTTGCCGTATTAAAACAAGAGGTCATGCTAAGAGCCACTTATACAGCCTTTGATTCTGGTGCTTTTGCCCAAGGTTATCCCGGAGCTAAGAGAGAGGTGCGCCCATTAACAGAATCCTTTATTTATGCGCCACGTGGTGGGACATCTCAATATTTTGAAGGTCAAATATGGGGCGAGCTAGATCT